>CAYNEZ010000042.1:0-20110 GCA_964396365.1 uncultured Sangeribacter sp. | reverse complement strand
TTTTCGGCGACCAGAGCGAACGTGCAGTGCGTCCTCTCTGGAATCGTCTTCAAAAGGAAATCAATCCGATTTCCGAGCAGATACGCGACATCTCAAATGATGAACTACGCGATAGAATTAACGTGATCCGCGACGATATCCGCGGTGAGGCAAAGACCTATAAGGATAAGATGGCCGATATTCGCGCAAAAATCGAAACTATAGATTTTGATAAGCGCGAACCTCTTTGGAAGGAAATCGACAGTCTTAAGGAAGACATGTACAAGATGTATGCTCATAAGCTTGACGCTGCTCTTCCGGAAGTCTTTGCTGTAATTAAGGAGACTGCTCGTAGGTTTGCCACCAACGATACTGTTGAAGTGACAGCCGACGATTTCGACCGTACTCTTGCCGCTGAAGGTAAGGATTTCATCACCATTGATGGCGACAAGGCTATCTATAAGACTTCGTGGATTGCTGGTGGAAATGAACTGAAGTGGGATATGGTGCACTATGATGTTCAGCTTATCGGCGGCATGGTGCTTCACGGTGTGCTTCAGGGCGACAAGACTTCAAATAATATTGCCGAAATGGCTACCGGTGAAGGTAAGACTCTTGTGGCTACCCTCCCGGTATTCCTTAATGCGCTGACTGGTGAAGGTGTCCATGTGGTGACTGTCAACGACTACCTTGCCAAGCGTGACTCCGAATGGATGGGGCCGCTTTATATGTTCCATGGTCTCTCTGTAGCATGTATCGACAAGACTGAAGCTAACTCCGAGGAACGTCGTAAGGCATATCGTAGCGATATCACTTTCGGAACGAATAATGAGTTCGGTTTTGACTATCTGCGCGACAATATGGCCACTCAGATCACCGACCTTGTACAGCGTGATGATCATTACTATGCTATTGTCGATGAGACGGACTCCGTCCTTATTGACGATGCTCGTACGCCTCTGATCATTTCCGGCCCGATACCAAAGGGCGACGATCAGATGTTCAATGAGTTCAAGCCTAATGTCGAGAAAGTGGTCAATGCACAGCGCAAGCAGGCTCAGGCTCTCCTTCTTGAAGCAAAGGATAAGATTGCTGCTGCTATGAGTGGTGATCCGGAAAAGATTAAGAAATTTGATAAAGGAGATGGAGCTAAGCCGCTTACGGCTCAGGAACTTCTCGAAGATGGAGGCCTTGCCCTTTTCCGTGTCTACAAGAGTCTTCCGAAGCATGGCCCTCTCATCCGCTATCTCAGCGAGGAAGGTATCAAGCCGATCCTTCTGAAGACTGAAGAGAAATATATGCAGGACAACAACCGTGAGATGCCTTTTGCAGTGGAGCCTCTCTACTTTGTGGTTGATGAGAAAAATCATAGTATAGAGCTTACCGACAAGGGTATCCAGGTGCTGACAGATACTACTCAAGACCCTCACTTCTTTGTGCTTCCCGATATCACAACCCAGCTTTCTGAAGTTGACAATATGGATGGCACCGATGAGGAGAAACATCAGCGTAAGGATGACCTTCTTCAGGAATATAGCGTGAAGTCTGAACGTGTGCATACGGTCAACCAGCTTCTGAAGGCGTATACTCTATTCGATAAGGATATCGAATATGTGATCGATGATAATAAGATCAAGATTGTCGATGAGCAGACTGGCCGTATTATGGAAGGACGTCGCTATTCCGACGGTCTCCATCAGGCTATTGAGGCTAAGGAGGGTGTTAAGGTGGAAGCTGCTACCCAGACTTATGCCACGATTACGTTGCAGAACTACTTCCGTATGTATCGTAAGCTTGCTGGTATGACCGGTACTGCTATGACAGAGGCTGGCGAATTCTATGATATCTACAAGATGGAGGTCGTGGAGATACCTACCAACCGCCCGGTAATCCGTAACGACCAAAAAGACCGTGTCTATCGCACGAAGAAGGATAAATACAATGCTGTCATCAAGGAAGTGGAAGATATGGTGTCACAGGGACGCCCGGTTCTCGTCGGCACTACTTCTGTAGAGATTTCTGAGCTCCTCAGCCGTATGCTCCAACTGCGCAAGATACCTCATCAGGTCCTCAATGCCAAACTCCACCAAAAGGAAGCGGACATTGTGGCTCAGGCTGGTAAGAAAGGCACCGTCACCATCGCTACCAATATGGCAGGTCGTGGTACCGACATCAAGCTTCCGCCTGAAGTAAAGGAGGCGGGTGGCTTGGCCATCATCGGTACTGAACGTCATGAATCACGTCGCGTCGACCGCCAGCTCCGTGGTCGTGCCGGTCGTCAGGGTGACCCCGGTAGCTCTGTATTCTTTGTTTCGTTTGAAGATAACCTTATGCGTCTCTTCGCCGGTGAACGCATTTTCAAGATGCTCGACAAGATGGGCTTTGAAGAAGGGGAAATGCTTGAGTCAAAGATGCTCACTTCTTCAATTGAAAAGGCTCAGAAGAGGGTAGAGGAGAATAACTTTGGCATCCGTAAGCGCCTCGTAGAATATGACGACGTGATGAATGCTCAGCGTACTGCTATCTACAGCAAGCGACAGAATGCTCTCAAGGGTGAGCGTATTGGCACCGACATAGCAAATATGATTTATGATACTGCCCAGAGCATTGCCGACATGAATTATGACTATGGCGATTTCACTATGGAAGTGCGCAAGACCCTTGCGATTGATTCCCCCTTCACAGAGGAAGAATACCGTAAGACTGATAAGAAAGAGATCACTAATCGCCTTGCCGATGAAGCACTCTCTACATATTATCGCAATCGTGATAAGATTGCGGCTGCCGCTATGCCTTATATAAAGGAATTTGTAGAGGAGCGCGGTGCTTCTGGAGTGGTGGGAGTCCCCGTCACTGATGGTCGCCGTTTCTACAACATCCGTTGTGATCTTAAGGAGGCATATGACAATGAGTGCCGTCCTATAGTGAAAGGATGGGAGAAAGCTGTCCTCCTTCAGGCTATTGACAATTCTTGGCAAGAGCAACTTCGTGAGCTCGATGAGCTTCGCAAGTCTGTGCAGAATGCAAGCTATGAGCAGAAGGATCCTCTCGTGATCTATAAACTCGAAGCTTATGGCCTCTGGAAGAATATGCTTGAGGAAATGAACTCTAAGGCTGTCGCTACCCTTATGCGTGGCAAACTTGCTGCTCCTGACTATGAGGAGGCTAAGGCTATGCGTGAGGCTCAAATAGCTGCTCAGCAGGCGCAGGCTCAAGCAAAGGCACAAGCCGAACAAGCTCGTGAAGCGCAATCTCGCGCTATGCAGGCTCATCGGAATGCTCAGGCTGCGACATATTCCCGTACTCAGGAGATTCGTCAGGAATATGGAGCACCCGCCGGATCAAATCCATATGCAAACTATTCTACTACCAGGGAGACCTATGAAGGTGAAAATGCCCAGCGCCAGGCTGCACAGAGTGTTAATCGCCAGCAGCAGCAACCTCGCCAGCCGATGAAGGCTCAGCCTAAAGTGGGACGCAATGATCCTTGTCCTTGCGGTAGCGGAAAGAAGTATAAGAATTGTCACGGCAAAAACTTGTGATAATGGAGAAGGAATATTATATTGTGGCGGGGGACAACCGTGTGGGTCCCCTGTCCATGACCCAACTTGCAGAAAGAGGTATCGAACCATCCACTTTGGTTTGGACCGCTGGCATGTCAGACTGGACCAGGGCAGACAACGTTCCTGAACTCGCTCCGCTTCTTGCCAATCGCACCCGTATTGACGAGAATGAGTCAGCATTTGGGGCATATGCTCAGCCACAGCAACCTGCTGCCGAGCAATATAAGCAACCACAGTATGGCACATATAATCCTTCCAATCAGAATCTTGGATATACAAATCCTCCGGTCAACTGGAAGACTCTTGCTATCGTGGCTACTATAGTAGGGTTCCTGTTCTCTTGTATTGGGGGAATAGTGGGAGTGTTTGCTATTTCCAATGCTTCCAAGGCAGAGAATGCAATGAGATATGGCGACAATTTCACGGCGCAAAATGCTTGGTCTACATGTAAGACTCTTTGCATCGTTTCATTTGTGCTTTCAGGTCTGGGCCTTATTGTCAATGTGCTCTCTATACTAAAGGTTTTCTCTATTGCTTCATTGATCAATTAAGTATAAGATGAAGTATTTTGCAATGATCGACGGGCGTCAATATGGCCCGATGGAGCTGGAAGACATGGTCAGGGAAGGTGTTCGTCCCGACACTTATGTTTGGTGTAAGGGTATGCCTGATTGGACCCTGGCTTCTGATGTGCCGGATATTTGTAGATATTTCCGCCAGCGCCTTTCGGGCACCTTGCCTTCACAGAAGCAGGCAGGTTTCTCCGATCCGATGCAACTCAAGGTTTTGGATGAAGAAGAACAGGAAAGGCTTCTCAACCAGCTTCCTCCGATGGCAAGAAATCTTGTAAGAAAGTCGGGCATTAAGCTGACAAAGGAAAATTTGCCGGATCTTGAACAGCAACACTTTCCTAAAGCTTTGCCGATCATTCTATACATTGTCTGCTTGATAGTGATACTTATTGGATTCCTGCTACTGTAGGAATCCTTTTTTTGTTGATTTTAGGCCTCGACCCCCATTTTTTATGAGTCGGGGCCTTAGTAATGACACAAAAGGAGAGCCGCTAACTCAGCGACTCTCCCTCACGATTCCACTATAAACTATATCTAACTAAACTTAAAACCGCATTCTCACTTTCTCACGAAACCGGAATGCTTCGCCATATTGCTTTTTGTATAAATCTAACATATTCATATGCCAAATGGTTGGCTTGACTATGTCTTTTTAACATTACTAAAATTTTTTTTAACGAAATTGGCGAATGTCTGGCATCCAATCAAAGCCTGCGGCCTCAAGTTCTGACTTCAATTCAGTCTCCTTAAGTCCGTAATATGCACATAGGTCTTCAAGCGTGCGGAATTCATCACGCATCTTCATGTTGACAAAACTCATCAACATAGCCGGGTCTTTGGGCACAATTTCCATTTCTTTTGATTTTATAGTTGTTAGTAACTTAATTTTTTACTTACTTATTTGGTGCTTAGTTTTTTTTTTATTATCTTCGCACCAATGAAACAACGCATTTGCATATTGATTTGTTTGATGGTCGGAGTCTTTGCTTCGGCTGTTGCCTGTACGAGTGCAATCATAGGTGCTGAACTCAGTCCTTATGGGCGTCCGATGCTTTGGAAACACCGTGACACATCTTCAATTGACAATAAGGTAGAGTACGTAGCTCCCGGTCCTGAAGGATTTGGATATACTGGGCTTTTTAATGCTTCCGACAAAAAATTGAGGGAATGCTGGACCGGATTCAATAGCGAGGGTTTCGCTATTATGAACACTGCTTCCTACAATCTTAAAGACGACAAAGTCCCGGAGAAAGATATGGACAAAGAAGGTTTTGTGATGAGTAAAGCTTTGCGTACTTGCACCACTGTCGATGACTTTGCCCATCTTCTTGATTCTCTTCCCAGGCCTATGGGTGTTGAAGCTAATTTCGGTGTGATTGACGCTTCTGGAAATGGCGCTTATTTTGAGACTAACAATCACTCATATATCAGGATTGATCTTGCTGACTCTCCGGAGCATATGCTTGTCCGTACAAACTATAGTCATTGTGGGCGTCCGAATGAAGGTTATGGGTTCGTAAGGGAAGCCAATGCCCTGCATCATTTGCGGCCGGCGGCTGAAAAAAAGGATATAACCCCTGAGTTCCTAACAGAGACTCTTTCCAGGACATTCTATCATAGTTTGTTTGATAAGGATATGGCTGATGGTGTCGGCGAAGGGTGGATTATTGACCAGGATTTCATCCCTCGATATAAATCTTGTGCTACTATCGTTATAGAAGGATGTGTTCCGTCTTGCAAAGAAATCCCTAAAGACGCAGGTAAGGAATATGTCATGTGGACCGGACTCGGTTATCCTCCATGTGCCGATATTTATCCCGTGACAGAAGGCCCTGATGGGATTGATCCTGATCTCAGGGGTATACAATCTAATGGACACTCTAAAGCTTCCGACATCTCAAAAAAACGCCGTGACGAAGTTTTCCCAAAGCATTACGGCAACGGAGATAAATATATCGACCTCTCACGTCTCCGCAATCCTCTGGGGACGGGATACCTTCAGACAATACCTAAACAAAATCTATTAATTTATCAGAAATTTCGGGAATCGAATCATATGAAACCCCGGTGATATGCCATGGAAACTCCTCAACCTTTTACCGTAAGTCGAAACACAATTTTCAAGACTCTTGTATGCACTCCTTCCACCGGTTGGGTGTTATGGATAATATTTTCGTTAGGTCTCTTTTTCATCGGAATTGGATGTTTCGTTGATTTAAGATATCTTATCCTCGGTCTGATTGTTTGCCTCACGGTCGTGCCGACTACGGCTTTCTTCATTTTTGTCAATTATATGTTTGCTTCTGAAATGGTTGCAAATCTTTTGCACCATACTGTCGAACGCAGGCCATCAGGATATCTTCTCCGTATCTATCGTCCAGCCAATCAAGATGATCCGATAGAGGTCGGGAAGACCTGGATTGAATCCGGGCGACTATCTTTTTTCGATTCAAATATTGTCAGAACCAAGACTTCTTCTAAGTATCAAGTCATTTTCTTAAAGGATTCAGCTTTAAGTATACTTTTTGTGCCAAGATAATGAGAATACTAAAGAATACAAACCGTAAGTATTGCTTCATCATGGAGATGGAGGTGCGTGACTATGAACTTGACTGTGAGCAGATAGTCAACAATGCCAACTATCTTCACTATATGGAACACACTCGCCATAAATTCTGCAGTGATGCCGGCCTTTCATTCGTAGAGATGCATAATCAAGGTATCGATGCTGTGGTCAGAAAGGTTGAGATTGAATATATTTCATCCCTTCGTGGAAATGAGACATTTCTCTCTTGTCTCCGACTTGAAAGAAAGGGTCCAAGATTCATATTTCATCAAGATATAATGCGTCCCGGTGGAGAACTCGTCTGCCAGGGTCTGGTCAACGTCGTCGTGTTGAAAAACGGTAAGTTGTCTCGTGGCGACGAGTTGGCAAAGATATTTGCTAAATATATCAACTGACAGTGGACTCTCATAGGTTTCTCGGTATGGCTTTGTCGTTCGTGCCTGGCATGGACGCTGCTTTGGTGCGTCATATGGAGAAAGTTGGTGTCACTCCGGAAGAGTTCTTCTCTGCCTCCCAAATTGAGCTATCCGGTAGGATGGAGGTGAAGAACGCCCCTTTTATTGATAAGATGGTGCGAGAGGAAGCCCTTTTCAAAGCGAGGAAAGAAGCTGATTTTATGAAAAAACACGGAATAGTTTCTTTTTCCCTTACAGATGATGACTATCCGTCTCGCTTGATTGATATCGATCGCGCTCCGATGACTCTCTATCGGCTTGGAAGTGCCAATCTTGATGCTGATAATATGATGAGTATAGTCGGTACCCGCCATTCCACTGCTTATGGGATCAGGTATGTCGGAAGTCTGGTGGAAGATTTGGCGCCCTACTTCCCGGAGCTTGTGATTGTGAGCGGACTTGCACTTGGAATTGATTCTGCTGCTCATGAAGCTGCCTTGAAATCATCTTTGCCTACGGTTGCAGTGGTTGCCCATGGTCTCAACATCATATATCCGGCTGTTAATCGAGATCTCGCTCGTCGAATTGTTGCTTCAGGTGGTGCAATTGTATCTGAGTATCCTTCGGGAGTGACTCCTTACAGAAGTCGTTTCCTTGAAAGAAATCGTATTGTAGCGACTATGACTGATGCTGTGCTTGTTGCAGAGTCTGCTGATAAAGGGGGTGCCATGTCTACTGCAGCGGTCGCATCATCTTATGGTCGTGAACTATTTGCTTTGCCTGGAAGAATCGGTGATGAGATGAGTGCCGGATGCAATAGGCTCATTAGAAGTCAAAAGGCTTTGATGGCTGGTTCCGCTGCAGAGATCATGTCAATGCTTGGATGGCAGCCTAAATCCATTAAGGCTGTAGTTTCGAAAAAATGCGATCTGTTTCCGGAACTTGAAGGTAAGGAAAAACTTGTTTATGATGCATTGCGCTTCGCCCAAGAGCCAATGCCGGTTGATGCCTTACGGGAACGCACCGGTCTTCCAATCCATGATCTCATGGCATCTCTCGGAGAAATGGAATTCGACGGAATAATCCAGCGACTCCCTGGCAATCGCTTCTCCCTGATATCCTACTAAAATGAATTTGAAATGCACAAAAAAATCGCCCGATTTCGAGCGATTTTTTATATTAATGTAAATGTAACTAAAATACTTTATTTATTGAAAGCTTTCTCGCTTACATATACCTTGAAGTCTTTTATTCCTCCAGGCACGTCACTTTCCATGCGTGGCAGATACTGTATGCCGGATATTTTCTTGTCACTTCCAAGGTCGATGACAATATAGTGCGGGAAAGGATCCCCTTTCTTTGTGCTCCAGTAGGTGGATTCTTGAAGGTCAAACACCTTGTCAGCAGCCCTGTTGTTGCGTTTCGTGTCCTCGCTGTCTGCATAGTAGACTGTCCAAGGCTCACGTGACAGACGATTTCCTTCCTCATCGAGTACATAGAATTCCGCGATAGAAGCTACCTCTTTCCCATTTATGGAGTTGACAGCCTCCAGGCAAAGCCAGCGTCCTTCTGCAGGGGTTGTGAATTTGAATTCTTGCCATCCATTGCCTGATTCGAATGTGCCTTCCAAGACGGGTGTCTCGCCATTCAAATTTAACTCTTCTCCCTCTGCCCGGTGAGTGGTGGGTTTCTTCACCTGAAGATTGTCAAGTTTTGGCTCTTTAAGACCTGCTGATTTCGCTTCTTTCGGTCCAACAATATCAAACACCATAATTTCATTTTCTCCCTTCTTAAGCCAGCATCCGGGCATATAGAGTGTCTGTTGTGGTCCAATGTCCCAGATACGGCCAAGAGGATGACCGTTGACATAGACGAGCCCTTTGCCCCACGTCTCAAAGTCTAAGAAAGTGTCAGATGGCTTGCTTACGTTGAATGTGCCCTTGTATACTCCTCTTGGCAACCTTCCGTCTTCTCCGGGAGTAAAAGAGCCGATGGGCAAGAATTCCATCGATTCATAATACTCTTCAGTGTCTTCAAGATTGAATACTTCCCAATTTTTCAGGTCGCATGTGAAAGAGTATCCATTACGGTCTTCAGTCACAGTCACATTATCTGTTATGCCCTTGAAATCCTTGATAGCGCGTCCGAAGTTTATTCGTCCCATTGCCTCTACGAGGATGTCAAGCTGTGCATTTTTCGGGCATGCAGGTAGCATCAGGCTCTTTTCTCCCATCCGGCGGTCGAGGGTGCCGATATACTTATCGTTCACAAACACCTGTACATAGTCATGCGGTTCATTGATGGTGAGTACTCCGCCGTTCTTAAGTTCCGGTAGGGTAGTGCGGTAAAGAATGCTTCCAAAACCCTGGTCGAATTCTTCCATAGTTTTGATGTCTCTGGTCTTCTTTCCCTTGGGAAGGTTGGCAAATATCGGTGCTACGGATTCAAATTGGAATTCCTTGATTTCGATAGGCTTGATGGTCGCAGGGATGTTGGGCATTTTCTTTCCATCATAATATTTGGCAAGGGTATTGCGCAGATCCATATATTTCGGAGTGATCTGGCCGCTTTCGCTTATAGGCGCATCATAGTCATAGGATGTGACGTCTGGTGCAAACCCTGGTGAGTTGGCTCCCGCCCAGTGTCCCCAGTTGGTGCCTCCATGAGTCATATAGAGGCTGAAAGATATTCCTTTTGAGAGCATTTCATCGATGCCTGCTATCATGTCTTCTGAAGGACGTGTCTCATGATTGGCACCCCATTTGTCAAACCATCCGCTCCAAAATTCTGAACACATCAGTGGGCTTTCCGGACGCAGTTCCTTAAGTTTTTCAAATTGCTGGTCGATATTGGCACCGGTGCCGAAATTCATAGTCCATATGAGGTCGTCAAGGCCGTTGTTTGTGAAATTTGACGACCAGTCACACTGGAATAGCGTGACATTGTCACCAAAATTCTTGCGAAGCATGTCGCGGATATTGGCTACATAGGGTTTGTCAGTGCCATACGAGCCATATTCGTTCTCAACTTGCACCATGATGATCGGTCCTCCATCTGCTATTGTAAGGTCGCCGACTTGGTCAGCTACTGCTTTCTGGAATTTATCGACACGTTCCAGGAAATATGGGTCATTTTCTCGTAGCTTGATGTCCTTTTTCTTTAGCAGCCACCAAGGGAGTCCACCCATTTCCCATTCGGCACAAACGTAAGGTCCGGGTCGAAGGATTACTTTCATTTCGTTCTCTTCACATAGTTTGATGAATTCCCGGAGGTCGTTTTGTCCTGTAAAGTCAAACTCTCCTTCCTTGGGTTCATGTGAGTTCCAGAATGTATAGAGGCAGATTGTATTCATTCCGAGGGCCTTGCAGAGTTTGATTCTTTGGTCCCAATATGGTCTTGGAATACGGGGATAGTGAAGTTCTGCGGCTTTTACCACAAATGGTTCCCCGTTCAGAAGGAATGTGCCTTTACCGGCTTCAAACTTGCCCGGCTCCTTCACGTCTGTCGTTGTCTTTACATTGGCTGCATTAATATCTTGAGCCCCCAATAAGGCCATTGCAGCTCCGAGTGTGGCAAGCAACGTTGTTTTGATGCTAAGTCTCATGATATTTCAGTTTTTTGTCATAAAAACCGCTGTATGGCGGCAGCTGTATATTTTTTTAGTAGGTCGTCTGATTGAGAGAGTTTTTCGGCTATTTCTCCGGCGTCAGGATGATATCTGAGAAGTTTGAATGCAAGGATGTCGGCTTCCTCTCTTGTGGCTACATCATCACTCCAGTTGGTAGCCTCTTCCTTTGGCATCATCCTCGGAGGCATTAGATGGCAAGCAAGCAGCCGGGCTTCCCGGCATTCTTTGTCGCCCCATAATGCACGTGCTATTGCTGATGCATCATCATCATTTTCCGGACGGAATCTTGCAGCTGTTTCTTTTAGCTGGGGCAACTGGAGCCCGAAGATATACTTCTGGCCCAGCCCCCCCTTTCTTAGTGTGTCGGCAATCATGCCGTTGCGCAATGCAAAAAAATCCTTGCGTATGGCAGCGATGATGCTTTCTTGTGTGGTTTTATCCATTCTCAGAGCCCTTTATTTCCCAAGAGCTGAATAATTGCGGCTCAGGCGGAGCATCTGTTCAGGATAGCTCTCATTGTATGTGATCTTGACATCTGTGATGTTTCCATCTTTGTCATATTCGGGCACATATACCGGATTGACAAATCCTCGGTAGGGAGGAATGTCGAGAGTGGAGAATCTTTGGAGCACTTCCTTATGGAGCTTCGGATCAATCTTCACTGCATACTTCTGAATCAAGTCGTTGCCTGCCTTATAATCTCCGGTTGACTTGATGCGCTGTATCTCTTTTAGAAGCTGGCCAAAAAGATTGCGCAATTCCTTGTAGTCGTTGATCTTGAGATAGGTCTTGCCCCCCCTCTTCACAAGCTCAACTGCCTTCGATTTCTTTGCATGGTCAAGGGTCCATGCTGCTATCAGTTGGCGGTCGCGCATATGGGCCTCTTCTATATCGTTGCCAAGTTCAATACGGTTGAGCTGGGTCATAAGGCCATTCATCATCTGCTGATAGTATTCAGCCTTATAGGCATCAGGATCGGAAAGGATGCCAAGCTCTATTAGCTTTGGATCTGCAAGGTAATAGAGCGCAAAGAGGTCTGCTCGGGCTTCTTCAAGGGTCGATCCATTTTCCTTAAGAGCATCCGGGTCTGTGCCTGGAGCAAGTTGCCCTGAGGCGTGACCAAGACATTCATGAAGGTCGGTATGCAGCATATCTGTCTGATAGAGATATTTGTCCATCAGTTCGCGAGTAGGTGTGTCTATGACGAACTCCTCCCTGAATCCATTTCCCTTGCTTGCCTCTGCATAAGCCTCAGTGATGTTTTCTATTGTCACTGACTTGCTTCCATGCTGGGCGCGGATCCAGTCTGCATTTGGGAGATTGATGCCTATGGCGGTTGCTGGATATGCATCTCCGGCAAGCATCACTGCATTGATTGCCTTGGCTGATATTCCCTTCACTTTGGGCTTGCGGTATTGAGGATCAATCGGAGCATTGTCTTCAAACCATTGGGCATTGTCTGATATTATTTTTGTGCGCTTGGTGCTTTCCCGGTTACGGAAGTTGACATAACTTTCCCAACTTCCGGTCATTCCCAATGGGTCATTGTAGCTTTCGATAAATCCATTGACGAAGTCTACGTCTGAATTGGTATCTTCTGCCCATAAAATTGAATATTCATCAAAAAGTTTCAGATCTCCTGTTATGTAGTAATCGATCAACTTTGTGATATATGCTTTCTGGGCTTCGTTTTCAGCTACTCCCTTTGCTTTATCAAGCCAATAGATGATGTTGCGGATTGCATCCCCATAAAGCCCGTTGAGATAATATTTCTCTTCTTTGATGTTGCCATCCTTGTCTTTGACAAGCTTGGAGTTGAGTCCATATGAGATCGGGGTAGGATCATTTGGCTTTTTCTTGGCTGCAAAGTATGCCTCCACTTCCTCCTGGGTGACGCCGTCATACATGTTGACGCTCGAATTGACCACTACATCACCGGTGGAGTCAAGACTCACTTTCTTTGGCATATATGTAGGGTCAAATATATATTTGGTGATTTCTGCAACTATGGCATCACGTTCCTTGTCGTCGGCTGCTCCTACGCAATGTTTGCAGAGTCCTCCAACTTGCTCCGCGAAAAAGGCTTCCGAAAATTCGGGCGTGAACTTGTCGTTGGAGTAATGATGGTGCGGGCCATTGCCAAACCATACTTGTTTAATATATTTCTCGAATGCTTTCCAGTCTTTGGAGTTTCGGTCTCCGGAATATTTCTGGTAGATCTTCTCAAGGATACGGCGAAGCTTGAGATTTTGCGCCCCGTTTTGGTCCCATATGATGTCGCGTCCCCATTGGGCTGCCTCTGACAGGTAGTAGAGCATCTCTTTTTGTTGGAGTGTCAGTTGGTCAAATCCAGGGACCTCATAACGTAGCACCTCAATATCCGCAAAACGGTCTACCTTATAGTCAAAATTCGGATTTTCTTTTGCCATTGTTGTCATCGACCCGAGAAGCAACGCTCCCCCGGCCACAATCATTTTGAAATTATTCATATAATAGTTATAGTTAGTTTTCAAAAGCTACTGATATTGCGTGGACAAAATAGCCTCTTTGGCTTCCTATTCCACATAAAGCACCAGCCCCTTCAGATATTCTCCCTCAGGGTGTGAGATGTCGATAGGATGGTCGGCAGGCTGGGTCAACTGATGTAATATCCTCACTTTTCTCCCGGTCTTGGCTGCAGCGCTGAATACTGCAAGCCGGAATGCTTCGCGTGTCACTACCTGTGAGCATGAAAAAGTGAAGAGTACACCTCCTGATTTGATCTTTTCAAAAGCCTTTGTATTGAGTTTTCTATATCCGATCAAGCCATTCTTTAGTGCCGACCTATGCTTGGCAAAGGCAGGAGGGTCAAGAATTATCAGGTCGTATTCCTTGTCTGGCATATCGTTGAGATATTTGAAGGCATCCACTGCATATGTCTTATGTCGAGGATCTCCCGGAAAATTCAACTCTATGTTTGCATCTGTGAGGGCGGCTGCCTTTGCCGACGAATCTACTGACACTACACTCTTGGCGCCACCTCTCATGGCATATACGGAAAATCCTCCCGTATAGCAGAACATATTGAGCACTTTCCTTCTTTTGGCAAATTTCTCAAGCAGTGCACGGTTTTCTCGCTGGTCAACAAAGAATCCTGTCTTTTGCCCGCGTAGCCAGTCGATATTGAACTGCAGCCCGTTTTCAATTGCTATGTTCCCTTCATAGCCTCCTACAAGATATTCATTCTCTGGGTCAAGATTGGCTTTGTAAGGAAGTGTGGTCTCACTTTTATAGTAGACGTTCCTGATACGTGCATCCGGCAGTGCTATGAGGGCCTCTGCTATTCTGCGGCGTTCGAAATGCATGCCCGGACTGTGAGCTTGAAGCACAGCCGTATCTCCATATATGTCGATTACGAGCCCGGGGAGAAAGTCTCCTTCTCCATGCACAAGTCTGAAGCAATTATTGTCTTCCCTGATTAGTCCGAGTGTCTGGCGAAGCCGGAAGGCTGCCTCAAGTCTTTTGTCGAAGAAGTCGTCTGGAAGGGTGTCTGTTCCGAATTCAAGAAGACGCACTGCGATCGACCCAATCTGATAGTGTCCGATGCCAAGTACTCTTCCGTCCGCCCCTTTCACCACTGCCAAATCTCCTTCTTCAAGTCCGTCAGGCAGCTTTGCTATCGCGCCGGAAAACACCCACGGATGATGTCGCAAGATGCTTTCCTCTTTTCCTTTCTTTAATATTATTTCTCTCATGATGGATAAACTAAACGATTAATCATTTAAAGAAAAATCTTACGATGTCCATTCCGTTGGCATATATGAGTAAGGCTATCAGAAGGAACATACCTGTCATTTGGGCATACTCCATGAATTTTTCCGAGGGCTTGCGTCTGAATATCACTTCATAAAGAAGGAAAAGTACGTGTCCGCCGTCAAGTGCCGGAATAGGAAGTATGTTCATGAAGGCTAATGCCACTGATAGGAAAGCTGCTATGTTCCAGAATGCAATCCAGTCCCATGATTCAGGAAATATGCTGCCGATAGCTCCGAAGCCACCTACTGATTTGGCTCCCTCTTTTGTGAAGACAAGCTTCATGCTCTTGGCATAGCTGGTCAGCCTGTCAACTCCCATCTCGATGCCTCTCGGTATGGAAGTGAATATGTTGTATTTCTTTTCCTTTACATTGAAGAAGGCGGATGGGTCCACTTCAAGGCCTACCCCCATTTTTGAATTGGATGAAAGAGTCACCGGCAGGTTGATGGTGTCGTTGATTATTTCTTTCGAACGCACTATGGTGAGATCCACTTTTTCGTCAGCGTGCCCTGCCAGTGTGGATAGGAACTCAGACAGCGATGGGGTAGGAGTCCCGTTGATAGCTATGACTTGGTCCCCTTCCTTAACTCCGGCTTTTGCAGCTCCTTCGCCGGGCATGACTTGGGTGATGCGTGTGGGTATTCTGTATGTGAAGAAGTTGATGGTGGCGCTGTCGCTCTTCATCTCCTTGTCAAGTTCGAAGATGAAGTTTTCTGGTAGGTCGACAGTCACTACTTTGTCGTTGCGAAGCACTTTCACTTCTTTGGCTTGCATTATTTTCAGGCGAGCCTCTGTGGGGAGTCCGTCAAGCTTTTCTCCGTCAGCCTCGATAGGAATATCACCGTTTTGGAATCCTGCATTTTTTGCAGCTTGTGAGAATTCCAATCCCATCTCGGCATCAGGCAATGACACATATTTTTCTCCCGTAGCAAACACTATTCCCGCATATATGAGGATGGCAAGGAGGAAATTGAACAGTACTCCCGCTATCATGACCAGGAGTCGTTGCCATGCCGGCTTGCTGCGGAATTCATAGGGCTTGGCAGGTTGCTTCATCTGTTCGGTATCCATCGATTCGTCGATCATCCCCGATATTTTGCAATAGCCTCCAAGTGGAATCCATCCGATTCCGTACTCAGTGTCGCTCCAGAATTTTGACTTTTTCTGATGCTCTTCTGTAGAGCATTGTTTGTTTTCGCATTCCACGCATACAGGCTCTTTTGACAAGTCTTTCTGCTTGCCAAGTCCTCCTATATATTTGCCGGGTTTCCACTTGAAGAGTTCCTTCCATGGATCGAAAAATATATAAAATTTCTCTACACGGATGCCAAATATTCGGGCAAAAAGAAAATGTCCGAATTCATGTATTATGATCAGAATAGCGAGAGCAAGCACAAGCTGTGCAGCTTTTATCCAAAATGTTTCCAAAATTGATTATAGTTTAGTGTTAACTGTTTTATTTAGCCTTTATCTTAAATCTTAATTCTCAGATCTTAAATCTCAAAACTTAAATCTTAAATCTTAAAACTTAAATCTTTAAAACCTCTTCTTCAGCAATTTTTCGGGCTTCCTCGTTGGTGGTTATCAACGTCTCAAGATCAGGAATGGCATTCCAGGTTGCTTTTTCCATAGTATGCCTTGCTATAGTAGGCATATCTGTGAATCGAATTTTATTTTCCAGGAAAGCTTGGACTGCTATCTCGTTGGCGGCATTAAGGATGCACGGCATTGTGCCTCCTGCCCTGATTGCATCAAATGCATACCCTAATAAAGGGAATTTTTCCATGTCCGGACGTTCGAATGTCAATGTGGCGTAGTCTTCAAGTCGCATCGGACGTGCTTCTGCGTGAAGGCGTGTCGGATAGGAGAGGGCATAGCGAATTGGTGTATGCATATCCGGCACTCCAAGTTGTGCCTTGACGCTTCCGTCTCTGTATTCCACCATCGAATGCACTATCGACTGTGGATGCACTGCCACCTCTATCTGTTCCGGCTGGCAATCGAAAAGCCACCTGGCCTCTATCATCTCAAAGCCTTTGTTCATCATCGATGCGGAGTCGATGGTCACTTTGGCTCCCATGTCCCAATTGGGATGCTTGAGCGCGTCAGCGGGAGTGACAGACGATAGCTCTTCTTTAGATAGCTTTCTGAATGGACCTCCGCTTGCAGTGAGTATTATTTTTCTCATTTCGTCTCGATTCTCTCCTACGAGACATTGGAAAATTGCTGAGTGTTCACTGTCTACCGGCACTATGTCTACTCCGTAATTTTTGCAAAGCCCTGTGATCAGCTCTCCGGCTACCACCAGGGTCTCTTTATTCGAGAGGGCGATGGTCTTGCCCCCTTTTATTGCTGATATGGTGGGGAGCAGTCCGCTGTAGCCTACCATTGCAGTCACGACAGTGTCGCTTGCAGGGTGGGCGGCTCCTTCTTCGATGGCTTTCGCTCCTGCAGCCACTTCTATCCCGCTCCCTTTCAGTGCATCCCTAAGTGATGGATAGTATTGTTCATCTCCGATCACTACAAGGTCTGGCTTGAATTTCAAAGACTGCTCTGCCAAAAGACGCCATTGTCGTCTGGCAGTAAGCACTGATGCCCGGAAAAGCTCCGGATAGTCAGATATTATGTCGAGTGTCTGTGTCCCGATACTTCCGGTAGACCCTAACACTCCAATATTCTTAATCTTGCTCATTTATATTATCTAAATTGTCATCTTCAATAGTCAATAGTCAATCGTTGATCGTTGATCATTAATCCTTGATCATTGATCATTAATCGTTAATCGTTAATCGTTAATCGTTAATATCTTCCCCGGTTCCACAGGATTTCCATCATACCACATTTCAATAAAAAAATATCCTGGCCCGATTGATCCTCCGGTGGCGCCATGCGCTATGACACTCCCTCCGTCTACATGAGCTCCTGGTGCTATTGCCGGAGTCCCTAAGTGAGAATACCTTGATGCAAAGCCATTGTCATGTTGGATCACTATTGCGTTTCCTCCTTCTGGTGCAGGATTTTGGATAGCAAGCACACGTCCATCTGCAGCTGCACACACCGGACTCCCCTTTGGAGTTAGCACTCGTGCTTTTGTCGCATTTTGTGTCTGATCCGCAAATGTCGCTCCGGCTGCCACGGGGTAGATTCGAAGCTGATCAGCTGCAAGGGGAGCAAGGATGCTGACATTATATTGCTCACGGTCTTTCATCCTGGTAATAAACTCAATTTCTTTTGGCGATGCCGGAAGCAGGGAGTCGGGTGGAAGCTCATTGGGTGTCATGACTTTCTGCAGACTGTCGGTCGGCGTGCGCTCTGTGTCAAGCACTGTCAGGATATTGGAGAGATACATGTTGTTGATCGTATAGGCGCGCCGTATGGAGTCGATTCTCATAAGTCCCTCTTTTGCCTCCGTTCGTTCCCCTTTCTTGAGATATCCGGGCAATAGTGTCCTGATCGGAGTGGTCATTATCAAGATTGTCGAGATGCATATTAGAAGAATTACTGAGACAAATACTCCTCCCCAGACCATTGCAGGCGACACACTGACAGAGACGATTTGTCTCAGTCGCGACTCGTCTTCGATAGCTATACGGTATCTCTTTTTTGCTTTCATCTTTTATGCGTCTTCGGGTTTTCCTACATGGAAATTGGGAGTACGGCAGTTTAAACGCGCAAATATAATCAAAATTCTGCAAATAATCAAATTGAAATTAACCAAACTTCACCAAACTCATGTTCAGCTCATGTGAAGTCGTACTTTTTTATGGGTTAAAATATGTTTTAGAGCATATTTCGCCATTTTTGTGGAAAAATTCCAAAAAAAATCGTTGGAATCTTTGGTGGAATGGTAAAAACGATTTATATTTGCAATCGAAATCTCTCCGCAACTTCATTTACAGTTTGACAGGTCTTTTAAGCCGTTTAGGGTTTTAGACTCTCTACCCTTAAAACTGAAGTTGTTTAAACTTATAAAATGAATCTTAAGTTTAAGTCCTTATTTGAATTCGTAGATAAGTCTAAACAACCTCACTTATAAACCTTAAAACTAATATACTAAAACTCATAAATCAATAACCAGAATGAACATCAATGAAATTATGGCTGGCCTTGAGGCTAAGCACCCTGGTGAAAAGGAATTCCTTCAGGCAGTTAAGGAGGTTCTCCTATCAGTTGAAGACGTCTACAATCAGCATCCTGAATATGAGAAAGCTCGTATCATAGAGCGTATGGTGGAGCCCGACCGCATTTTCACTTTCCGTGTGACTTGGGTCGACGATAAGGGTGAAGTCCAGAATAATATCGGCTATCGCGTTCAGTTCAACAATGCTATTGGCCCTTACAAGGGTGGTATCCGTTTCCATGCAAGTGTAAATCTTTCTATCCTTAAGTTCCTCGGTTTTGAGCAGACTTTCAAGAATGCTCTCACCACTCTTCCTATGGGTGGCGCAAAGGGTGGTTCTGATTTCTCACCGCGTGGCAAGAGCGACGCTGAGATTATGCGTTTCTGCCAGGCTTTCATCCTCGAACTATGGCGTAATCTCGGTCCGGATCGTGACGTACCCGCTGGCGATATAGGTGTAGGTGGTCGTGAAGTAGGCTACATGTATGGTATGTATAAGAAACTCGCTCGTGAGAACACCGGTACATTCACTGGAAAAGGCGTTAGCTTCGGAGGTAGCCGCCTTCGTCCGGAAGCTACTGGATATGGTGCCATCTACTTCGTGCAGAACGTACTTAAGAAAATTTGGGGCGAAGATATCGCTGGCAAGACTATCGCTATTTCCGGTTTCGGCAATGTAGCTTGGGGAGCGGCTAAGAAAGCTACTGCTCTTGGTGCTAAGGTTGTCACTATCTCTGGTCCTGATGGATATGTATATGATCCTGAAGGTCTCAACGACGAAAAGATTGAATATTTGCTCGAACTCCGTGCTACTGGCAACGATATCGTAGAGCCCTACGTTGAGATGTTCCCGGAAGCAACTTTCTTCCCTGGCAAAAAACCTTGGGAGCAGAAGGTAGACATTGCTCTTCCTTGCGCTACTCAAAACGAGCTTAATGGTGAAGATGCTAAGCAACTTATAGCTAACAACGTTCAGCTCTGTGCTGAGGTTTCAAACATGGGCTGTACTCCTGAAGCCATTGATGCGTTCATTGCCAACAAGACTGTCTACTGCCCCGGTAAGGCTGTTAATGCAGGTGGTGTAGGTGTTTCTGGTCTTGAGATGAGCCAGGATGCTGAGCACCTCCAGTGGAGTGCTGAAGAAGTCGACCATCGTCTCCACACTATGATGAGCGACATTCACAACGCTTGTGTAGAACACGGCACTCAGCCCGATGGCTACATCAACTATATGAAGGGTGCCAACATCGCCGGCTTCCTCAAGGTTGCTGATGCAATGATGGGTCAAGGCATCATCTAAGACAAGGACCATTCACCGAGAGCCCCCTCTCCGGCTTGAGATACTTAAAAATTAAGATTCCCTTCAATGGGGAATCTTATTTTTTATTTTATATGAAACCTGAAACCTGAAACCTGAAGCCTAAAGCCTAAAGACTGAAGACTGAAGACTGAAGACTCAAGACTCAAGACTGAAGACTGAAGACTCAAGACT
>CAYNEZ010000041.1:0-20151 GCA_964396365.1 uncultured Sangeribacter sp. | reverse complement strand
TAATCTGCACTGGTGTGCCTTCTGTCAATTTCCAACTTTATTTCTCCGGCTCTCTCGTAATCCTCGACCTTGACGGCTTCCTCCATCATCCGTCTTAAAGTCTCTATGCTTTCATTCTGAAAAGGCAAAGTCTCCGGATTTTTTACCCTCTCGATTGCTTTCTTTGCAGGAATCGATTGTCTGCTCTGTATTTGTACACTTCGTGGAGCAAAAGAATCACGGTCTATGCCACACTTTTCAAGGAGTTTTCTGGTAGTGAATACCGGAGCATTCATTCGCATGGCAAGGGCAATCGCATCGCTGGAGCGAGCATCTATGACGTAAGATTTCTCTCCTTGGCGCATGGTGACATCTGCAGTAAAAATTCCATTCTCAAGCTGCTTAATCACAACAGTTTCCATCACTATGCCAAAAGAACCCATGATATTGGATACGAGCTCATGCGTCAAAGGGCGTGGCGTCTTTATTTTCTGAAGCATACACTCTATTGATTGAGCCTCATTATATCCAATGATGATTGGAAGACGTAGACTCCCGTCCTCTTCTTCAAGCACCATGGCATACATACCGTTTTCTATTTGATTGTATGTGATTCCGACTATTTTGAGTCGTACCAATTCATTTTCCATTTTCTGACAATATTAGATTTCCATTGATCGGTTACTCTCCGCCAAGTCACCGCTTTGTGATCATGCCGGAACCAAGACAAATTTTCCTATCGGGACTGTATATGATAGAATATTGACCAGGAGCTATCCCTTGGACGTCAGTATCTGATTCTATCATATATCGGGAATCGTCGGTCTTGCGCAGTGTTCCATTTGAAAACTCCGGAGTGTGCCTTGTCTTGAATGCTATGACAATGCTTCCTGCTGAAGTCTTTTCAAACAAGTCTGATTCGAATGGATCTTCTGAGATCCAATGCATCTCATCCATATATATTTCTTTGCCATACTGGAGTTTCGTGTCATATCCATGGCTGACATATATCACATTGTCACGGATATTCTTTCTGACCACAAACCATGGCCCACCACCAAGTCCTAGTCCTTTTCGCTGCCCGATAGTATAAAACCAATACCCTTTATGCTCACCTATCTTTTTGCCAGTCTCGATTTCTATCACCGGACCTTTCTTCGTGCCCAGTTTACGCTCAAGGAAGTCTCGATAATCTATCTTGCCTAAAAAACATATTCCTTGGCTATCTTTTCTCGTGGCATTAGGCAGATTTGCTTCGCGCGCCGCTTGCCTCACTTCCTCCTTCGTCATATCGCCAAGAGGAAAAAGCAAATGGCTCAGCTGCTCATAGCTGATCTGGGCAAGAAAATCTGTCTGGTCTTTGACCTCATCAGGAGCCGTCCCCAACCAATATTTACCATCTTTTTCCACTACCTTTGCATAGTGTCCGGTAGCAGTCTTGTCGAATTCCTTTCCCCAACGGTCTTCAAAAAAGCCAAACTTTATTATCTTGTTACACATCATATCGGGATGAGGTGTGAGGCCTTCTTTGACAGTATGCAATGCATACTCCATGACATATTCCCAATATTCTTCATGAAGCGACACAACTTTAAAGGGCAGTTGATATTTCTTTGCTATCAATGTACACATCTCAATATCTTCTTCAGCCGTGCACTCCCCTTCTCCATTATCCATGCTTATACGGATATAGAACAGGTGGAGATCATGCCCCTGCTTATATAGCCTGTCGACAGTTACTGCACTATCAACTCCTCCCGATATTAAAACAGCTATCTTCAATATATTAAATATTTTTCGATATTATAAAATACATTTTTTCACACTTCTTCCAACTCATCCTCACTATGATTGGATGTATGAAGCAAATGGAGCGACAGAAAATAATCTATCGAAATCTTTCCCGGTCCCACCAGCATAAGGAAGAAAAAAATACCAAGGAACATAATCGGCAAATAAGCCGGCTGCTCCCAACTCAATTGATAGGATGCCTTTGTAGCCACATCATGGATAAGATAGTAAGCTCCAAACAGCATGGCCACAAACGGAGGCAAAAGCATGATTCTTGTAAGAAATCCAGCCATTATGAATAGGCTGCATCCTATCTCAATGCATATCATTGTCCACAAGGATGTCTCTGAACTCATTCCAAGCACAGATGGAAAAGTATTTGCAAGAAGTTGGGAATCTCCAATTTGACGGATTCCAAACTGAAGGAGCATGATGCCTACGAAAAGTCGGAGAAAGAGACGCCCAAGATGCGTATAGCTGTAGCCTGTTGTGGTCACATAGACCTTTTTGGGAAAACCAAGAACTTTCTTTCTATCCATCGTATGAAAATAATTAAATACTTAGTTTATAAGCGACAAAGCACTCGACATCGCATCCATGACACCTATATGCTTGTTGACAACTTTACCATCAGACCCTATCACATAAATCTCCGGAATCTCGCGAATATCATAAATATCCGATACTGTTTCAGAAGCTCCTACAGTCCAGTTCTTCGGGAAGTCTGCTACTTTAGCTTGCCATCCATCTTCCGCATCTGGAATTATGAACAGCACATTGATTTTTCCGTCGGTCACTGCCTTACTGAAAGTTACACTCGATTGCATCCTGAGTTTCCCCATTCGGCAATCATCGCAATCCGGATCCCCGAATATTATGATGGTAGGAGTCGACATAGGGAAATATTGCGCTGAGTCTCCGTTAGGTCGCACAAAATCAAATCTTGCCGGTTCCTTTCCTATCATCGAACCTTCAAGCTGCTTTAACTGCAGCTCATATCGGGCCCGCTTCGTTTTAGGAAACTTCTTGTTTGCTAAGGCAGCACTCAACATGCGCGCATATAATTCATCAATCCAGACTTCTGCCCGTGGTCCGTAGATGGTCTCTTCTGCAGCCTTTATCATCTGATAAGTCAACATCGGATTCTTCTGAAGGTTTTTCATCAGCTTGTCAACGGCAGTTGTCACAACATTTTTATCCGCATATTGGATTGTGGTGGCATACACTTGGAAAGCATGATTGAGCTTATTTTGATCTACAGCTTCTTTTACCTTCAGGTCAAGGGGAGTCCAAAAGTTATTTACGAGCCAGTTACATTTTTCACTGAACCCAGATATCTCTTCCGGCGCCATCGGATACTCGAATAAGGGATCCATATACATGACTCCCGACTCAATGAGTTCAGTAGAATCATTTTCTACTTGGGCAGTAGAGATTGCTACGCCTCCCATAAGTGTGGCTGTCAAAATCAATATCCTGATATTCTTCATTTTAATCTATATTCTTAATTTGTTTGATTAAGGATTCCAGAGGTTTTCTGACTATTTTCCTGAGTTTCCATCCTCGCTTTAGCATCTCCGACTCAATAATTGGCTTCAGTTCATCTGCTACCGAACCAATAAATCCTATACCTTCTTCTCTGAGTTCAGCTTCAGTATAAGAAGCAAACTCCCTGTTGAAAAATCTTTCAGTCTGGGAGACAACAAGATTCTCAATATATGGATGAGATATGTGATCTACGATAAATGGCATGAATCCTGAGATCCACCTATTAGGTGATGGTTTTCTATATAGATGCTCTACGACATCGCTTACCGACAATGAATATACTTTGTTAAAATCCTCAATGATATCCTCCGGAGCAATTTTTTTAAACACATCCGCTATCAAGCGTCGGCTGAATGCCACACCACCTCCTTCATCATCAAGCAGATATCCGAGAGATGCTGATTTTCGGTCAATCGCAACGCCATCGTAATGGCAAGAATTGCTACCCGTGCCCATTATGCAGACTATACCAGGGTCAGTGCCAAGCAGTGCCTTGGCAGCTCCCGCCATATCACTATCAGCCTTGATATCTCGACAAGAAAACATTTCCGACAGTATCACCTCCATCTTTCCAGCTATAAGTGGTGAGCCTATACCGGCTCCGAAAAAAAGGATTCTGTCAAATGATTCTCCAAGTGAAGCACGCACTAAGCGAAGTTCCTCCTCTATCATGTCTGTGTCATGATGAAGCGGACTTATTCCAATGCCTGTATAATATTCTTCCTTATTTCCGGAGGTTTCGTCAATTTTGAGTTTAACCCAATCTGTCTTTGTCGCGCCTGCGTCGGCTATGAGTATTTTCATTTGCTTTTAATGTATAATTTCCTACAAAATTAATAAAAGTACACAAATTATACAAATATTATAAATTGTTCTTAGCAATATTAGGCTATAAAATTATATATTTTATCTTTTTTTATGAATTTTCATTGTCTGTATATTATTTTTTGTTAATTTTGCAGTCCATGTAAAACAAGAATAGTTTCAGGCTTAAGAATGAAGTTGTTTCGACTTATTTACATTACTACAACCTTAAATTTAATAACTAAAAGATGCAAACAAAAAGAATATTCAAGTGGGGCATCGTATATGCCCTTCTGACATGTGGCATCACTACCGCTCCTTTTAACGCTTTGGGCAAAGGACAGTCAGAAGACTGCCTAACACCGTATTTTTCAAGTCCGAAGACTGAATACACTAATCCAAATCCCGATGGATTTATAGGCAGATGGCTAATGCTTGAACCTATCGATAAACCAAACAGAAGCAATACGGTCTTCACCGATAGCTACCTCAGAGAGGCATTCAACACTGAATATTTCCCCGGGCAGTCTTCAATATGGCCCAAAGTCGGTCAGAAGGTAAAAGTTGGGAAACAGACCTTAAAATGGCATTCGCTTGACAGCAACATGTTTAATGTCAAGCTGTTCAGATTTGCTTCAGGTCTTGAAAAGCAATATTATGGAGTTTTATTCTGGGTAGTGACTGCAATTGACTGCGAGGAGGACATTCCGGATGTGAGAATGTCGGTGGGTTCTAATTCTGCCTCAATGTGGTGGCTCAACGGTGAGGAAGCCGTAATTCTTTCCGGCGACCGCAGAATGGTGATGGACGACTGTATGTCAAAACGCCTTACTCTTAAAAAGGGACGCAACATTATAAGAGGTGCCATAATCAACGGACCCGGTATGAGTGATTTCTGCCTTCGATTTATCAATGATGATGGAAAACCTGTCACAAACTTTACTATAAGTAACTTATAACACCATGAAATTCAATAGACTTTTTTTATTTCCAGCAACTTTTATGTGTCTGACAGCAGTAAATCTCCAGGCACAAACAGGAGAACCTTACATACATGATCCGTCGACCATAATGAAATGTGACGGTAAATACTACACATTCGGCACCGGAGGTGGAGGACTTATTTCTGATGATGGATACCATTGGAATAGAGGGGGTGTAAGGCCAGGAAGAGGTGCTGCTCCTGATGTGATAAAAATCGGTGACAGATATCTTGTTGCTTACAGCGCCACCGGAGGAGGTCTTGGCGGTGGACATAGCGGTAAAGTTCTGACAATGTGGAATAAGACCCTTGACCCCAACTCCCCCGATTTTGAATATAGCCAACCCATAGAAGTGGCATACTCGGAAGAAAATGAAGACTGTGATGCTATCGACCCTGGGCTTCTGTTGGATCCAACTACAGGCAGACTATGGCTGTCTTATGGCACGTATTTCGGATTCATTCGTCTTGTCGAACTTGATCCTGCCACGGGAGGCCGTATGGAAGGAAACGAGCCTATCAATATCGCTATCGACTGCGAAGCCACAGATTTGCTTTATCGGGATGGATGGTATTATCTGCTCGGGACTCACGGCACCTGTTGCGACGGACCTAACTCGACCTACAATATCGTGGTAGGTCGATCACGAAATGTCAAAGGGCCCTACCTTGACAATATGGGGCGTGATATGCTGGAAGGTGGTGGAAAAATGGTTGCCTCATCCGGCAACCGACGCACTGGAGCCGGCCACTTCGGAAGATATATTGAAGATGAAGGTGTAGAAAAGATGTCGCTTCATTATGAGGCAGATTTTGATCAGGGAGGCAGAAGTGTGCTTGCCGTGTTGCCGTTGCTATGGAAAAATGATTGGCCTGTTGCCGGCGAGCCATTTGTAGAGGGTACATATGAAATAGAATCCGAACGTCGTGGCTACGGGCTTGAACTTGCTGTAGACTTCATCAGGATGCAAGGTGGACTTCACAGGTTTTGGGAACCTCAAACCGAACCTATTGAACCACTCCCCGACCAAAAACTTGAAGATGTGATCGGCACATGGCCCTCCGGAGATATCGACGTCAGGATTGGCGACTATATGTTTCGCCCTCACCAGAAATGGACAGTGACGGCAGTGCCTGATGCCGGTGGATATCTCGGGGCACCCTACTATAAGATCACCATCGAAGGCACAGATAGAGCGCTATGTGCAACTGCTGAAAAGGAAGTTTCATCCGTCGAGCACTTCACCGGAGCAGACGAGCAATTATGGCGTATAGAGCAGCTTATCGACGGCACTTATCGGATTATGCCTAAGTCTATACCGGGTTGTGATGAAGAATTAGCTCTTATATCTATTGCTGACAGCACCCCTTCTTTGGGAAAATTTGATTTCTCAAGTGATAACTCAAAATGGAACTTCAGAAAACGTTGAAATAATGAAAAAAATCTTTTCAATCGGTTTACTATCCATAGCGTCATGTCTGTTGGCACAAAACCCAATAATCCACGATCAATTCACAGCTGACCCGACCGCAAGAGTCTTCAACGACAGGATGTACCTATATCCTTCCCACGACATTCCAAGCCCAATAGATGAGTTGAAAGAGTGGTTTTGCATGGAAGACTATCACGTGTTTTCTTCTGATAATCTTGTAGACTGGACCGACCATGGAGTTATTCTTACTCAAAATTCAATCCCCTGGGTGAAACCTGATTCATATGCAATGTGGGCTCCTGACTGTGTTGAGAAAGATGGCAGATATTATTTCTATTTTCCTGCCTCGCCCAAGGATATGGAAAGAGGATTCGGTATTGGAGTAGCGATAGCAACTGCTCCAGAAGGCCCTTTTATGGCAATGCCTCGCCCAATCAAAGGCGTAATGGGTATCGATCCTTGCGTATTGGTTGACGATGACGGAACGAGCTACATCTATTGGAGTGGGATGGGCCTTTCTGTGGCAAAGCTTAAAGACAATATGATGGAACTCGACTCAGAGCCGGTTAAGATTCAGGGGCTTCCGGAAGGTTTCAAAGAAGGCCCTTTCGCATTCAAGAAAGACGGACTCTATTACCTGACGTTTCCTTGGGTGAAAGAGAATACGGAGACTCTTGCTTACGCTATGGCAGATAATCCTTTCGGACCTTTTGAATTCAAGGGTATTATAATGGATGAATCCCCTACAGGATGCTGGACCAATCATCACTCCCTCGTTGAGTATGATGGTCAGTGGTATCTCTTTTATCATCATAATGACTATTCTCCAGAAATGGACAAACGGCGCAGTGCCAGAATAGACCTCGTCAGCTTCAATGCCGACGGCACTATTAATAAAGTGACTCCTACACTTCGTGGAGTTGGCATAAGTGATGCAAGGAAAAGAATACAGATAGACAGATATAGTGCCATAAGTCCTGATGGAGTAAAGCTGAAATTTATCGATCCGAAAGACACCTTCAAAGGATGGGCTGCGGAATTCTCCAAAAAAGGTGCATGGCTGCGTTATGATCGGGTCAATTTTGGCGACCGCCCTGTAAAGGAAGTTTCATTGAGGATTAAAAGCCATAAGGCATGCAGCATCAAAATTAGCGATGCAATGGGAAATGCTATTGCTGATCTGACGCTCCCCCAAACAAAAGAATGGAAGAATATAACCGCTCCCGTAGTGTATTCGCCCAAAGGCATTGCAGATATTATTGTTACATTTACGAAAGGAGACAAGGCTGAAGTAGACTGGATAGGTTTTGACGCACTTCCTCTTGAGGCAGGCGGTATGAAAACAGGAGAATATAGAAATTACTTTAAGGATTTAGGATACTCTGAAAAGGGAATCAACGACAAACTTAACGAAATATTTGAAGGAGTCTTCTATGGGCCTGACAAGGTTTATTTCGAAGATAGCGACACTACTGCTTATATTACTGACATTAAAAATCATGATGTCCGCACGGAAGGAATGTCTTACGGAATGATGATAGCTGTGCAACTTGACAAAAAAGATATATTCGACAAACTTTGGAGGTGGGCTAAAAAGAACATGCAACATCATGATGGCCCCAACGATGGCTACTTCGCTTGGAGCTGCAACACTGATGGCACACGCAATGCAAATGGTTCAGCCTCTGACGGGGAACTGTTTTTCATCACATCTCTAATCTTTGCCTCCAACCGTTGGGGCAACAATGCCGAAATTGACTATTTGGGTGAAGCTCGCAACATTCTTGACAAGTCTATGCAAAAAACCGGTATGGACCGTGTGGCACCTCTCATTAATGTAGAGGAAAAGCTCATAACCTTCACGCCCGATCCTTGGGGAGGAAGTTATACAGACCCTTCTTATCATATTCCGGCCTTCTATGAAGTGTGGGCAAAATGGGCAAACGACGGCCGAACTCAATTCTGGAACTCTTGTGCCAAACAAAGTCGAAAATATCTTCATAACGCCATACACACGGTCACAGGTCTGACTTCCGACTATACTGCATTTGACGGTTCGCCACGAGGGAGCCGATTCATAATCGGAGATGATTTTAGATTCGATTCTTGGAGAGTGCCTCTAAATATTGCGATTGACTTTGCATGGAGCGGAGCAGATGCTGACTGGCAACGAAAGTATGCAGACAAGATTCAAGATTTTTTCTATAATGAGGGGATTGATTCTTTTGTAGACCAATACAAGATAGATGGAAGTCAGGTGGATAAAGTATTGGCAGCAGGTGAATATGAAAAACTTCGCCATTCAGTGGGTCTTGTCAGTACATTAGGAGCAGCTTCCCTGGTTGCTACCGACCCAAAATCTCGTGAATTTGCTCAGCGATTATGGGACTCCAGACATGAGCCTTATGATGACGGATATTTTGATGCATATTACGATGGGCTTCTCCGTCTATTTTCATTTATGCTTCTAAGCGGAAACTACAAGGCAATTGGACCAAATGACTGATATCATAAAAAAATTGCGGCCTCTGGAAAAACCAGAGGCCTCACTATTTGTGTATTTATTGTGTATTTCAAGTATTAATATATTTTAGGCATTCAATTCATTTCCGTGTGTATGAAATCAATAGGCGAAATCTGCAAGCTGCTCGCGGAGTCGCTTACGTGCGAAGAAAATGCGGCTTTTTACTGTTCCTACAGGAAGATTGAGTTCTTCAGCAATTTCACTGTATTTATAGCCTGCTACGTGCATATTGAAAGGAATGCGAAACTCATCATCAAATGTATTTATCAATGCGGTTATTTCCTTCACTGAGAGACTTCCTTCCGGAGTCTCAAGAGCTGATTCCTGAGAAGTATTGAGGTGGTAAAGATCATCTGTAGTGTCTACGATAGTAGCCTGACGTACATTTCTTCTATAGTTGTTGATAAATATATTGCGCATGATGGTCATTACCCATCCCTTGAAGTTGGCATCAGAGGTAAACTTCTCTTCGTTGTCAAGAGCCTTGAGAGTAGTATCCTGCAGAAGATCGGCAGCTGCCTCACGGTCAGAAGTAAGTTGATATGCGAAACTCATTAAGTTTGACTGAAGATTGAGGAGATTTTTGCGGAATGAATTGTTGGTTGCCATAATCTTTATATTTTGTGGTCAGCTTTCGCAAAACCGGGTTATTAATTCTGTCTTTTATCTCTATAACGTTACGTTTTTTTGAATTGTTTCACATTTTTTTGCAACATTCGAAACATTATGGGAATATTTTTGCAATATATTGATTACAAGCATATTACACGCAATTAAATAATTATATCATTTGTGAAACACCATGAAACAAGCATGCAACAATTCTGAAACAAGAAAGTTCATTGAACATTTTTTCGACTTATGATTTATATTTTCTATCACTTTTTTCTTTCCTTTAATCTTATAGTTTCCCCACTATATTTAACCCGTCATATTTTTTCTTTTTTATTTGGATAAATACATATAATGCAGTAATTTTGCAAAATCGAATAATGCTTTCACATCTTCAACTATAGCAAAAGGCATATAACAATGAAAATGAAATATCTGATGACTGCCGCCTTGATAGGCAGCGTCCAAGTGTCAGGATATAGTAATGAGATACTTGAATTTTACTCCGGATCAGAAAACAATACTGGAGCTTTCGGTATTAAAGGCTCCCCTATCATTTATGACAGCAATGACTTTACTGTAGTAGCAAAAGCCACAAGAATGCTTGTAGAGGATATTGAAAAACTAACAGCAGAGGCTCCTCGTGTCATTAACAATAGTAATCGTATCGACAAGAATTCAATAATCATCGGTACTGTCGGTAACTCTTCAATTATAGACTCTCTAATAAACATTGGTGCAATCAAAGTCGACGAGATAAAGCACTCTCCTGAACGATTTACGATCAAGACTATTTCTGACAAGAGAGGCAACATAAACCTCATAATAGCGGGCTCTGACCGACGAGGCACTGCTTACGGCGTGACAACTCTATCGAGAGCTATGGGTGTAGATCCATGGGTATGGTGGGCTGATGTCCCGGTTAAATACCAACCTAACGCAAGTGTTACGGCCGACTACACTTCATCGTCTCCAAGTATAAAATACAGAGGTATATTCATCAACGACGAGGACTGGGGAATTCTTCCTTGGGCAGCCGCAGGTCTTGACAAAGACATCAAAGATATCGGACCGAAAACTTATGAAAAGGTCTGCGAACTCCTGCTCCGTCTTAAAGGCAATATGATAGCTCCCGCCATGCACTCTTGCACTGGAGCATTTTATTCTTATCCCGAAAGCAAGAAAGTGGCGGATGACTATGGTATTATTATCACCACCTCCCATTGTGAGCCCATGCTGTTTAATAACGCCGCAAAATCAGAATGGGACTCAGAGCGCGACGGAATATGGGATTATGGATTAAACCGAGAGGTGATCTATGGTAAGTTTGCCAACAGGCTTGACGAGGCTGCGGATTTTGAGAACATATATACCATCGGTATGCGAGGAGTACATGATGAAGCCATGAGTCGACAAAGGCCTCTGGAAGAAAAGATACAGCTGCTTGAAGAAGTAATCGCAGACCAACGGAAATTGCTTGAGAAACGTCTGGGTAAACCCGCCTCTGAGATTCCTCAGATATTTGTACCTTATAAAGAAACGTTAGACCTTTATAGAAATGGACTTAAGATTCCTGAAGACGTAATGATAATTTGGCCAGATGATAATTATGGATATATGAAAAGTCTTCCCACTCCCGAGGAGAGAAAGAGATCCGGAGGATCTGGAGTCTATTACCATACTTCCTATCTTGGCACCCCACACGACTATCTATGGCTTTGCACCACTCCCCCAGCATTCATGTATAGCGAGCTCAAAAAGTCATATGATGCGGGAGCCGACAAATATTGGCTTCTGAATGTCGGCGATATAAAGCCCGCTGAGCTCGACACTCAATTTTTCTTTGACATGGCTTGGGATATTGAGGACTTCAATGACGATAATGCTAACACCTATCAGGCATCCATGCTCTCAAAATGGTGTGACGATAAACTGGAGCCGGAGTTCCAGTCTATCCTAGATGAATACTATCGCCTTGCATGGATAAGGAAACCGGAATATATGGGTTGGGAAATAGAATGGGACAGCCCGGATGCCAAAGATATACGGCCTACCGAGTTTAGCTTTTCTAATTACGGCGACGCCGTCAAGAGAATAGATGATTATGCTGACCTTTCTTCTCGGATGGATAAACTTATGTCATCACTTCCAGACTCTTTGTGGAATCCTGTCTTTGAGACAATCGGGTATCCGGTTTTGGCATCCAATTTAATGAACAGGAAATTCCTTTTCGCTCAACTCAACAATGAATATGCCAAAGCAGGAAGTAAGGATAAGGCAAACTATGCGGCATACATTTCTGCGTCATCATCTGAAGGCATTGATTCGCTTACCAATATCTACAACAACATCAAGGATGGGAAATGGCATGCCATGATGTCGGTTCCCCCAGGTTTTTGCGCAAAGTATCAGAATATGCCGGAGCTTACGACTTATAAAGGCGAAGGATCCAAAGCGGTATGGCTTACCTACGATAAAGACCGGGCACGGTGCAGAACTTTGAATCTAAAAGATGCGTTAATTGACAAAAGTGCACAGTCAGGAACAAAGTTTATCGAAGGTTTCGGATATGACGGATATGTACTTAGACTCGGCAAACCCACTGACAACACAAGTGCTGAAACAATACCGGAAGCTATTTTGAATCTCGGACATCTTAATGGAAATTCCGTAACACTTCAAATCTTTCATCTGCCTTATTTTCCCCTATATGAAGGGAAGGGTTGTAAGATTGGTGTGAGCATAGACGATCAAGAAGAACAAGTAATAGAATTCCTTCCAGAGGAATGGTCGAAGCCATGGAAAGAGAACATTTTGCGTAATTCCGCCTTGAGCAAAACGACCTTCAGCATAGACACAAGCAAAGATAACCACATTTTAAGATTACGCGGAATCGACCCTGGAATGGCCATCCAACGAATAGTGATTGACGAAGGAGGCTATAAGCCAGGCTACATCGGACCTGACCTTTGACACACAGTCGAGGCTACCATTTGTTCCTTCAACGATAAAATAGAAAATATACTCATTCTTGAAATGAAAGAAAAATCTCCATTCGTTTTTAAATTCAGGGATTTTTTATTAATTTTGTCACTTTAATGTGACAACTCTCTTCAGAACTTAACGAACGCTCTATGGAAAAAAACGAAAAGTCAATCTCTCGACATAATCGGAAAAATGGAAATTCTCAAAATTCGCTGAAAGCTTTCAGACGATTATTGGCCGTAGTCAGTATCCTACTTATCACCCCTCTCTTCCTTGACTTCACTGGCGCCTGGCAAGCTCTTTTCGGATGGATGGCGAAGATTCAGTTTCTCCCTGCTCTCCTATCTTTAAATGTGCTTGTGATAGTGGGTCTTATCATTCTCACTTTGCTTTTGGGGCGTTTGTATTGTTCTGTGATTTGTCCGTTAGGCATAATGCAAGATGGTTTCGGATGGTTTGGAAAGAAAGCCAAGAAAAACAGATACTATTATTCAAAACCGAAAAATATTCTTCGTTATACATTCCTTTGCATTATGGTGATAGCAATTATAGCAGGACTCAGTTCTATGGTTGCTTTGCTCGCTCCATATAGTGCTTACGGCAGGATTGTGGCAAGCTTTTTGAAACCGGCTTATATCTGGAGCAATAATCTTCTTGCTTCATGGGCAGAACAGCATAATAGCTACGCTTTTTATAATGTGGAATATTGGACTAATGGATATGGAATATTGATAGTAGCCGGCGTCACACTTGTGGCGTTGGCAATTCTTGCTTGGCGTAATGGCAGGACTTATTGCAATACTATATGTCCTGTTGGAACTGTACTTGGGTTTTTCTCTCGTTTTTCACTTTTCCGTATTGTGATCGACAAATCAAAATGTGTCGACTGCAAACTTTGCTCTCGCAATTGCAAGGCATCTTGCATTGACATTTCAAATCATCAGGTTGACTATTCCCGCTGTGTGTCATGTTTCGACTGCATTGGCAAATGCAACAAGGGTGCCCTTTCATTCAAGTATGTTGGATTAATAGCAAAAAAAGATAGTGATGACACGGAAAATGTTGACAATGCCCGACGTCAGTTTCTTTCAACAGCTACCATTCTCGGAGCGACTGCTGCAGTATCTGCTGCTGAAAAGACTGTGGATGGAGGTCTTGCCGTCATAGAAGACAAGAAGATTCCTGAACGAAAGACGCGTATTGCTCCTCCAGGTGCAATAAGCCTCAGAAACCTTAGTCAACATTGTACGGCCTGCCAGCTGTGTATTTCAGTTTGTCCTAACGGAGTTCTTCGCCCTATGACAGACATCGAAAACTTCATGCAGCCTGAATCTTCCTACGAGCGAGGGTACTGCCGTCCGGAATGCACTCGCTGTTCCGATGTATGCCCGACCGGAGCCATTAGACCTATTGATACAGCTGAAAAATCTTCTATTCAGATTGGTCATGCTGTATGGGTGAAAACAAACTGCGTGCCTCTCACTGACGGAGTGGAGTGTGGCAACTGTGCCCGCCACTGCCCTACAGGAGCTATTACTATGGTGGAATCTGAAAATGGTCTTCATATACCCGCTGTCAATACAGAACGATGCATAGGTTGCGGGGCTTGCGAAAATCTTTGCCCGGCTCGTCCTTTCAGTGCCATTTACGTAGAAGGGCATGAAAATCATAGATTTATTTAATGATTAGACTAATCTGATATGAGCAATATAATAAATCGTAGGGAATTTCTCAAAAGACTTGGAATAGGGTCTTCTCTTACCGGGCTTGCCTTAGCCGGATGTAAAAATGCTGAAAAGGCGATTGCACAATCCACTGACTCTAAGGATGGGGAAATGACTTACCGCACCAATCCTAAAACGGGAGAAAAAGTCTCAATACTTGGCTACGGATGTATGCGTTGGCCTACCAAGCCCGTAGAAGGAGGAGAAGAGGGTGAGGAAGAAATTGACCAGGAGATGGTCAACCGTCTTGTCGACACTGCGCTTGAAAATGGAGTGAATTATTTCGACACTTCTCCAGCTTACTGCAAGGGAAAGTCGGAAGGTGCTACCGGCATTGCTTTGAGCAGACACCCTCGCGATAGCTATTTTATAGCCACAAAACTCTCTAATTTTGCACCCCAGACTCAATCCAGAGAAGCATCTATTGCAATGTATAATAATTCTTTGAAAGAACTTCAAACGGATTATATCGATTATATGCTCCTTCATGCAGTTGGGGGTGGCGGTTTAGATAATCTTCGTCAAAGATACATCGACAATGGAATCCTTGATTTCCTTCTTAATGAGCGTAAGGAAGGACGTATTAAAAATCTTGGTTTTTCCTATCATGGAGATATTGAGGTGTTTGACTATCTTCTTTCGAAACATGATGAGTATAATTGGGATTTCGTACAGATCCAACTCAACTATTTGGACTGGAAACGCTCAAAAGATGAAGAACCATTGAGTGTCAACGCCCATTATCTTTACGATGAGCTTGAGAAAAAAAGTATTCCTGCCGTGATCATGGAGCCACTGTTGGGTGGCCGGCTCGCTAAAGTTCCTGATAATATTGCCAATAGACTTAAGCAGAGAAATCCTGACGAAAGCATCGCCTCCTGGGCTTTTCGTTTTGCCGGTACGCATCCAGACGTGCTTACTGTATTGAGCGGCATGACATATATGGAGCATCTTCAAGACAATCTTCATACTTACAGTCCACTGAGTCCCCTTACGGAAGAAGATTTGGAATTCCTTCAAGAGACAGCTGACATCATGAAGAAATATCCTACCGTCCCGTGCAATGACTGTAAATACTGTATGCCTTGCCCGTATGGCATTGATATTCCCGCTAATCTTCTCCATTATAATAAATGTGTGAACGAAGACAATATCCCGGCATCCAGACAGTCGCCGCATTACGCTCAGGCTCGTCGCGCTTTTCTCGTGGGATATGATCGTTCAGTTCCTAAACTCAGGCAGGCAAGCCATTGCATAGGTTGCGGACAGTGTGCTCCGCATTGTCCGCAAAGCATTGACATTCCTGGCGAACTCCATAGGATTGACGAGTATGTGGAGAAGCTTAAGCAACAGACCATCTAAATAAAAACGCCAATAACTTATCAATATGTTATAAAACATATCTGTCCATTTAAAAATATTGATTTAAAAATTGGCAATTTGATATTTATTGATTAAATTTGCATCTGAGAAAGGCTTTTGCTGATCTCATTGAAAAAGTAAACATTCATCCATAAAAAATATTACCAGATGAAGAAACACAATTTTTACGCAGGCCCATCAATTTTGAGCCAGTACACCATCAAGAATACAGCGGATGCTATCCTCAATTTCGCTGACATGGGTCTTTCGATCCTTGAAATCTCCCATCGTAGCAAACAGTTCCAAGCTGTCGTTGATGAGGCGGTAGCTCTTGTCAAAGAATTGCTCGAAGTGCCTGAAGGATACAGCGTTCTCTTCCTCGGAGGTGGCGCAAGCCTGCAGTTTGCGATGGCGCCAATGAACTTCCTTAACACAAAGGCGGCATATCTTGACACTGGCGTATGGGCTTCCAAAGCTATCAAAGAGGCTAAGCTTTTTGGGGAGGTCGATGTGGTAGCTTCCGGTAAAGATAGCAAATATACAGTCATTCCTCAGGGTTGGACAGTGCCCGCCGACGTAGATTATTTCCACTACACATCCAACAACACCATCTACGGCACTGAAATTCGTAAAGATCCAGAAGTTCCCGTTCCGATGATTTGCGACATGAGTTCTGATATTTTCTCTCGCCCCGTTGATGTAAGCAAATACGACCTTATCTATGCAGGCGCACAGAAGAATCTTGCTCCCTCAGGAGTGACTATCTGTATCGTGAAAGATGCTGCTCTTGACAAAGTCAGCCGCGTGATTCCTACAATGCTAAAATACAAGACCCATGTTGATAAGGGTTCCATGTTTAATACTCCTCCGGTTCTTCCTATCTTTGCTGCTCTCCAGACTCTTAAATACTACAAGAGCCTCGGCGGTATCCGCGAGATCGAGAAGATGGACCTTGCTAAGGCTGAAAGACTTTACGAGGCTATTGACACAAGCAAGATGTTTGTGGCTACTGTCCAGGACAAGGCTTCTCGGTCTATCATGAATGTTTGCTTTGTCATGAAGCCTGAATATGCAGAGTTCGAGAAGGATTTCATCGACTTCGCTACTTCCAAAGGCATTATAGGTATCAAGGGACACCGAGACGTAGGTGGATTCCGTGCTTCTCTATATAATGCTCTTCCGATGGAGTCTGTTGAAGCTCTTGTGGAATGTATGCACGAATTCGAATCACTTCATTAATAACAATATGAGCTCGGGTCTGCAGGCTCGGGCTCATTCCAATTGAAAAAGTCAATATTATGAAGATATTGGTATTTACCGAAAAACCGTTTGCCGCTAATGCTGTAAAGGCTATTGCTAACACTATAAACTCAAGCGGCAACGAGATTAAGCTCGTTGAGATGGGAACTCGTGAAGATCTTTTGGATGCTGTAAAAGATGCTGAAGGACTCATTGTAAGAAGCGACAAAATTGACGAAGAAGTCATGGCGGCTGCTCCAAAACTTAAGGTCATCGTTCGTGCCGGTGCAGGCTATGACAACATAGACCTCGAAGCTGCTACAAAGCATGGCATCTGCGTTATGAACACTCCAGGACAAAATTCAAATGCCGTCGCAGAACTCGTGTTCGGTATGGTGGTAATGATGTGTCGCAATCAATACAACGGCAAGTCAGGTTCGGAACTAAAAGACAAGAATCTTGGAATCTATGCTTTCGGACAGGTTGGTCGAAATGTTGCCCGTATCGCTAAAGGTTTCGGAATGAAGATATCGGCTCTCGACAAATTTGTGGCAGATGATGTAATGGAAGCTGAAGGTGTTCGTCCTGTCCACGATGTAGATGCTCTTTTCTCTGAGAATGACTTTGTATCGCTCCACATCCCTGCTACCGCTGAGACCAAAGGCAGCATCGGCTATGACCTCGTCATGAAGATGCCAAAGGGTGGCGTGCTTGTCAACACAGCACGTAAGGAAGTGATCGATGAAGCAGGCTTAATCAAAGCTCTTGAAGAGCGTCCGGATCTCCGTTATGTCAGCGACATCAAGCCAGATGCAGCAGAAGAATTCGAAAAGAAATTTGGAGCTCGTGTATTCTTCACTCCCAAAAAGATGGGTGCCCAGACAGCAGAAGCCAACTTTAACGCCGGGGTGGCTGCCGCAGAACAAGCTCTCGCCTACCTCAAAGACGGCTGGAATAAATATCAAGTGAATAAATAAATTAGTATTCCCTTGTAATCAATTATAACCTTTGTACGGATACACCGCTGGTGTGTCCATACAAAGGTTATATCATAATTGATTTTACTTTATCTTTTTCAGATTTTCAGTGTTTTTCTCGATCAATTCGTCTGAAACATGATAATTGGCAAGATCACCGGAGATATAACTGTCATATGCTGCCATGTCGATGAGTCCATGGCCTGAAAGATTGAATAGGATTACCGGAGCTGTACCCTCTTCATTTGCTATCTTTGCCTCGCGAATGGCTGCTGCTATCGCATGAGAGCTCTCAGGAGCCGGAATAATGCCCTCCGTTTGCGCAAAAAGAGTAGCGGCAGCGAATGTCTCAAGCTGTGGGATATCAACAGCTTCCATCAATTCCTGGCTCTTGAGTTGGCTTACAACTGAGCCAGCTCCATGATAACGCAATCCTCCGGCATGAATGTTAGCGGGAGCAAAATCATGACCTAAAGTGTACATTGGAATCATTGGAGTATATCCAGCCTCGTCTCCAAAGTCATAGCGAAGTTTTCCTCTGGTCAACTTGGGGCATGATTCAGGTTCGGCTGCTATGAAGCGAGTGTTTCGTTCGCCGCTGAAATTATGCCGCATGAAAGGGAAGGAAATGCCTGAGAAGTTGCTGCCCCCTCCAAAGCAACCTATCACAATATCAGGGTATTCCCCCGCCATTTCCATCTGCTTTTCAGCTTCCAGACCAATCACAGTCTGATGAAGGGCCACATGGTTGAGCACAGAGCCCAGTACATACTTGCAGTTTTCTGTTGCCATTGCAAGCTCTACAGCCTCTGAGATGGCAGTGCCAAGCGATCCCTGGTAATTGGGATTCTCGGTTATGATCTTCCGTCCTGCTTTCGTTGACATTGACGGAGATGCTATCACCTCTGCTCCATAAGTTTGCATTATAGATCTGCGATATGGTTTCTGGTTAAAAGATACCTTCACCATATATACTGCCAGATTAAGTCCGAAATGCTTTGCGGCAAGCGAAAGTGCCGCGCCCCATTGTCCGGCGCCTGTCTCTGTGGTGATGTTTGTCACACCCTCCTTTTTGCAGAAATAAGCCTGAGGAATTGCCGAATTGAGTTTGTGGCTTCCTACCGGACTTACACTCTCATTCTTGAAATAAATGTGAGCCTTCGTTCCAAGCGCCTTTTCGAGTCCTTTCGCCCTGACAAGAGGCGTCGGGCGATAGATCTTGTACATTTCGCGTACCTCCTCTGGTATTTCTATAAACCTGTCTGTATCGTTCATCTCCTGAAGAGAAGCCTCTTTTGAGAAGAGAGGCATCAGATCTTCAGCTTTCAATGGCTCTCCGGTGCCCGGATTGATCATGGGTTGTGGCTTGACCGGCATGTCTGCTACGATATTATACCATGCTGTAGGTATATCTTTTTCCTGAAGTAGAAATTTCTTTGATTCCATTTTGAAAAAAATTGTTAATTTGTATATTTATTAAATAAATCACATAATTTTGCATATTTTTGCAATATTATGTATATCTATATAACAATAGTAATTCAAAATCTATCATAAAAAAATTAATTTGTTTAAAGAATTGCAGATTAGACCTACATTTTGTAATTTTGCAGTATGATTACAGCTTCACAGAAAAAAAGAGATAATATTGCGGAATATCTGCTCTACATGTGGCAGATAGAGGATTTGATCAGGGCATTCGGTCTTGATCTTGACCGCATTCAAGAAAATATAGTGAATAAGCATGAAGGACTTTCAGAAGATCAGCGAAAGGAGATGACGGAATGGTATGAGTCTCTTATCGATATGATGCGCCGTGAGGGCGTCACTGAAAAAGGACATCTCCAGCTCAATAAAAATGTCATAATTGCCCTCGACGACCTCAATGCCAGACTGGTTAAGGATCCCAGATATGCTAAATATGCAGCAGAGTACTATAAGATTCTCCCCATGATAGTGGAACTTCGTGCAAGAGCCGGGGAGAACAAGGCAGGGGAAATGGAAACCCTTTTCAATTTCCTTTACGGCATCCTGATGCTGAAGATCCAAGGAAAAGAGATTTCTAAAGAGACTCTGGATGCTGCAAATGAGGTATCGCATTTCTTGGGTACACTCGCGCAATATTACAAAAAAGATTTCAACAACGAGCTTGACCTTGAATAAGACATGTCGGAAGAACTGAATAAAGAAA
>CAYNEZ010000040.1:0-20761 GCA_964396365.1 uncultured Sangeribacter sp. | reverse complement strand
CATAGCCTCCGGTGATTATTTCGGAGAAACTCTGTATTCCAACTGGATATTTGATATCATGTGCCATAAGATGCCCTCTTTCTTTTCAAAACCCAAAGTTACAAAAAAAATAGCATCAATGCAAGTTTATGGTGATAATTCCGTTATATCAGAAGAGTTTGCGCAGATCCATCGAAAGGAATTCCTCTGGCTTTATACCACCATCTCCTACTATAAATGCTGATTTTGGATTGAATTTCTCTTTGAACTTTTCAAGTCCTTCTGTTCGTTTCTCAGCATTTCCCTTTACTTCAATTGCCACTAAGGAACCTTTTCTCCGCAATACAAAGTCCACTTCATCGTCCCTTTCCCTCCAATAGAAAACTTCAAAACGCTTGGCAAAGGCTTCGCTAACAATATACGCTCCAATTCCAGATTCAAGAATGTGTCCCCATTCTTTTCTGTCTATGATGGCTTGCTCAAAAGACAATGAACTGTAGAGAGTTTTTAACGCATTGTCATATACTTGAAGTTTCGGTATACTTGCTTTTCTTCTGGCTGTATCCATACTGAATTTTTGCAGACCTCCCACAAGACCACTGTCATTCAAAAGATTCAGATAGCCTGCAAGAGTTGAGGTGTTGCCGGCATCCTGTAAAGACCCGACCATTTTTGTTAACGAAAGCAATGATCCTGAATAAGCCGCTCCCAATTCGAAGGTTTGACGCAAAAGGGCTGGTTTGCTTATTGGAGTATCCATCAAGATATCTTTATTTATGGTAGCATCAATAATGGCAGACTGTATGTAGTGTTGAAAACGGTCTTCATCACCAATCAGAGGAGCAGCACCAGGATATCCTCCATAAAAAACATATTGGTCAAGACTAAAGCCGAAGCAATCTCTCATCTCTGGATAACTCCAATGCGTCATTCGGATCTCTTCAAATCTTCCTGCGAGAGACTCGGACAGACCTTTTTCAAGTAATACACGACTACTTCCAAGCAATAAGACTTTGATATTTCTATCATGAAAGGTATCATCATCCCATTCTTTTTTTACAACTTCACTCCAATTGAGAATTTTTTGAATCTCATCAATGACTAAAATAATGCTTTCATATCCTTTACTTTGTTGCAAACTCCTGACAGAAGCCCAGCAATTTGAAATCCAAGAATTATCTGAAGCAGGAACATTATCAGCAGAAAAAAACATGTAAGGCAAGTTTAAATCTTGTAAAACTTGCTTCACAACTGTAGATTTACCTATCTGACGAGGTCCCATCACTACTTGCATGAATCTTCTTGGCTCTTCGAGACGATTCTTAATTACCTGATATTCTGCTCTTTTATACATACCTTTACATTTTACGCAATGGAGTGCGTATTTTTACGCAGTGGAGTGCGTATTTTTACACAATGCAAAAATAATGATTTTTTCTTATCGGCACATAATTCTTAAGCAAAAATGTCACCCTTTAGGGGAAAGTTTTTGCAAATTCTTTCCCTAAAGGGTGACAATTCGACGATATCAGAACAGCATGCGCAGAGCCATTGAATGGATTTCCTCAGGTTTTATACCACCATCTCCTACAATGAATATTGAGACGGTCAGGAGGCTTTGAAGTTGAAGATGGGGCGTATGATGGTGTCGATGTTGACGGTGTCTCCGATATTTGCTATGATCTCATCGGCTGGTTTGTAGACCATCGGAGACTCATCTATGGTGGCATCGTTGACCGACTCTGAGTAGATACCCTGCATCGACGCTTCGAAGTCTGCCATCGTTATCTTTTGAAATGCTTGTGCACGACTCAAGACCCTACCGGCACCATGCGGAGCGGAGCAGTTCCAGTCGGGATTTCCCTTACCGGTACAAAGCAATGAACCATCACGCATATTCAATGGAATAATACACCTCTCCCCTTCCTCTGCTGAAATCGCTCCTTTGCGGATGATATTGTCATCGCTGATATAGTTGTGGATCGATTCAAACTCCTCTATAATATCTATTCCAGAAAAGAATTTCAAAAGAAGGATGGCGATGAGCTTTCTGTTGAGAACCGCCCAACGCTGACAAAGGCGCATGTCGTGAAGATATTGTTCGCGCGCCTCCCCTTCTACATAGCAGAGATCCGGAGGAAGCGAGGGTCGGGAACTTTTGAAGGATTGACGCATCTTCTTTATCACTTCTTGAAGTTCTGAGCGGCGACCGGCAGCTTTGTATTCTTCAATGGTGCATCTGATTGTTTCCTCAAGTTCATCAGCACCCTCAATAAGGTGTTTCACTGCTCGCTTCTGATATATCTCCGCAACTTGCTTGCCAAGATTTCGAGATCCAGTATGAATCACGAGGTAGACATTCCCTTCATCATCCCTGTCAAGTTCGATGAAATGGTTGCCTCCCCCAAGCGAACCTATTGCACGGTTGATACGCCCTGAATCTTTTATTTCGCGATAGCAATGCAATTGCATGACGAGCTGCTTTGCCTCCCGATAGATGTCCAACTCTTCTCCGACAAGAGGACGGAAGCCAAACCGATCTTCCCTGACAATTTTTCCGGAAGGGACTGTTGCGCAGATATGCTCATGGAAAGCATGAAAGTCAATATCCGACACTTTGTCGAGATTGAGAATGCGCATACCGCAACCTATGTCGACTCCTACGATATTGGGTATCACCTTGTCGCCAAGATTACCAGTGAATCCGATTACACATCCTGCTCCAGCGTGAACGTCGGGCATAATTCGGATTTTCTTGTCGGAAAATACGTCGATTGAGAGGAGTTGGCGTATCTGATCTAAGGCAATCTCCTCAACATTATCTGTGAAAATCTTTACGTTATATCCTTCTATAGTCTTCATATTCAATAATTTTATTTTCGTCACCGCAAATAAAGGGTTATGGGGTTATAACCTTCAACTTACGCTTGCGGAAGTTGAGTTATAAAATACGGATGCAAAGTTATATAGGCTGTGCGCAATCTTTTTGCGCACTTAAGAAAATTTGATTATTTTTGCAAAAAAAATTTTTTATGCCACTCAATCGCTCCACTTTAATCAGAATCTCAACCATCGACAGATGTCTTCAAAACCGCTACCGGCGCTGGACCATCAATGATCTTATCGACGCATGCACTGATGCCTTAGCGGAATATGAAGGGCGGAGTGTACCTGTAAGCCGGCGTACATTTCAGAATGACTTAGCTCTGATGCGCAGCGACCGATTGGGATATAATGCACCCATAGTGGTGAAAGAAAACAAATACTACGAGTATGAAGACCCTGATTTCAGCATCACGCATCTTCCACTGAATGAAGAGGGGCTTGATGCACTCAATTCGGCTCTTGATATATTGCGCCAGCTTCAAGTGTTTCCTCAGTTGACTTCGTCCATAGACATTATCAGCAAACTTAACGAGCAAATCTCGCGACAGACAGGCAACTCCATTCCTGCAATGGATATGGAGAATGTGCCGGGATACCGCGGGGCGCAATTCATTGGCAAGATATATGATGCAGTGCGCAGGCAGCAGACTCTCAAGATAGAATATCAATCATTCAATGCCCGAAAGCCATCAACTCTTATCGTGTATCCATATCTTTTGAAAGAATACCGCAACCGATGGTTTTTAATCTGCGAAAAGTCGACCAACAAGGCTCCACAAGTGAATATATTTGCCCTTGACAGGATGCATTCGGTGGAAATAGATAGAAAGCATCCATTCAAGAAATGTGTCGACTTTGATCCTGAGCATTATTTCGATGACACAATAGGCGCGACTCGGCTTATCAGCGATAAGCCCAAACAAGTGGTAATCAAAGTCGATCGTAATCAAGCCCCATACATAGAGTCGAAACCTTTTCATAAGTCGCAACAAGTAGAGGAGCGACATGAAGACGGGAGCATACTGATCTCATTTAAAGTAGTGATCAATAATGAGCTGGAACGGTTGATTCTCGGATATGGAGGATATGTAGAGGTAATAGCCCCACAATCACTGCGCGACAAAGTAGCCGAAAGTGTCCGCATGGCAGCCTCACATTATGAATGATTAACTTCATTTAGTATTCGCTCGGGGGTTGACGTCGAGGGCAGCCTCGGATGATACATTTGCGTGCTTCGGCTTCTGTGAGACGAAGCTCTGCTTCGTGGCGTTGGTGTATCTCGCCAATTCGGAGAGTTTGCTCTTTGCGAAGCTCTGCATAGATGGCATCGATTTTTGCGTCACGTTCTGCAAGACGTTTTTCGAGCCAATCTATTTGAGAACGGGAGACTTGGTTTTCAGTGGCTTTAACATCGGCTTCCTCTTTGCGACGGTCAAGTTTTCTGGTCTGCCACCATTTACCAACTTCTACAATCCCTTGAATGCCACCGACAGTGCCTACGAGGGTGATAATATCTGCTATGTCCATGATTTTTGTTTTTTTTGCAAAGTTACATCACAATCTTTCCATTCCACCCTTATTTTGATAAAGTGGATTCTTCTGTAATTTAGTTGAAGCATCCCAAAGCCGACTAAAGTAGCCAGCACTCTCCGAGTGCGTCATCACGCGACAAAAGAGTAGCCAGCACTCTCCGAGTGCGTCATTGCGTGACTTGGTAGCTGGACTTGCCAGGACGCACGCGGAGCGTGCTAACTACTTTAGCTACGCAGTGGGGGAAAAAACATGCGGGAGATGATGGCACTTTGATGGATTTTTGTTAATTTTGCAAAGAAAAACTGCATAAAAGGTCAATTAATATGAGCATAAAAGCTATTTGTGGAAGTGTTCTGGCGTATATCGTTGGAATTGCGAGGATAGTAGGGGGAATTATCAGTATCAGCGATGGTGCATCAGCTACTGAGACTTGGATTGGCGTCGTGCTTATTGCCATCGGACTGTTTATTTGTCTGAGCATCACAATGCTCCTGATAAAAAAGTCGATGTTTTGGTTTATGATGCTGGCACTTTCTGTCATCTTATTCTGGCTCGACGGTCTAGTCAATGGATTCCTGCTATATGGATCTCCTCAGAGATCGGGGCAGATAATCAATATCTGCTGTGTCATGGTAATATTGATGCTTTCTTATCCTATTGCAAAAGGCAACAACGAGGGGGCATGATGGTTTAATAATTTAGTCTATAGGTAAATATTTGTTTAGATATTTTTGAATATTTATGAGATTCACAAAGATGCATGGATGTGGCAATGACTATGTCTACATAGATTGCCGTCAGGGTATACCTGAGAATGTCAGTGACTTGGCAATCAAGCTTAGCGACCGGCATAAGGGTATTGGTGGGGATGGAATAATACTGATTTGCAAGTCTGATAAAGCTGATTTCCTTATGCGTATCTTCAATGCCGACGGTTCGGAAGGGAAAATGTGTGGCAATGGGATCCGTTGCGTAGCAAAATATGTGTTTGACAAAGGTCTGACCGAAAAGCATCATCTTGAGATAGACACTCTTTCGGGAGTTAAGATCATAGATATCGCCCCGGAGGCAAACCCGGGTGATCAGGAGACATGGGTGACTGTAGATATGGGAAAGCCGGAAACTGAGGCTTTGAATGAAACAATCAAGCTGTCTGATGGCTCTACACTCACAGGAAGCATTATTTCTATGGGAAATCCACATTTTGTGGTATATTCAGAGGAAACGCCCTCTGATGCGATGGTGCTTGGGCAAGGACCGCTTGCTGAGAAACATGAGAGATTCCCGGATCGGTCAAATATTGAATTCGCTAAAGTTACGGGCAAAGATGAAGTTGAGATGCGTGTTTGGGAACGAGGTAGCGGTGAGACGATGGCCTGCGGGACCGGAGCATGTGCGACTGCCGTGGCAGCCATGCAGCGTGGGCTAACCGGCAATGATGTGACAGTGCATTTGCGCGGAGGAGACTTAAAGATAAGGCTTGATGAGCGCGGACATGTGCTTATGACGGGACCGGCGGTCGCTGTCTTCGAGGGAACGATAAACTATTAACGATTAATGATGAACGATTAACTATTAATGATTAACGTTCAACGATTAATGAGCAATTCTCAATTATAAAAAATGATACAGGTAAATGATAATTTTTTGTTGCTTCCGGAGTCATATCTATTTTCGGAAGTGGCAAGACGGGTGAAAGAGTTTCAAGAAAAGAATCCGGATGTAAAAGTGATTCGTATGGGGATTGGCGATGTGACTCGCCCATTGTGCAAGGCAGCTATCGAAGCTATGCATCGTGCTGTTGATGATGAAGCGAACACCGCTACTTTCCATGGTTATGGCCCGGAACAAGGTTACTCATTTTTGCGCGATAAAATTGCAGATTTTGATTATCATAGAAGAGGAATCGACATATCAGCCGATGAGATTTTTATCGGAGATGGGGCAAAGAGCGACCTCGGAAACTTCTTCGATATCCTTTCGCAAGACAGCACCGTGGCAGTGACCGACCCAGTATATCCTGTCTACGTCGACACCAACGTGATGGGTGGCAGAGGAGGCAAACGACAAGGTGAGCACCACGAAGAGATAATCTATCTTCCTATAAATAAAGAGAACCACTATGTGCCACAGTTACCTGAAGAGCGACCAGACGTGATCTACCTATGCAGCCCCAACAATCCAACAGGCACAGCTATGACACGCTCTGAACTAAAGAAATGGGTGGATTACGCACATAAAGAAGGTTCGCTTATACTGTTTGACTCTGCATACGAAGCTTATATCCATAGCGAAGATGTGCCACACAGCATTTACGAGATAGAAGGAGCAAAGGAAGTGGCAGTGGAATTTCGCAGTTTTTCAAAGACTGCGGGTTTTACGGGTGTACGTTGCGGATATACAGTGGTGCCGTTTGCTCTTAAGGGTCGCGATTCGGAAGGAAACGAAGTAGGTCTCAATCGACTTTGGAACCGCCGTCAATGCACCAAATTCAATGGAGCATCCTATATCTCTCAGCGCGCTGCTGAAGCTGTCTATACTCCGGAAGGAAGAACTCAAATTGAAGAAACTATTGAATATTATATGGAGAATGCACGCATGATGCGTAATTCTCTATCAGAAGCCGGCTATGAAGCGATCGGAGGTGTTGACTCTCCTTATATCTGGCTCAAGACTCCCGATGGCATGACATCGTGGGAATTTTTCGATTATCTTCTGAAGGCACACGGAATCGTAGGCACTCCAGGGGCAGGCTTCGGAGCTGAAGGAGAAGGATATCTTCGTCTCACCGCATTCAATACTCATGAGGCAACCCGCGAAGCCCTTTCCAGAATGCACAATGCATAATTATTCTGAATTATTCTGCGAGCATCTGAACCATAGGACTGGATCAAGCGTTTAAATTGTAATTATTTATAAATTTTATAAGATTTATAAGAATTATTATTTAAACCTCTTAAACCCAAATTACTATGGAAAATAATATCAATCTCGCAGCAGCTCAGGCAGCGGCTGAAGTATCAAAGACAGCAGCAGAAGTATCATCAGAATCAGCGAAAATTGCAGCAGAATCAGGATTTGCAGCAGCCAAGGATATGGCAGCTGAAAAGTATGCCGATGTGAAGGCTGCAGCAGCCGACAAAATCGCGGATGCTAAAGAGGCAGCTCAGGCGGCAGCCGCTCAAGCTCAAGACAAAGCTTCTGAATTGAAGGATAATCTCCAGGATAAGCTTGCTGACGCCAAGGATGCTCTTGGCGACAAGATGGATCAGGCCAAGGATAAACTTAGCGGTTTTGCAGCTCAAGCACTAGGAAAAATTTCTGAATTCGCCTCCAAAGCTTCAGAGGCTGCCGCTCAGAAAGCCAAAGACCTCAGTGACTAAAAAAACAATTATTAAAGATTAAACATAGAGACTGATTGGAAAGATCGGTCTCTTTTTTTGTGTCATTTTGAATTTTGTAGGAAAGATAATTGCTAATGAGCGGAGTTTTCATTAACTTTGCAGAAATAATTTTGAATTGAGAATTTAGAATTTAGAACTGAGAATTATCCTAATGCTTACTCAACATTAAGTTTTCATTTCTGAAGACTGAAGACTCAAGACTGAAGACTTAAAAAACTATGAATAAAATAGCAAGATACTTTGCGGCTGCAGCTTCAATGGCAGCCATCGTGCTCGCAGGAGGATGCGGGGAAAAAGGATTTAAGATTGAAGGGCAACTCGCAGACAGTGAAAATGACAAAGTTCTTCTCGAAAAGGCCGACTATTCCGGCTATTGGACTATTGTCGATTCCACACGCACTGACAGCAAAGGAAACTTCAAGTTTTCACAGCCGCAACAAAGCGGTCCGGAAATCTTCCGATTGACTCTCGACAACAAATACATCTATCTTCCTGTAGACTCTACAGAGACTCTGACAGTGACAAGTTCAAAAGGACAATTCGGACATGACTTCACAGTGAAAGGCACAGAGCAAGCTGCTCGTATGGCACAGTTTGAGAAAGACCTGATAGCTTTCGTGCCATACATTGACAACGCTGACTCACTTAAAAATTTCAAAAGACGCATATACAACGAATATATGCACGATGGAAGAGGAAGCGTGATGACATACTACATACTTACCAAAACGATAGGCAACCGTGCCCTTTTCGACCCGACAACAGAAGATTATCGCTACATCGTAGCCGTAGCCAATAATTACAATCAATTCCGTCCGGAGGATGCTCACACTCCTTTCCTGCTCAACCTCGCCAAGGCTGCCCAGCGTCACCACAACGATCTTAACGGAATACGTACTGTAATAAATGCAGAAGAAATCAAGGTGCTTGAGATCGCGCTCAACGATGAGAATGGCAAGGAACAGAAACTTTCTGACATGGTAGGGAAAGGAAAACCTGTAATAGTAGCATTCACCCTTATGCGCGATGGTGCCACTCCTGAAATCAACCGCCAGCTTGCCGAACTCTACAAGGCGGGAAGAGTCGACATCTACAATGTAAGTCCTGATCGCGACCAATATGGATGGAGAGAATCTGCCGGAAATCTTCCTTGGACCACAGTGCTTGATCCTTCTGCCGGACAAGACAAAGTGTTCCTTCAATACAACGTAGGCCAATTGCCCACATTCTTCATCTACAATGCAAACGGCGAACTTTCTGCACGTTGCTCCAATGTGAAGGAAATCAGAGAAAAACTTTGATTATGACGTTGTAAGTTGTACGTTGTACGATTAGACATCTAAATTCTAAATATTATGGATTGGAAGGATGCACTTGCCTCCCTGAGCGGGCTTCCGGAAGGAGAGGATTCCCCCGCTTCACCAAATGAGGAGCAGACAAGCGAAAAATCTAACAAACAAAAGTCTCCCCTCCACGTGCTGATTGAGAAAAAAGGACGTGGAGGGAAGACCGCCACAATCATAGAAGGATTTGATATTTCTGACGATGAAATAGAAGAAATAGGTCGGTCCCTGCGCAAGAAACTTGGCACCGGAGGAAGTGCACGCGGAGGCGAAATTCTTATCCAAGGAGACAGGAAAGCTGATGTCATCACTCAGCTTAAAGAAATGGGATTCCGAGTGAAGGGATAGGCTACATTGACAATTTGTCAAATTGTCAAAATGAAATAATTTATCATTAATAATTTATCATTAAAGTAAGTGCTTCAGCTTCAAAGAGCTTCTGCCGGTTCAGGAAAGACATATACACTGGCGAAGAAATTTATTGAATTCTACATTTCTCATGCTGACGAGACCGGCAAACGCAGGCTTCGCCCTCATCGTGCACTTAGAGAATCGCTACAGCACATACTTGCCATCACCTTTACCAACAAAGCTACCAACGAGATGAAGCTTCGCATAGTCGACAAGCTCAACTCTTTGGCTTCATGGACGCCTGCCATTCCAATTTCAGATATAGATTATCTTAAAGATTTCACAGAAGAATTCGAATGCAGTCCACAGGAAATTGCATCATTATGCAAATATGCGCTAAAAGTGTTACTGACCGACTACGGAGACTTCAAAGTGTCGACAATCGACTCTTTTTTCCAGACTGTGCTCCGCACATTCGCATATGAAGCAGATCTTGACGATACCTACCAACTTGAACTGGATTCAAACTACGTCACCCAAATGGGGCTTGACACCACTCTCGATGAAATAGACACAGAGGAAAAGTCGACGCAAGGGGCTGCATGGGTGGAAAGCATGATGGAAAATAAAGCCGCCTTGGGTAAAGGCTGGAATATATTTCAGAAAAACGAAACAAAATCAAGTGTCTATGGAGAAATTCTGAATGCCAGCCGAAACCTCGCAAAAGAAGACTTCAAGGAAATCAGGGAAAACCTGGATGCATATTTCAACGAACATCCTGACTTTTTCTCTACTTATCATCAACTATGCCGTCATTACGAAGAAGGACAAAGAATAGCCTTTAGCAAAATGAAGACGGCAGCCCGAGAGGTGAGAGACGCATTCCGAAATGCAGGACTCGATATGGATGCCACTGCCGGCACTTATCTTGCATCGAGAGTCAAAAAAATGGCTGAAACTTGGGATTGGGATCATTCCATAGAAGATGGAGCAACTTTCAAGATCCCTGAATTTACACGTAAAGGTGCCACTTCCCGGGTGTTTCATCCCAAGAAAGAGAATCCTCATCTCGGCTCGCCTGTAGAAGACCAAATAGAAGGACTCGCCATAAAAATGTATGAGTGTTTCGAAGAATGGCGCAACGAAGCTTCATCTGATAAGATGAAAAGATGGAAGATCTACCGTGCTACGATGCCATATGTAGGGCTTCTACAAAGCGTGAGAAGCAATTCCCGTCTGTTTTTGACCGACAGCAATACAGTAGAGCTTGGCGAGACCAATTCCATATTGAGCCGAATCATTGGAAATGAGGATGCCCCATTTGTCTACGAACGTCTCGGCAGCCGGCTGGAACATTTCCTTATAGATGAGTTTCAAGATACGAGCAACCTACAATGGCACAATCTTCGGCCTCTTCTTATGGAAAGCGAGGGTAAGGGCAACGACAATCTTATCATCGGAGATGCAAAACAGAGCATATACCGATTCCGCAATGCCGACCCAAGCCTTATCACAACCAAAGTGCCACTGGAATTTGCTGAGACTTGCAAGGAATGTGGAAATACCCCGAAAGAAAACACCAACTGGCGAAGCAGTCTCCGTATAGTACAATTCAACAATCTTTTTTTCCGCTTCTTCTCTAAGGAACTTGGAGAGCGCATGGAAAAACTATATTCCAACACTGTGCAACCGGCCTCACACCAAGAGCCGCGTGGCTACGTGAAAATACAGCTGTTTGAGAATCAAAGCGGAGAGGATGTCCCGGCTCACTTCGACGAGATCCCGGAGCTAATAGCCGACATGCTGAGCCGAGGCTATGCCATGAGCGAGATAGCCGTGCTTGTCGACACTCATGAGCAAGGAGCTCAGATCATTGAACGCATAATGCTCTATAATCTTAGGGATGACATCGAGGATAAAATCAATTTTATAAGCGCAGACTCACTGCAAGCAGGAGAGTCTCCGGCAGTGCAGACTGTCGTGTCAATACTCGAGGCCATCAATAATGGGACAAATGCACGCCTTAATCCGAAAGAGGAACGGAAAGAAAAGGGTGCCGGAGAATGGAGCAAACTGAGGGCTGACTTCAGTTTCTTCGCTATGCGAAATCCGGGAAAACCACTTTCTGAACTTCTCACAAGATTTCTCAAAGGTGAATACAATCCGGATGCAATACGCGATATGCTCGCCTCCATGAGCACGACTGTGCTTCCGGCCCTTGTGGAAAACATCATCCAGCAATTTATTCCGCTACATTCCAGGCAATCTGAAGCTGCATTCTTGGCAGCCCTCCAGGATATGGTAATAGAATTTTGCGAAGGACATACCTCCGACATTTCGTCGTTCCTTCAATGGTGGAACAAAAAAGGGCGCTTCAAATCCATATCCTCTCCGGAAGATGCCGATGCTGTCAATATCATGACTGTCCACAAGTCGAAAGGTCTTGAATTCAGATGCGTGATAGTGCCATTCTCCAAACAGACCACGAAACCCATGTCGCCCCTTCAGAAGGAATGGCTATGGGTGAAGCTTGACCTATCCGATGCTGAAGGCATACCTCAAATTCCTTGGATTCCTGTCTGGAGTGAACCAAGACTTGAAGAGACCATCCATCGCGACATCTACAGGGAATATCTCGACAACTACATGACCGACAAAGTCAATATGGCATATGTAGCCTATACACGTGCGATCGATGAACTGTATATCTACACACCTTGCAAACTAAAGGAAGATGGAACTACTTCTGACACTGCACGAATAGGCTCTTTCCTATGGAGATGCGGAGTGGAGGCTGAAGACATCATCTCAGATATCAATTCCACTTATCCCGGTGTTGCCCCCCATATTCCTTCCGCTGATGAAATCACTGTCGAGACAGAGGAATGCTCATGGAGTTTTGGATCAAAACTCACCAACGATGAGATAATTGCCGGACGCAAAAAAAAGGATGAGTCTTCCGACAATATTGCCGTCACTGACTATCGATGCGGCACAATAATCCCGGCACTCCTGTATTCCGACCCCTCAAGTCCTGATCAAGAAACATTGCCCGTTGATGTCCGGGAGGATACCCCGGATGAGGTGGAGACCGAAGAGACCCGACGCTACGGAGAACTGATGCACAGCATTATGGAAAACATCAATACCTCTGCAGACATAACGCTGGCATTGCTAAAGGCAAAGAGCCGGGGACAGATTGGATGGCGACAAATGGACCAACTGAAGGAGCAACTGTCAAAAGCTATGGAAAGTGTAGAAGGCTACGGATGGTTTTCCCCGGGAAGTAGAGTGATCAACGAGCGAGGTATAGTCATTGATGGGAAAGTGCGTCGTCCTGACAGGATAGTGATAAGACCTGACGGAACAGCTGTGATCGTAGATTATAAATTCGGGGAACACCGCAACGACACTGCATACACAAGGCAAGTGAAACGATACGTTGCCGCCCTTCTTCATACCGGCATCGCAAAAAAATGCGAGGCCTACATATGGTATGCAAGCCTCGGGGAAGTCGTAAGAGTTGAGTGATGCGTGGTGCGTAATGCGTGGTGCGTGGTGCGAAAAAACGCCTAACGCAAGACGCAAAACGCCTAACGGCGGGTGCATCTTATGCCATAGGCAATGATGACGAGGAAGCAAATCAATGGCAACACAAACGAAAGATTGACTGCAGGGAATCCACCTATTTCCACACAATCAATAATCTTGGCCTGAAGGGGTGGCAGCACCGATCCTCCTAAAATAGCCATGATCAGGCCGGCGGCACCAAACTTTGCGTCATCTCCCATTCCGTCAAGGGCAATTCCATAAATGGTCGGGAACATAAGCGACATACAAGCCGACACCCCGACAAGACAATATAGTCCAAATCTATCTTGGAATACAATGACGCCTACAGTGAGTATCGCGGCTGCCGTGGCAAGTATTGCCAAAAGTTTTCCGGCATTGATGTAACGCAGCAGATATGTGCAGACAAATCGGCTTCCGCAGAAGATCGCCATCGCAATGATATTGAATTTCTGTGAAAGAACCTCCGCGGCTTTCTCGCCCATACCCTCAAGCATGAATACGCGTGTACCATACTGGATGATAAAAGTCCAGCACATGATCTGAGCGCCTACATAAAAGAACTGTGCAATAACGCCTTCGCGATAACGCATCTTCGAGAAGATTCTCTTCAATGTAGGGAAGAAGTCAATGCTATGCGACTTATCTCCATTTTTTGGCATTTTGACTACAGCTATAACGACAAACATCAACACTACAACGATTCCTATGAAGACATAAGGAGTGATGAGAGTAAGCAAATCGGCATCTCTGACTGCCTCAAACTCTGCATCGCTGAGTTGGGCTCGCTGTTCTGTTTCAAGTGGATTAAGGCGAGCCTGGATAAAGTTCATCGCTACCCACATCCCCATCAGCGAACCGACAGGATTGAACGACTGAGCCATATTCAGACGACGCGTCGCCGTTTCTTCAGGTCCCATAGAAAGGATATAGGGATTACAACTCGTCTCAAGGAAAGAGAGTCCACAAGTCAGGATAAAATACGCTATCAAAAATGGATAGTAACTTCCCGTGAGCATCGCAGGATAGAAGAGAAACGCTCCGCAGGCATATAGGCCGAGTCCAAGGAGGACACCAGCCTTATAGGAAAACTTACGGATAAAGATAGCGGCAGGGAATGCCATGGCAAAATATCCACCGTAGAATGCCACCTGCACCAAAGTGCCGTCGGTCACACTCATACGGAATATCTTCGAAAAAGCTTTCACCATAGGGTTAGTGATGTCGTTGGCAAATCCCCACAAAGCGAAGCAACTCGTAATCAGAATAAACGGCACCAAGTAGCTGACGCCATTCATGCTTAGGAGTGAACGTGCTTGATTATTATTTTTCATGATATGATATAAGAGTTATAAATTATTAAAGATTAAAGATTAAATAAATTATCCTATAGACTTTAATATTAAATCTTTAATCTTTAATCTTTTGTATTTAATCTTTAATCTTTATTTATAAATCGGGCCATAGGCAGCACAAGCACGGTAGTCTGCGCCTTCTTTATTCATGCCGAAAGCATTCCACGATGCCGGACGGAAGATCTTGTCTTCCTCCACATTGTGCATGCATACAGGAATACGGAGTATCGATGCAAGTGTGATCAGATCTTGCCCGATATGGCCGTAAGAGATAGCTCCATGGTTGGCTCCCCAGTTGTTCATTACCGAATATACATCCTTGAATGCATCGCGGTCAGGGCATAAACGAGGCACAAACCATGTAGTAGGCCATGTAGGGTCGGTACGCATATCCAGCACCTTGTTGATCTCCGGATCCACATCTGCTGTCCAGCCTTCTGCTATCTGAAGCACCGGACCAAGACCCTTGACAAGGTTAAGACGCATCATAGTGACGGGCATTCCTCCCTTTGTAAGGAAATTCGAAGAGAAACCTCCTCCACGGAAATAGTCACGGTCAGCAGGATACCAAGTAGTAGCCTCCAAGCATTTCTCAACATCGGCATCCGTCATCTCCCAATGCTGCTTCATCACCGGCACTCCGTGGGCATCTGCCGACTGGCCTGTTCCGTCGAGAGTAGTCGCACCGGAATTTATGAGATGGATCATGCCTCCGGATGCACGTCCGGTCAAATCTTTTCCTGTGACACGATAGACTGCTTCCGGACTCCAGTAAGTACGCACATCGCTGAAGAACTGTGCACGGTTGGTAAGCAGATGACCGAACAGCATTGCCACTCCGTTGCAAGCATCATTTTCCGTGGCAAGCACAAAAGCTTCACGGATACCGTTCCAGTCAAAAGAGGTATTGAGCAGAGCCTCAGTAAAGTCGCCGTTAGGATAGAAATCTGTCCATTGTCGCTGCCCTTGGAAACCACCTGCAATGGCATTGTGTCCGAGAGCCTCCTCCTTGAATCCCATTTCCTTCAGTTTAGGATTCCCTTTAAGAAGGTCGCGAACGATAAGGGTCATCTTGACTACAAACTCCCAATCATCATCTTTCTGTTCGCGAGTCTTTTTCTTCTCAGTACGATTCTTGAAATCCTCCCCTTCTCGTGATTTGCAGTATTTCTCTGTCCATGCCATCGCCTTTTCATATTCCTCCTGATCGAAAATACCTTCGCTCATGCGTCGGATGATCTCAGTTGCGTCTACCGATTCTGTGCGCATGCCAAGATATTCCTGGAAGAAATCCGGATTCACGATTGAGCCTGCAATACCCATTGATACGCTGCCGATGGAAAGGTAAGACTTTCCTCTCATTATAGCGACAGCCAGAGCTGCCCTTGCAAAGCGCAGTAGTTTTTCCTGCACGTCAGCAGGAATACTGTTGTCGTCAAGATCCTGTACATTATGTCCGTATATTCCGAATGCAGGTAACCCTTTCTGTGCATGGGCAGCCAATACAGCAGCCAGATAGACCGCTCCGGGACGTTCTGTGCCATTGAAACCCCATACAGCTTTCGGCCAATGCGGATGCATATCCATAGTCTCCGAGCCATAACACCAGCAAGATGTCACAGTAATTGTAGCGCCTACCCCTTCCCGCTCAAACTTCTCTGCGCAGGCTGCCGTCTCAGGAAAGCGACCGATTGTGCCGTCGGCTATAACGCATTCCACGGGAGTGCCGTCGGGATATTTAAGATTAGTTGAAATAAGGTCTGCTACAGCCTTAGCGAGATTCATGGTCTTGTCTTCAAGACTCTCACGCACTCCACCTTGGCGAGCGTCGATTGTGGGGCGTATGCCGATTTTAGGATACTTGTTCATTAGTTGTCAGTTGTTAGTTGTCAGTTTTCAATTGAATGTTATCTTGGGGAAGCATACGGAAAAGGGCCTGCAGTGTCATACACACTGCAGGCCCCCGAAGCCTTCATTAGTCACGGTTTCCTCCGAAAATTCGAAGTATGAAGAGGAAGAGGTTGATGAAATCAAGATAGAGATTCATCGCCCCCATTGTAGCAAGCTTGTCGGCAAGTGCCGGATCAAGATTTGAAGCAGACAATTGCTTCACCTGTTGGGTATCCCAGGCTGTAAGTCCGGTGAAGATCAGAACACCTGCGATCGAAATGATGTAGCTCATCGTGCTGCTGTGTAGGAAGATATTTACGAGCATTGCAATGATAAGGCCAAAAAGAGCCATCATCAGGAATGATCCCATCTTAGTGAGGTCAGCCTTTGTAAAGTATCCATAGACAGTCATCGCACCAAATGTTCCTGCCGTGATGAAGAATGTTGCCACTATTGCCGACATCTTATATGCCAGGAAGATACTGCTAAGGAAGGTGCCCATAAGTGCAGAATACACAAGGAAGAGCACAAGCACTGTCCCGCTCGACATCTTCTGCATACGTACAGGAATGAGGATTGCCATGGCGAACATTGCAATGATCAAGCCCCACATGACAAACTGGTTGCCGAAAATGATATTAAGCATTGCCGGACTGGAAGCTACACCAAGGGCACAGAAAGCCGACACGAGAAGTCCGATAAACATTCGGACATAGACACGCTTCATGACTGAGTTAGCCTGGCGTGTCACTGCAGCTCCGCCATAATATGGAGGGGGAGTCTGCTGCTGGTTATTGTAATCAGGATACATATTCAATATAGTTTATATTAATTTTCTATTATAAATCTTATAAATCTTATACGACTTATAAATCTTATAAGACTTATTCATATTATTTAGACAACTAAGATAGCCATTCGGTTTAATCCTACATCCTCTCCGGCATTTCCATTCCTAAGAGTGCAACTCCGGTCTTGAGAGTGCGGGCCACGACATAGCTCAGCAGCAGACGGAGCTGACGCACTGCCGGATTCTCTTCCTTGAGTATGCTGTAGTCGTGATAGAAACGGTTATATTCCTTAGCGAGCTCAAAGCAGTAGTTGGCAATGAGCGATGGGCTATAACTACGCCCGGCTTCTTTCACCACCTCCGGGAAGTCCGCGACTTTCTGTATTAGGTCAGACTCTGCTTCATTTGGGATTGCTGTAGGCATATAGAGAGGATCGAAATCATCTCCGGCCCTGCGGAGCACAGACTGCACACGCGCATAAGTGTACTGCAGGAACGGACCTGTGTTGCCGTTGAAGTCGATCGATTCTTTTGGATTGAAGAGCATATTCTTGCGGGGATCCACTTTCAACAGGAAATACTTCAGCGCACCCATACCCACGATACGAGCCACTTCTGCGCGCTCCTCCTCCGGCATATCAGCAAAGCGTTCTGCTCCTGTCTCAGCGGCATCTGCAATCATCTTGTCGATAAGATCGTCGGCATCAACCACAGTTCCTTCACGGCTCTTCATCTTTCCCTCCGGAAGTTCCACCATACCATAGGAGAAATGAGTAAGATCCTTTCCCCACTTGAAGCCAAGCTTGTCAAGAAGCAAAGAAAGCACCTGGAAATGATAGTTCTGCTCATTGCCCACTACATAGATCATCTTGTCGATAGGAAAGTCCTGATAACGTAGTTTGGCGGTGCCGATATCCTGGGTCATATATACAGATGTGCCGTCAGCACGTAGCAAAAGCTTATGGTCAAGACCATCTGGAGTGAGGTCAGCCCATACAGAACCATCTTCTTTACGATACATTATACCCTCATCAAGACCTTTTAATACAAGATCCTTTCCCTGAAGATAAGTGTCGCTCTCATAGTAGATCTTATCGAAACTTACCCCGAGGCGCTTATAGGTCTCGTCGAAACCGGCATATACCCACTCGTTCATCATCTTCCAGAGATCGCGCACCTCCTTATCACCGGCTTCCCACTTGCGGAGCATCTCGCGTGCCTCAAGCATAAGTGGAGACTTTGCCTTCGCCTCATCTTCCGACAATCCTTCCTTCTCCATTAGCTCTTTCACTTCATCCTTGAAATGGCGGTCGAAAAGCACATAGAAATCTCCAATCAGATGGTCACCCTTCTTGCCGGTAGATTCAGGAGTTGCACCGTCACCCCACTTCTTCCATGCAAGCATCGACTTGCAGATATGTATTCCACGGTCGTTGACGATATTGGTCTTCACCACCTTATGTCCATTAGCCTCAAGGATGAGAGAAAGAGAGTAGCCAAGAAGGTTGTTGCGGACATGTCCGAGATGAAGGGGTTTGTTGGTATTCGGGCTGGAATATTCCACCATCACAAGGTCGGAGTTCTCATCGGCATGACGGATTCCGAATTCTGGATCCTCTGCTATGCCATGGAGGGTTGTGAGCCAGAATGTGGGGTTGACTGATATATTGAGGAAGCCCTTCACGACATTAAACTTCTCCACAGCAGGCACATTCTCCACAAGCCACTCCCCTATCTCCATGGCTGTGGCTTCGGGCGATTTATGAGAGGCCTTAAGGAATGGAAATGCCATTATAGTGAGGTTTCCTTCAAATTCCTTTTTTGTCTGCTGAGGCTGTATCTTATCAGCAGGGAAATCAAGGGCGTAGAGAGCCTTTACAGCATCGCTCACGCCCTGTGTGATTATCGATTCGATTTTCATTGTATGATATTGTCTGTTTTGTATGCAAATTTAACAATAAATACCGAAATATACAAATAAATCCGCAGACTCCCTTGCCGCTATCTGGGGGAAGCCTGCGGAATTAATGAATTGTCCTTAATTCAATATGGACTTTTACTTGCCAAGGCCATCAGCTGGTTTGAATTTAACCACCTTGCGGGCCTCGATCTGGATTTTTTCTTTAGTACGTGGGTTGATACCTTCACGAGCCGGCTTTTCAACTACGGCGAAAGTGCCGAAGCCTATAAGCTGCACCTTGTCTTCATTGGCGAGAGCCTGTTCGATTGATTCGAGCACAGCATCAACAGCTTTCTTGGAGTCTACCTTGCTGAGACCTGCCTTTGCTGCAACTTCATTGACGAGATCTGTCTTGTTCATAATTCTAATCTAAATTTAGGGTTATTATATATTCTTTACGTATTCTTTTAGTCTACTTTATATTTAAACGCTTTTCAAAGCGCAAATATAGTGTTAAAAACGTTAATAGCAAACTTTTTAATGAAAAAAAATTAAAAAATATATAAAAATTTACGTTTTTACGCCTGCCACACCTTAAATACGGACTAAATTTGCTAAATTTGCATTGTAAAACAATATCAAGAACCCAAAACATTCAATAAATGTACAACGGATCATCTTCCGGCGGATGGTGGCAATCTATCCCACCGGTGACTAAAAACCTTATAATTATCAATCTTATCGTTTGGCTTGCAGAAATCCTTGTGCCAAACTTTTCCTCTACTTTGCTTGATCGCTTAGGACTCCATATGTTTGGAAGTTCACTTTTCAATCCGGCGCAGATCTTCACCTATATGTTTATGCACGATCCCCACAGCCCGGCTCATATTCTCTTCAATATGTTCTCGCTATGGATGTTTGGCAGGATTCTTGAACAAGTGTGGGGTCCAAAACGCTTCCTGATGTTTTATCTTGTATGTGGTGTCGGAGCAGCCTTGGTACAAGAAGGTGTATGGGAACTCACCTGGAAATCCGAATACATCAATGGCATAGCCAGACTCAATGGGCTGACGTCTGAACACATGGAGGCGATCGTAGATGCTGGAGTCAATAGCGGTGATGCAAAATGGATCGATGCAATCGCCAGCTTCAAATCAATGATGGTGACCATCGGAGCATCCGGAGCCATCTATGGCATCCTGCTCGGTTTTGCGTTCACATTCCCTGATATGCCACTCTATCTTTTCTTCATCCCAGTGCCCATAAAGGCAAAGTATATGGTGATAGGATATGGAGTAATCGAGTTTTTCCTCGGCGTGAGCGGCAGCATGAGCACCGTAGCTCACTTCGCCCACCTTGGAGGCATGCTCTTTGGCATCTTCATCCTTCTTTATTGGAAAAAGAAAGGAATGCTTCACAGGTATTAAAATGCATAATTCACAATTCATAATGCATAAATTACGTTATGGTAGCGCGACATTAGTTTGGCTTACTCTTGGCGAGGTCTTGATATGGGCAATAGTCACTATCCTGACTCTCACAGGTCGCTTAATGCACTTTTATGTCCCGATTGCTGAATGGACTACCCTTCCATCCTACTTTCCTCTCTTCTTGACACGTCCCTGGACTTTGATCACTTACATGGCTGTGCATTTCGAAGTGCTGCATATGCTTTTCAATGTGCTATGGCTCTATTGGTTTGGCAGAATAATGCTTATCACACTTGCCGACCGTCACCTTTTGCTTGCCTTCATAGGTGG
>CAYNEZ010000039.1:0-21249 GCA_964396365.1 uncultured Sangeribacter sp. | reverse complement strand
GCAAAGCGGCTCCGTCGTCAATGCATCGACCGGTGCATCCTGCTGTCCAAGACATAGGACCGAGGCTCACACATGCCCACTATCGTCTTGCCCAAGCAGATGCCCCGCCACGCCCATCCGTCCACCGTCCATCGGAAAACGGAAAACGTTCATCGTTGATCATTGACTAGAGTATCGACCCTGACGGCCCCGGCATGACCGCATCCGGCGCCCTATACTCTCCCGGCCATAGGTGGCCGGCCCCTGCAAAGCAGGCTTTCCAACCTGCGCCCTTTATTTGTTCGTAAAATTCTATCCCACATCCCTATATATAAAAGGTTTAGACCAAGGTGTCCCCATACCCGGTCTAAACCTTTTTTTGTTAACTTTATCCTCATCAATAATTGACAGTGATGTCAGGTTCTTGTTGCGACTGGTAGACGGAGGGAAGGATGCCGAATTCTTCCTTGAAATAGCGGCTGAACATCTTGGGATTGTTGAATCCTGTCTGATAGGCTATTTCTGATATATTGAGCTGGCTTTCTCGCAGCAACTGGGCTGCCCGCTTAAGCCTGATGATGCGTATGAACTCAATCGGGCTCTTACCTGTGATCTGCTTTATCTTCTTATATAGGCTTACTCGGCTCATTCCCAAGACTTCGCTCAATTCCTCTACAGAAAGCTCCGGCTTGCTGATATTTTGCGACACATACTTCATCGCCTTCTCAATAAGTCTCTCATCAAGGGGTGTGATCTTTATATTATCCGGTTCCGGCTCAATCTGGGTCCGCCGAGCACCCTTCAAATTGAGTTGTATCAGGCGGCCCATCCTAAGTCGCAACACATCAAGATTAAATGGCTTCGTAATGTAATCATCCGCTCCTATAGTCAATCCCTCAAGCTTCACTCCAAGGTCATGCTTTGCTGTGAGAATGATAATCGGAATATTGACGGTCTCAGGATTCTCCTTAAGTGCCCTGCATAGCTCCATGCCATTCATATTCGGCATCATAAGGTCGGTCAAGATAATATCCGGCTTTGCCTCCAGTGCCTTGTTCAGCGCTTCTACGCCATCAGATGCTGTCAGCACTTCATAGATATTCTCCAAGCTGTCCTTCAGCATTTCTGTCATATCCGGACTGTCATCCACCACGAGCACGGTCTTGCGTTTGGATTGCTTGTCGACAATACTTTCGGATGCAATCGTAGTTGTCGCTTTGCCGAAATTGACTGATGGAGTCAATACTACCCCTGAAGACTGACTGCTCTCGCTATGGCGAATTGGAATCTCAATGATGAAGACACTTCCTCGCTCCACATTGTCGGCCACTCGTATTTTGCCGTCATGGAGCTTTACATATTCACTGACCATGCTGAGTCCGATGCCGCTTCCTGTGCCGGGATGCGACTCCCCGTCATCGTCTACCTGATAGAAACGTTCGAAGATGTGCGCCTTGTCTTTGTCCTTTATTCCTATTCCGGTGTCAGACACCTGTATGCGTAGTTTGGAATTGTCATTTCCACTCAACTCGATTGCCACGTCTATACGTCCTCCTGCAGGCGTAAACTTAAAGGCATTCCCAAGAAGATTCATGAAGATTTTCTCCATCTTGTCTTCATCAAACAATAATTCGATTCGCGGCTCTGAAGAATAAAAAGTCAGATTAATGTTTTTTCTGTCAGAGAGGCTTACGAAAGAGGTGCAGACATTGCGGGCGAATGCCACAATGTCTCCTTCCGACGGACTCAGGTGCAGGTCAGCCTCCTCAGATTTCCTGAAATCAAGCAATTGATTGACGAGCGAGAGCAGTCGCAAGACATTATTCCGCATCTGGTTGAGACGCTTGCTCTGTCTGTCGTCCGTAGACTCTTTTATCATGTCTTCCAAAGGGGATACTATAAGCGTAAGTGGTGTCCTCAGATCATGGCTGACATTCGTGAAAAACTTAAATTTTAACTGGTTGAGCTCTTCTTGTTTCCGCTGATTCTCTTTTTGTGTGCGTTGTTCAAGAATGCGACGTTCGCGTTTCCCGGCAATCATTACGATGAGCCATACGAAAGCGGCTGCAATCAATGCGTATATTATCCATGCCCATGGAGAACCCCAGAAGGAGTGATGTATCTTGATGTCAAGCGTGGCCGGAGTCTCACTCTCATATCCATCTTCATTGATTGCTACGACATGCAGACGATAGTTCCCCGGAGATAGGTTGGTGTATGTCACATAGTTGATACCCTCCGGACACTCTGTCCATTGATTTGAGTATCCTTCCAGCCGATATTTGAAACGAGTCTTTTCCGGAAGTGCATAATTATCAGAAGTAAAGAATACGGTAAATTCCTTAGGATTATGATTGAATTCAATTCTTTCACCGGAGAAAATTGCCTTTTTCAATGCCACACGTCCATCAATTTTTTCACCTGCATCTATAGGTTTGTTGTCCATATAGAGATCAGTGAAGATCACTCTCGGTTTGTTGACATTCATCCGTATGTCGCTGGGGTTGAAATGTATGATGCCGAATGGATCCCCTACGGCAATGCTGCCGTCTTGCAGTTTGACAAACGACCTTTGGTTGAAATCGCATTCCGGAAGTCCCGACTGTCTGTCATATTCCATGCGTGTCACTTCCAAATTTCCGGAGGTCTCATCGTAGTTCACCTTAAAATTAGTAAGCCTTGAGCTGTTGCTGACCCATATGCCACCGCCATTGTCTTCGATTATGCCAAGCACATCGGCTCCAAACGATGATTCCGAATTAGGTATATCATGCACTTTCTCTCTCTTTCTGTCAAGCACCTTTAGTCCCGACGTAGTCGAAATCCAAAGAAGTCCACGGGTATCTTCGATAATCTGCATGATTTTGCTGTTGCTCAGGCTTGGATCATCATCTATGCTGACCGGATTAATGCTCTTGGCGGCAGAATTATAACAACATACTCCCCCCGATGTGCCAAAATATATATTCCCGTCTTTTGAAGGCAACACCGAGATTATGTAGTCACTTTTGAGCTGTGAATTGGAATTGGTAAAATGTTCTGTCGCTCCATTTTTTATATCATATCGGAACACTCCATTCCCAAGTGTACCGATCCAAAGGATTCCTTTTTTGTCAAAGTCCATACTCCAGACGTAAGATCGATCGATTTCACTGTCTGTTTTATGAAACACCACCTGCCCATCATTATATCTGAACAGACCTTTGGCAAACTTGCCTATGTATATTTCCCCATCATGCGAACCAGCGAGAGATGTGATTGCGCTTGGAGTTGCTTCGGTGGCATCAGGAATTTGGTTATGTTGATTGCTTTTGGGATGCCACGTCCAAAGCCCCGAGTTGTCGGTTCCTATCCAAACGGTGCCGTCTGGAGTCGTGATCATACAGTTGACATCTGGTTGCTTATCAAGATTTGGGAATCCTTCAGTCTTGAATTTATTCACACTTTCATTGTAGGAATATAACCCAAGTTTGTAAGTTCCAAACAAAAGAGTGCCGTTTTCATCCTCAAGAATGGAAGACACGGTAGATCGTGGAATGAAATCTCCACCAGTGGCTACTGGCAAGATTTGGTATTTATCATCAATGAATTCCAATTTTTCTATACCATGATGATCGCGAGCTATCCAAAGGTTTCCTTTAGAATCATTGTAGATCTTTTTCACAACCCCGAAATATCCTTGATTTGGAAGCAACGAATTTTGCCAAGAGTTGCTTTTAAGGTCGTAGAGAAACATCCTTTCATTGTTGGTGATCCACAGCCTTTCTAATTTGTCAGCATATATCAGGTGATGGGAAGGATCCGTCTTTGTGTCATACGGGCCATTTGAGATAAACCGCATCTTCATAGTGTTTGGATCTGTTTCTAAAAGAGCACCTGTGGTGGTCACTCCGATTATCTTTCCTCGACTCGTTGCCAAACTGCAGATGGTCTTGTCGGTCAATGACACACCGGATGCTTTTTCCGCTTTGTTTTCTTTGATTCGGATCCTATAAAGTGCGTCTTGCTGGGTAGCAAGCCAAATATCACCGTTTTCATCGGAAAAAACAGCTGTCACATACCCTTCAATTCCACATTTTTCTATAAACTCAGAAATCCAATCGGTTAGCGTATTTGTCACAGGATCATAGATGGCATGATAAGATTCACTTTGCACCCACAGTCTGCCCACTGCGTCTTCTTGGATACGGAGTATCTGTTCGCTCAATACTCCGGTGCGTTTTCCCACCATGTCAGTCACCTTGCGTGTGGAATATCCGTCATATCTGAATAGCCCGGCTGCCGATCCTATCCACAAGAATCCTCTTGAATCTTTGTATAACTCAGTGATATGATTGTTGGGGAGTCCCTTTGTCTGGCTGATGTGGCGTAGGGTCAGAGTCTCTGGCTGGGCAGAGACCGGTGAAATCATCAGCAGTATGTAGACTATGGCAAGAAGAATTCTTCGCATCATGATATAGAATTTATTCGCAAAGTAAATAAAATATTATCGTAACTCCAAACTAATGATAAAATTTCACGTCTGGCACAATCAATGCATTTAGAATATAATCAGTGGATTATACAAGACCAACTTATCAAAACTTACCCTTTGTCTTAACATTACTTACCCTGGTTTTTTGAATATGGCAACAAAAGATTGCTATAATTTTATCGGGATAAAATAATTCAATCGCATTTTTATCCTATCTTTGCATTCGTTAAGATTTATTAGCATTACACCCCCTCTCCCATCATAACCCAATAACCCTTATTTTAGCCTACAAAATTTCAATTATAAACCAACCTAAAAATCAAGTAAATGAAGATCAGAAACTTGTGCAAGACGCGGTTCTTGCGTATGGCGGTCGTGATTTGCTGTCTTCTCGGAAGCATAGGCCTGGCAAATGCGCAGTCTATGCTGGTGAAGGGCACTGTGACTTCTGCCGCTGATGGTGAACCACTTATCGGCGTCACCGTCATGGTGAAAAATTCCAAGGTCGGCACTGCGACCGACTTTGACGGCAACTACAGTATTGAGGCGCAGAGGGGTGCAACCCTTGTTTTCTCTTATGTAGGAATGCAACAGAGAGAAATAAAGGTCGATTCTCCGCGCATTGATGTAGCTCTTCTCGACGACAGCAGCGCTCTTGATGATCTCGTAGTGATTGGCTACGGCGTTCAGAAGAAAAAACTTCTTACAGGTGCCACTTCCCAGATGGAAGGTGCCGACATCCTGAAGATGAACACCAACTCTCCCCTTCAGGCTATGCAGGGCCAGCTCCCGGGTGTCAATATCAGTTCAAACTCCGGCCAGCCTGGTGAAAGCATGAAGGTACGCATCCGCGGTCTCGGCACCATCGGTAATGCCGGTCCCCTCTATCTTATCGATGGAGTCGGAGGCGATATTTCAACTCTTAATCCTGCCGACATTGAGAGTATCGACGTGCTCAAGGATGCTGCCTCAGCTGCAATCTATGGTGCGCAGGCTGCCAATGGTGTGGTGCTCGTCACTACCAAGAAAGGTCGCGAAGGACGCACAAAAGTTACTTTCGATGGCTATTACGGCATCCAGAATGTTGCCCACAAGGTGCAGATGCTCAACGCTCGTGAATATATGACCATAATGGATGAGCAGCAGATCGCCGACAATTCCGATCCATACAATTGGGAGGGAATGTCTTCTATCTGGCGCACTGATGCCGAAGGAAATCGTCTGGGTGTATATGACACTGATTGGACTAACCAAATGTTTAAGAAAAATGCTGCAACCCAAAGCTATACAATAGGCGTGACAGGCGGCAATGCTACAAGCAACTATGCTATGAGCATAGGATATCTTAATCAGGAAGGCATCGGAGGCGGCAGCAAAGTCTCTGACTATTCCCGCTATAATTTCCGTATCAACTCTGACCATAAGCTCTTCGGGGGGATCGTAACTGTCGGCGAGCAGGTAAGCTTCGTATATAAGAAGAATCATGGCATCGGAGTTGGCAACCAATACAACAACTCTCTCCGCGGTGCCTTCGGAGTCTCACCCCTTATCCCTGTCTATGGCAACGACGGTGCTTTCTATGACACCACCAACAACGATTGGGACAATGCTGCCGGCAACCCCTACGGTTCTATGATGACCACTAACAACAGCGACAATAAGAGCACTACCTTCTCAGGGAATGTCTATGCGCAGGTCGAACCTATCAAGAACCTTAAGCTGCGTACAGTATTCGGTGCGGTGGCAAGTTCATCAGAATATCGTGGATTCACCCCCATTTACCAATTCTCTATATATAACTACAATCAGCATACGTCGGTAAGCCAAAGCATGAGCCGTGGACTCGGAATGACTTGGACCAATACCATTTCATATGATTTTAATATCAAGGACCATGCATTCAACGCAATGCTCGGTATGGAAGCTTACCGCTATGAAGGCTCTTCAGTATACGCCGGACAGAGAGACCTCAAGGAAGGGTTCGACACTTGGCCGTATGCTTGGGTCAACAACGGAACTGCTGCCACTACAGCCGACGGCCTTAGTGCCGGAGGCAGCCCTCACGATGTAAGCCGCTCCGTCAGCTATTTCGGACGTATTGGATGGAACTGGCGTGAGAAATACATGATCAATGTCACTGTGCGTGGTGACGGGTCTTCCAAGTTTGCCCGTGGTCATCGTTTCGGTACATTCCCATCTGTTTCTGCAGGCTGGAACATCTCAAGCGAAGAGTTTATGGAATCTACCCATGAATGGCTCGACTTCCTGAAGATACGTGGAAGCTGGGGCCGTGTCGGAAACCAGAATATCTCCAACTATATGTATCTTGCTCCTGTCAAGGTCACCAACACACACTATTTCTTCGGTGAGTATTTCGGAGAAGGCGGCAGCTACACCGATTACTCTACTATCCTTGGTGCCAACTGGGGTGCGTATCCCAACCGACTTGGCAATGCCGACCTTACATGGGAGACTTCAGAGCAGATTGACTTCGGTTTTGATGCAGCACTTCTCTCAAGCCGCCTTCACCTGAATTTTGACTGGTATCGTAAGACCACCAAAGACTGGCTCGTAGAAGCACCTATCCTTGCTACAGCCGGTGCAGGGGCTCCTTATATAAATGGTGGCGACGTAATCAACTCGGGTGTGGAAATCGCACTCAACTGGAACGACGTGATCGGAAAAGACTTTGCCTACAGCATCGGAGCCAACTTCACATATAATAAAAACAAAGTAGGCTCGATTCCGACTGAAGACGGCATCATCCATGGTCTGACCAATATGCTCTACGATAACTCCACCGAGTTTTATCGCGCTGAAAACGGTCATGCTATTGGCTACTGGTGGGGCTTTGAGACTGCAGGCCTCTTCCAGAATCAGAGAGAGATTGACGAATGGATTGCTGCCGGCAACGGTGTGCTCCAGGCAAATGTCAAGCCTGGCGACGTAAGATTCGTAGACCAGAACCATGATGGTGTCATCAACGATGATGATAAGATCGACCTCGGTAACGGTGTGCCTAAGTTCACTTACGGTTTCAATATCAACCTCAATTGGAAGAACTTCGACCTCGGACTCGTGGCTACAGGCGTGGCAGGCAATAAGCTCGTGCAGAGCTACCGTAATTATGCCAATCAGAAGGCAAACTACACCACTGAAATTCTTGGCCGCTGGACCGGTGAGGGCACTTCTGACCGCATCCCTCGTGTCACCAACGGTATGATCAACTGTGCATTCTCCGACCTTTTCCTTCACAATGGTGATTTCCTTCGTCTGAGCAACCTTACCTTCGGCTATGACTTTGCTCCGATCATGAAGCAGAAATGGTGTAGCCAGGCACGTCTCTACGTGCAAGTGCAGAATCTTGCCACTTTCACAAAATACAATGGCATGGATCCTGAAATCGGTTATGGTACTTCCGAATGGGTCAGCGGTGTCGACGTAGGTTATTACCCGACTCCTCGCACTGTTCTCTTCGGTGTTAATCTCGGTTTCTAATCTCTTATAACCCTATAACCTAAGTTTCTCTTGCGAAACTTAAATAAAACCAATACAATGAAAATATTGAAATCAAATATATTATCTCTCGGTTTCGCAGCAGCTGCCCTTGTCTCGATGACCACGGGCTGCGCCGAAAGCTTCCTCGACGTGGAGTCAAAAGTGGAGTCTAATACCGAGAACTTCTATAAGACCGAAGGGGATGCATGGCGTGCGCTCCTTGGATGCTATGATGGTTGGAGACAGATCAGTTCCGCCCCAGGCGTAGGAATAATGGTAGCTGCAAGTGTGCTTAGCGATGAGTGCTATGGCGGCACCGGAGCCAACGACGGCTACGGATATCAAGCCATGGATGAGTTTGATCTCTCAGTATCTCCGGCAGACCAAAATCTGTTTGAGCAGGACTGGAAAGTATACTATGCAGCCGTCTACCGTTGCAACGAGCTCTGCGACCATGAAAACCAAATTAACTGGACAGGAGAATCTCAAAATCGTGGTCTCTACATGGGTGAGTGCCGTGCGATCCGTGCTCTTCTCTATTTTGATATGGTGCGCATGTGGGGCAACATTCCTCTATTCCTTGAAGCCATCAATGAGAACCGCACTCCAAGCGATCCGGCCGAGGTATATGCAGCCATCGTTGAGGATATGAAATATGCTATCGCCAATATTCCGGCAGATGCAAATTTGGATAAAAACGACAATGGCCGCATCACAAAATATGCTATGGAAGCAATGCTTGCCCGCGTATATCTCTACTATACCGGCTACTACGGCAAGGAACTTGGATATACTGCCGATGGAGTGACCACAGGCACGCTTACAAAACAGGAAGTGCTCGATGGTCTTGACGACATTGTGAAGAGCGGCAACTATGCACTCGTGCCCGAATTCAAGAACCTTTGGCCCGCAGCCTCTCTCGTGCCACTTGGCGCAGATGCATGGGATCCAGAGCTATCTACTTATGCCGGACAGGCAAACTCTGAGTTCATGCTCCAGCAGAAATTCACTCCTACCCAGGATTATAACGGCAACAACGATTCCAACCGCTGGCAGGTGATGCTCGGCATGAGAAGCCTTAACTTCTCTCCCTACGGAAAAGGTTGGGGTGCTGCTACAGTATGCCCGACTTATGTGAATAAATTTGCCACCGATGATCCTCGCCTTACAGCTTCTGTAATCAATACAGCTTCTGAAGGTATCGGAGCGGCTGCCGACTATGCAAATTCGATAAAGGACTGGCGTGAGTTTACAGGCTATTGCATCAAAAAATATTCTCCCATCGCTTTTGCCAACGGCAACAATGCCTCTAAGGAGGATGGCACAGCCGACTTCCAGACTCAGAATTCCCAGGACTACGTGATGATGCGCTATGCTGATGTACTCCTGATGATCGCCGAATTGGGAGGTGTTCCTTCTAAGAGCGCTCAAGATGCTCTTGATGAGGTGCGTTCTCGCGCCGGAATGGCTTCTATCCCCGTGACCAAGGAAAATGTGATGAACGAACGCGCCCTTGAGCTTGCATTTGAGGGCATACGCTATTGGGATCTCCTTCGTCAGGGTGTAGATGTCCTTGCCGATGCTGTGTGTGCTTGCGCTGGAACTGTGCAGAATGCTGGTCTTGAAGCATCTGTCAGCTACAAGAGAGAGAAAATCATCGAGAAAAACGGTCTCTTCCAGATCCCGACAAACCAGATTGTGCTTTCCAGCTATACGCTTAAGCAGAATCCGGGTTGGAGCAACTGATAGTTATAAAAAGTTAAAATACTGATACATTGAAGATTTGATATAATATTATGTTAGGCGTGACGTTAATATGATGTGTCTACGAATAGAAATATCCATCTTCGAAAAAACTAATCGACAAAATGACTAAAGCATTTAAATATATCAGCTGTGCGGTCTTGTTTGGTGCCGCAGCTATGGGTGCTGTGTCCTGTTCGGAAGACACATATAGCCTTCCTGACCCCGACATCAAGCCGGAGCAGCTCGTGGAAGGCGTGGCTTTCTCCGTGGAGCATGATTCACAAAACCCCAATATCATTCATCTTAAGAGCCTCATGCCGGCACAATACAATGTGGCATGGGTGACTCCCCAAGGACGTCGTTCCACAAGCGAGGTGACTCTTCAGATACCATTTGACGGAAGCTATGAAGTGCAGATGGGTGTCAATACTCGTGGCGGATATGTATGGAGCGATCCTTATACCTTCACCGTAGATGATTTCTGTGCTGAATTCGTTGACAATTATCTGTGGAAGCGCATCAGCGGCGGCGTAGGACACAGTAAGACATGGCAGCTCGACCTCGCTGTCCTTGAAGATGGCTCTACTAAGACCACATACTGGGGCGGCCCTCACTGGTATTGGAATCCGAACTATAATTGGGATCATCTCCACTCAGCATTGGAAAATGAAAACACCAATGCCAACTACCGTGACTCCGATCCTTGGGACGCTGCCAATGCTATTGATCCAAGTGAGGTGCCTTCTTCTGAGGGAGAAGATAATGCCGGATGGTATTGGGCGGCTGATTATGCAGGAAATAGCTGGATGTGTGCTGCCGAAAACTACGGCTATATCACTTTCGACCTCATCGACGGTGCAAATGTGACCATTACAGATGCTGACGGCAATGTTATTGAGAAAGGCACTTATCTTCTCGATGTCGAGAATCATACCATCGCTTTCTCCGGTGTGTATCCTCTCAACTCAAGCAATAATGGCCTTCAGACCCGCGACTGCAAGCTGCTCTATCTTTCAGACACAGCAATGCAGATCATTGGCGACGGAATTAAGGAGGGTACTGCTACTTCAGGCAACTACGTCACAAAAGAATATTTCGACAATTATCAAGCAGCTGATGTGTCACAGGAACCAACTCTTCCTGATGGATGGAAAGAAGATGTGTCGCAGACTGTCATCACTTCAGTCAAGTGGGTGCTTTCCGACAAGAATCCTCTCGACTGGGCTAACCTTGACGGATCTCTCATGAATGGGTGGCGCAATCCTGAAGACTATCCTGATTGGCTCGGCACTCCTGATCCTGCATCATACAAGGACTTCTCAATGACCCTTGACAGCAACGATAATTCTGCCGTGTTCACTTATCCTGACGGATCCACAATCGATTGCAGCTATGAGCTTAGCGACAATGGTATATACACATTCTCTGAGCCTATCAAGTCATTCTCTCTCGTAGGATGGGCAAGCTTCAGTGTGGATGCTGAAAATAGCCTTCGCATTCTGAGCATAGAAAAGAATGTGTATGGCAACGTGACCGGCGTTTGGCTGGGAGCGCTCTCCAGCGAGAAGCCTGAGTATATGGCATATCATTTCGTTCCGACTGCCGGAAGCGGAGGAGGAGGTAGTGATGAGCCTGCATATGCAGCTACACTCAGCTACTTCAGCAATGATTGGTCGCTATTCGTAAGCAGTAATCCTGTAATATTCACAAAAGATGGTACTTACTCAGCCACTGTTGAGGGTACTGTTCCGGAAGCTGGACCCGGCGGTATGTTCCTTGACGTGCCGGATATTCTCCTTGACTATCCAAATGCGGATGTCATAATTAAGGACGTGAAAATTGACGGCAGCTCGATCAGCTTCAGCGACGAGGTGATAGCCCGTGGTGTCGGCGACGATCCTAACACTCTACGCCGATACTTCTTCCATCCGTGGGGACTTAACCCGGATGAGGCTCCTAAATACACCTTCACAAGTACACTCGAGGTTACATTCGAGGTGAAGATGAATTCAGGTGAGCCTTTCGTCAAGCCTGAATAGAAAATATCAATACCGAAAAGGTCCGGTCATAATTTAGCCGGACCTTTTTTCAAATTTAACATTCATGACAATGAAACTAAAAAGTTTATTATTTATTGCAGCCGTAGCTGTTGCGAGTCTCCTTAACTCTTGTGGAGAGGATGACGGTCCATCCCTGCCATCTTGGGGCGACAGTAGCGGGATGACGGTCAAGGAGGAAGTGATGCTCTCAAACACTGCTCCTCAGACGCTCAATATAAAAGCGTCTGTAAAGCCGACAGTCACCACCGATGCATCATGGCTCCACATAGGGGAAGTGAAAAATTTGACAACAGGAATATATTCTGTTGAGCTAAGCGCAGAGATCAATGCTACCGGCGAGACCCGTATGGCAGAGGTCTCAGTAATAGCCGGACAGGAGAAAGCCACCGTCAAGGTGACTCAGGTATCCGGGGATGTGATTGAGATCAGAAGCATTGATCCGCAAGGCGACCTTGACCCTGATGGAGGCACAATTACAATCAAATACGTTGCCACCGGAGTCCCAGCCACTAATTTGCCGGAGTGGATTAAGGAAGTCGGTACGCGAGGGCTTGACGAAGGTATGTTGTCGTTCACTTACACTCCCAATAATACAGGGAAAGAACGTGAGGGAATGATCGTGTTTGCTGTAGGCAAAGATGCTGTCGCTAATGTGACAGTGCGTCAGGCCGCAAGAACTGTAGAGGCTCTGAATGGGAAAAGTGCAAAAGAGATTGCTGCTGATATGTATGCCGGCATTAATATAGGCAACACAATGGAATGTCCCGGAGGGGAAGGAGACTGGAGTATGCCGGTCAACGAGACCTATGTGTCAGCGCTTGCTGCAATGGGCTTCAATGCAGTGCGTATTCCTTGCGCTTGGAATGCACATGCAAAGGATGGTGTGATAGATGAAGCTTGGCTTGACAGAGTCGACGAAGTGGTAGGCTGGGTGATAGGGAACGGCATGTATGCCCTTCTTAATACTCACTGGGACAGTGGATGGATCGAAGGCGATCCCTGCACCAAGGGCTATGACGAGGCCATCAACGCTAAGTTTGGCTCATATTGGACTCAGATAGCTACAAAGCTTAATCATTACGACCAGCATCTTCTTTTCTCCGCCATGAACGAACCTCCGGTTGATGAGACAAGCAAGGCAACCAAAGAGAGGAGCATAGACGCAATCATGAAATATGAGCAGACTATGCTTGATGCTGTGCGTGCTACAGGTGGCAACAATCTTGATCGTGTTCTTGTGATGTCGGCTCCTAATACGAATTTCGAGTTGGCTGCTGAAGGTTATTTCCAGATGCCAAAAGATGTAGTGGCCGACCGCCTTATGGTAGAGGCACATTTCTATGGACCCTATCAGTTCAACATGATGGAAGAGGATGCTAACTGGGGCAAGACTTTCTGGTATTGGGGTAAGGATAATCATGTTGCAGGTTCCGACCGAAACAGTACATGGGGTGAAGAAGACTGGGTCAAGGACCAGTTCGCCCTTATGAAGAAACATTTTGTCGACAAGGGTATTCCCGGCATCACTGGTGAATATTGTGTGTGCTGCAACCGGGAAAACACTCCCGGCATTGACAAGGACAAGTGGCGTGCTTCAACGCGCCTTTGGGCAAAGGTTGTGACAGAGGAATCAAAGAATGCCGGTATGGTCCCGTTCTTCTGGGAAGTTGGCGGCGACATAAATCGTTCGAACGGTTCTGTAAAGAATTCCCTCCAGCTGGATGGTGTCTTCGAGGGGGCAGCCCTCGGCAAATACCCTTTCTGATGATCTACGATTAATGATCATTGATCAACTCATTGATCAACGAAAAATTATTAAGCACTTAGAAAAGGAAGGCCAAAAATGGTCTTCCTTTTCTTATGATCTTTCAGCGTTAATCAGAGTCTGATGGTGTAGCTTTTGATAGAATACAGGTGGAAAAAATCTTTGTAAACCTTATTCTGATGCCCGATGAATAGCTATATGATATGGTAAAAATGTTAATAAATCTTATTAAAAATGTTAACACACATCTTTTTATATCATTGATTTATATAAAAATATACAAAATATTCAAAATTTGGCTATTTAAAAAAAGTTGCATATGTGGATAAGTTTAGTTTATTTTGCAGATTATTACGAACGAAACTGCACCATGATATTAAAAAAACTCATATATCGCATTGCTGTCGCGTCAATGGTTGTACTGACCACAACCACCGCATTCGGGAGCAAACCAAGACGACATTTTGAATCCATTCCAGGCAACTACAACCATCAGATTACAGCCATCCATCAGCAAGGGAATGGGCTGCTATGGATAGGAACAGCGGAGGGCCTTAGCATGTATGATGGCTACAATATTGTTCCGGCAAAGACTCAGCATCCTGACTCCGCCACCTTCCTCAACGACCATATTATCAAGATATGCGAAGACTCTAAGGGGCGTCTATGGATCAGAGCTGAAAGTCGATTTGGCATCTACGACCCAAAGACCCAGACAGAAAATGGAGATATCAAGAAGATATTGAATGAAGCCGGAATCGAGGAAGGCCTGATCAACGACATAGAGGCTGACAAAGATGGCTCTATATGGCTTGCAGTATCAGGTCAAGGATTGTTCAAAATACCTTACGGCACAGAAAAAGCTGAGAAATCATCATTTAATCAAGAGAAAGATTTCGACGTCTGCAATATCATTTTCAATAAATACGGATCCCCTGTCATCGTAGACCAAAGTGGTCGTCTGTCTTGGATAGACCCAAGCACTTTGAAAGTAATAGAACAAGTCGAGCCGGGACCTGAATTGAAAGCCAACGGAAAAGACAAATACAATGTTTCGTTAGTAGAAAAAAACAACCGTTACTGGGTATATTCTCCTACTGCAGTTGACATCTACGACAGCAACGAGGGAAAATGGATGACTGGGGTAATACCCGATAGTGAGAAGCATGGCACCATAAAATCCATCTATCAAGACAATAAGGGAGAAGTGTGGATAGCACGAGACAATCATGGGCTCGAGCGTATTGAAAAGATCGGAGGTCGTCCTTATTTCATCACTGACGACAAGCCGGGAGACGTCACTTATGGAAATACAATCACCACATTCTTTGAAGATAATACCGGCACTGTATGGCTTGGGACTCAGAAAAAAGGATTGTTGGCACACAACGATTGTGTACACAAATTCATACTGGAAGAACTCCCGGATGTAAACTGTATGCTACCTTCTGACAACAATTGGGTATGGGTAGGCACAGACAGGTCAGGACTCTGGAGATGGAATACTTCGACAGGCGAGAAACATCCCGTGCTTGACCCTTCTGAAGGGAAATCCCCTGCTGCAATCACCAGTTTAGTGATGACGGATGATGGTACACTCTACGTGGGAGCTTTCTCCCGAGGCCTCAGAAAAGTAAAAAACGGGAAATTTGAAAAGGTAAAGACCGGAACTGAGCTTGACTTGAGCTACGCATGGTCGATCACTGGAGATGACAACGACGGTCTCTGGATTGCATCACTTGGCGCCGGAGTATTTCATTATGACCCCAAGACTGGAGAAGTGAAACAGTTTAACCAGCAAAACAGTGGACTTAAATCCAACTACTTCAATACGGGAATTAAATCGAACGACAGTAGAGCGTATTTCGGACATTCTGACGGTATATATTACTATGAACCAGCGGATGGACAGATGCACGACATCAAGGATCTCAACAAAAAATTTGAGACGACCGGATGGAAAACGACTCAACTTCTTGAAGACTCAAGGGGACTCTTGTGGGCTGCCACCACCAATGGACTTAAATGTATTGACCGCACGCACGGCATCGTGTCCGACGTGAAAACTTTCAGAGGGAAGAGCAATAATATTTCAGGTATCATTGAAGACAATGGAGGGTCTCTTTGGATCACAGAAGGAAGGATTCTAACAAATATTAAAGTCAACTACACCGATAAGACAGGGGAAATTGAGCTGACACAAAAGCACTACGACGTTACGGATGGTTTGATGGACAGCGAATTCAACCAACGGTCGCTGGCAAAGACACAGACAGGGGAAATTCTCGTCGGAGGCCTGTATGGAGCCAACCGCTTTATTCCTGCAGAAGTCAAATACAACTCCAGCAATCCAAAAGTTATATTTACGGATGTTTTCATCAGTAACCAGAGGGTTAGGCCTGGAGAGGTCGTGAAGGGAGAACCGATCATGACAAGTTCGCTTTACGACGGAGGAGCTCTCAACCTCCCTCACGGCACTAAAGACTTCACTATCTTCTTCACCACCGACAACTTTGCGATGGCAGAAAAGACAACATTCCACTATAAGCTGGAGGGATACGACGACAAATGGCTTGAGCTTCCGCAAGGCATCCACAGTGTGACCTACACAAACATTCCATCCGGACACTACCGGCTAATGGTGACGGGTATAAACAACGACGGCTACGAAAGTGAAATACCGGGCATACTTCCTATCACGGTCAGACCATCTTTCTGGACATCAATCTGGGCAATAGTCATCTATGTCATTATTCTTCTGCTGATTGTCGGATGTATATACTTGATACTGCGACGTGTTGAGAAGAAACGGTTCCAGCTGAGGATGAAAGAACAGGAAAGAAAAAAACAGGAGGAAATCAACCAACTGAAATTTCAGTTCTTCACCAACATCAGCCACGACTTAAGAACCCCTCTTACCCTGATAGTGTCGCCACTTGACGAAATGATTAAGGAGACTGAAGAGGGTAGACAGAAAAAAAGATTAAAGCTACTCAAGGATAATGCCCAACGGCTGTTGACTCTTGTCAACCAACTTCTTGATTTCCGAAAGAATGAAGTGGCTGGTCTTAACTTCAATGCAGTGGAATCAGACATAGTGGCATTCAGCAAGCAGGTATGCGATTCCTTCACTGCAATGTCTGAACGTAAGAAAGTCAACTTCTCGTTCTATTCTGACCGAGAGAAAATCATTATGGCTTTTGACGCAGACAAGATTGAAAAAGTATTCATGAACCTGCTGGGTAATGCATTCAAATTCACGCCTTCATATGGACGTGTAGATGTATCTCTGGAACAGATAGGCGACGACACTCCGATGCTGAGAATAAAAGTTGCCGATTCTGGACCCGGCATACCTGACAAAGATAAAGAATTGATCTTCGACCAATTTTATCAGTCAAATGAAAAGAGAGACTCTCAAGTTCAGATGGGAAGTGGAATTGGACTCAGCATGGTGAAGGAATATGTAAGGCTCCACGATGGTACTGTGAGGGTCACTGACAACGTGGAATACGGAAGCGTTTTCATCATTGAAATCCCCATCACTCATCTGTCCGCACCCAGTCCTAACGAGGAAAGCACCGCAGACAATCAGGATGATGAGACAAAATCTGAAGATGAAGATCAGCAAGAGCAATCGGAAACCGCAGAAGATTACATAGAAGAGCGTAGTCTACCGATTGCACTCGTCGTAGACGACAATCCCGACATGACAGAAATGCTGAAATTTGAGTTGGAAAATGATTTTGACGTGATAACAGCAGGCGACGGCAAGGAGGCTATTGAATCGATACAGAGAGAAAAGCCTGACATCATAATCACAGACCTTATGATGCCCGGAATGGATGGCATAGAATTATGCAGGAAATTGAAATCATCCTCTGACACCGTAGGGATACCTATCATAATCTTGACAGCAAAGCATGATTTGGGGATAAAGATCGAGGGCTTGACAATCGGAGCCGACGACTATATCACAAAGCCTTTTAATCTCGATGTGCTCCGTCTGAGAATGAAACGGCTCATACAACTTACAGACAAAGGGGCAACCCGCACTCTGATAGAGCCTGAGCCGGAAATGATCAAGGTGACCCCTCTTGATGAAAAGCTGATCGAAAACGCGATGAAATTCGTGTCTGACAACATTGACAGCCCCAAATTATCCGTAGAGGAACTTAGCGAACATCTTGGCATGAGCCGGGTCAAGCTATATAAAAAGATAAAGCAAATCACTGGCAAGACTCCGATTGAGTTCATACGTATCATCAGGCTTAAGAGAGCGGCCCAGCTACTTCGAGAAAGCCAGTTAAATGTGTCAGAAGTGGCATATCGTACGGGATTCAACAGTCCTAAAGCCTTTAGCAAATACTTCAAAGAGGAGTTTGGTATCCTTCCCTCTGTATATCAGGACAAGGAGGGGAATGAGGTGAATATGAATGATAAAATATAATCTTATCCCCTGCGCTGAAAAAGTGAAATATTATTCTAAGAATACCTTAGACCCCGCTTCAGAAAAACTGAAGCGGGGTCTAATTATTATTGAGAAAAGGCTAATGTCAAGTATTTATCAGAATGGATATTTACCTGTCTCTACCCCTTCGAGTACGCCTTCCAGTTGATACGGTCTGATAATCGAACCATCTGCACGATTGATATCCAATCCAATTTCCCAGTAGAATGGGACCATTCCGGCATTCTTTGCCTCTTGAGTCACTATCTTGTTCCAATAGCGTAAGGAGTCATAATATTTCTCCTTGTCTATTCCTGGATCATCTTCTTTATTGGCACATACACAGTATTCTCCGGCTATTCCCGGGATTCCTTTGTCGGTGTAATGCTCTTTCATCTTCTGGAACTGTGCTTTTACCCAGTCTTCCTCGCCCCAACTGCTGTTCCTGTCGGAGCCTTCCACATGGTTGTCTTTACCCCAATACCATGCATGCTTGCCCCAATCTTCATCCTTCGTCATCATATTGAAATTATAGGGGCCATAGAAATGAGCTTCCACCATCATTCTGTCGGCTACCACATCTTTCGGTAAATGGAAATAACCTTCCGTGCCCAAATCTATATCCGTATTTGGAACAGACAATACCACGACCCGATCAAGGTTATTGCCACCGGTAGCACGCACCACGTCAAGCATCGTCTGCTCATATTTCATGATGGCATCCATACTGCGTTCCTTGGTCTGCTGGTTTGTATCATCTATAGGTGGCTCATTAAGGCCTGAGAAGAGAAGATGCTGGTCATAATGGTTGAGCTTATTTGAAATCTGATTCCAGTAAGATCCAAATTTGGCATTTATAGCCGGATCAAATCCATTTTTGCAAGGGTCTCCTTCAATCCAACCATTATCCCAATGAATGTTGAGAATAGCGAACATTCCTCTTTCAACAATCCATCCTACTACTTCATCGACCCTATCAAGCCATGCCTCATCAATCACTCCATCCTTTGCATGGACATCCCACGCACATGGAATGCGCACAGCATTAAACCCCATGGAATCAAGGGCCGCTATATACTTCTTGTTGACAGGCATGCTCCAGTCCCCTTCTCCATTGGGACACTCCATGGTATTGCCAATATTTATACCTGCCCGCATTGAAGCGGCAAGCTCTTTTGCTGACTTGCCGCTTAACTTGGCGACTTTGCCATCCTCTTGGGTAGTATTATCTCCAAAGGAACACAATCCTGCTACGGCTGCAACAGCCAACGCAAAAAACAAAACCTTTACTTTCATCGACGTTTAATTTAGGACGCAAAATTAGAATAAAAAAATCATTCACAAAAGTCATCACGATAATTTTTGTGGAAGTTTTTGTTTCCATTGAGTACTCATATTTTGAAAACTTGGAGAAAAGAACAAATTATACCCTCCGAATTAACAATTTTGCCCTATCCATCATAATAAACATCACTCATAATATATACATGACAACCTATATTATGGTATTTTTTATTAATTTTGCAACATAGAAACTAATATAACCAAAATATGAAACTATCTGCAATCTCGGGCATATTGCTGACTGGAATGATTCTCGCATCATGTAGCAGTGGGCCCTACAAAAAGGAAGCTGGAGGAGTGACTGTCAATGTCAGCAATCCTCAGGAATCAGGAGTAAAGAAAGTGCGCCTTCAGGTCTATGGCGACAAGATCATCCGTGTGAGCGCAACTCCCGACAATAAATTTGCCGAAGACGCCAGTCTGGCTGTACTTGAACGCCCAACAGACGTCAAATTTGAAATCGAAGAGACAGATTCAACGGTGTCGGTTGTGACTTCAGCAGTGCGCGCCACAGTATCACTCGGAGACGGCGATGTAAAATTCTACGATAAAGAAGGGAAGCTGATACTTGCCGAAGCCGACGGCGGAAGGGAATTCTCCCCGATCGAGGTGGAAGGCACTAAAGGCTACACCGTGCGCCAGACATTCGAATCACTCTCCGATGATGAGGGCATCTATGGTCTCGGGCAGCACCAAAGCGATGAATTCAACTATAAGGGAAAAAACGAAGAACTATATCAATACAACACAAAAGTATCTGTACCATTCGTGGTCTCCACAGACAACTATGGCATATTATGGGATAGCTACTCACTCTGCCGTTGGGGTAATCCGGATGGTTACAAACAACTCGGAGGGGTATTCAAACTCTACGACAAAGAAGGGAAAGAGGGTGCTCTGACCGGCACCTACGTCCCGGCTAAACCTGAGGATGAAACTTTGGTGCAACGTGAAGATTCAATCTATTTTGAGCATCTCATCAGAGGAGACCTCGCCCATGTGGTCAACCTACCTCAGAATTTCAATTTCAATGGTAGCCATGTGACGTATGAAGGCGAAATCGAAGCTTCTGAAACAGGAGAATACAAATTTATCCTCTACTATTCGGGCTATCAGAAAGTATTCATCGACGGCAAGGAAGTGGTGGAGGAACGTTGGCGTACCGCCTGGAACCCGAACAGTTTCAAATTCTCCGTAAACCTTGAAGCCGGCAAACGTGTGCCCATCAAGATAGAATGGGAGCCCAACGGAAGCGTGGCATACTGCAGCCTTCGCGCCTATAACCCGCGCGACCCCAAGGAACAGATGAAGATGAGCTGGTGGGGTGAGATGCAGGATGGCATCGATTATTATTTCGTATATGGCGATAATATGGACGAAGTCATTTCTGGCTACCGTACACTGACAGGCAAGGCTCCTATCATGCCTAAATGGGCTATGGGCTACTGGCAGAGCCGCGAAAAATATAATACCCAGGAGGAAGTGCTCACTACATTGGCTGAATTCCGCCGTCGTGGTATCCCTATCGACAATATCGTGATCGACTGGCTACATTGGAAAGAAGACTCATGGGGCAGCCACGAGTTTGACCGCGCCCGTTTCCCTGACCCAAAGGGTATGGTGGATACCATCCACGATATGAATGCACGTGTCATGATCTCAGTTTGGCCAAAATTCTATGTCACGACTGACCACTACAAGGAGTTTGACGAGAAAGGATGGATGTACAAGCTTCCTGTGCAAGACAGCATCCGCGACTGGGTAGGACCAGGCTACTTGGGATCGTTCTATGATGCCTATGACCCTGATGCGCGCAAACTCTTCTGGAGCCAGATCAACGACCATTACGTGCCCCTCGGCATCGACGCATGGTGGATGGATGCATCCGAGCCAAATATTCGCGACTGCACCGACATTCAGTATCGCAAAGACC
>CAYNEZ010000038.1:0-21681 GCA_964396365.1 uncultured Sangeribacter sp. | reverse complement strand
CTGCCTCGAAAATATCTCGGATTTATATGTGCATTAATTTTTATTAGCTACTTATGAAAATATTGATTCTCAACTGCAAACTAATATTGCTTGGAGTTTTCACCCTTTCCTCTTTTGCTGAAGAAAGACCTAAGGCATTCCTGAAAGCGCAATTTACAGAATGGCATAAGTCAAGGGATAATAAAGATAAAGCAGAGAAAGAACAGAATATAACGGAACACACGTATATTCTTCAAATAGGGAATGGAGCATCTTACTATTATGATCCACAGACATTCTACATAGATTCCTTAGAAAATGATCCTACCGGTAAAGCAATCCTTGATCAAGCCATGACGGATGCTTTACACGAATTCATGGAGTCGGGTAAAGATGCATTTGCCATTATGGAGGAGAAAGGTCTAATGGCGAAAAGTAGATACAAGAATGAAAAGGATTTTCAGAAGCAGGCTATTACAGTCTGGAATTCAAATGGTGGCGATAGATATCAATACGATGTTGATATGAATGACCAACAATGGGAGTTGTGCGATTCCACTGCTATTATCTTTGATTATGAATGTAACCTCGCCACAACTGATTATCATGGACGAAAATGGAATGCATGGTTTGCGCCCGAAATTCCTGTGCAAGATGGACCATGGCAACTTTGTGGTCTTCCAGGCTTGATAATGAAAGCTGACTCGGATGATGGGGATTATGGTTTTATCATTACTGGTCTGCAGGAATGTAATGAGTCTTTCAAACCAATTCTTATCAATGAGGATAAACTCTATAAGACGAAAAGGAAATCATATCTCAAAATGAGAGATCATGGCCGACGCAATCGTTCTGCACAGATAAGTGCCATGACAGGGGGAAAGGTGAATGTAAATGCCGACTATAAAGGAACAGATGATTATCTTGAAACTGACTATCACGAATGAAATATTTACTCATCATATTTACTTTCATATTGGCTGCATTGACAAGTGCAGCTCAGGTAAACGTATCCGGCACAGTATTGGAGGAGGATTCAAATTCTCCTCTGACCGGAGCTTCTGTCATTCTTCGTAATGCAGAGGGGAAGATTAAGAAGTACTCAACTTCCGATGCCAACGGCAAATTTTCTATTTCAACGCCGGAAATCAAGGGATACACTCTTGACGTGTCTATGATGAGTTTTTCGAAACAAACAGTGAAACTCGACAGTGTACAGCTGCCAGTCACAATAATCATGGAAGCAGCCGCAACCATGCTGAAGGAAGTGGCTGTGAAAGCTGACCGTATACGCGAACAAGGCGATACAATCACATACGATGTAGGGAGTTTTGCACAGGCGCAGGACCGCTCGATCGGAGACGTGCTAAAACGTATGCCGGGAATCGACGTGGCAAGCAACGGCAAGATCCAGTATCAAGGAGAGGATATAAACAAGTTTTACATTGAAGGTTCTGATCTCTTGGGGGGCAAATATGGAATTGCTACCAACGGCATAAACCATGATGATGTGGGAGCAGTCGAGGTTATGGAAAACCATCAGCCAATGCAGGTGCTTTCCGGCATCAGTTTCTCAGACAAGGCTGCTATTAATCTCAAGTTGAAAAACAAGGTAAAAGCCACATGGACTTTTCATGGAGATGCGGGAGGTGGTTATTCTTGGCAACCGAAAGGAGCAGTTTGGGACGGTGAAGTATTTGCAATGGCTGTCATGCCCGGTTTTCAGAATATCACTACGTTGAAGACCAATAATATCGGTGAGGATCTTTCGACACAGGCAACAGACTTCTTCTCATCCCGCAGGGGAACGGAACTGAGTCCTTATATTGGGGTTTCACTGCCGGGAGTCCCAAATCTCAGCCGAAAACGGACTCTCTTCAATAGCTCTGCCCTGATATCGACAAATAGTCTTTGGAAGTTGAAAAACGGAGAGTTCAAGACACAGATTGATTATTCTTTTAATCGAGCCACAGCGCAAGCAGCCAACATCACCACATACTTCCTTGAAAGTGGAGACCGCATCATCAACGAAAACAGAGATGGTAAAGACCGCTCACACTCGTTATCAGGCAAATTTATCTACGAAGTCAATCAAAAGACAACGTTCATTAATAACACGCTTTCTACAAATATAGACTGGGATGATGTAAGGCTTGGAGTGACGGGATCATTATCTAACACCCAAGCAGCAAAATTGCCCGATTACTATGTAGCCAACAAATTCAAGATGATCAAGCGTTTCAATGGGAAGCATCTCGTAACTTTCAACAGTAACAACGAGTGGGAGTCTTTGCCTCAGACACTCAATGTTTCGATGAATGGGAATATTATAAGTCAGCATATCGGGGATCATGCTTTCTTCACTCATGAGAGTGCCGCATACGCTTTCTCAATAAAAGGCATCACAGTCAGCCTGGAAGGTGGGATGAAAGGATATTTGCGTTCACTCAATACTGAATTGCCGGAAATACCACAAGAAATACCTGGAGAGACAGAGAATATACTGAACACAAACTATTTCACATTGTATGCAACTCCAAAGTTTGAATATTGGGTGAAGAGAGTGAATTTCACTCTTGATGCCCCTCTGAGTTTTGCTCATTACTCCTTCGACAAGGCTCTCTCCAACCGTTCGGAGGTTTATTTCTCCCCCTCCTTGAGCATGAATTGGAAACCGAACAACCGCTTTTCAGTCACACTACGAGGAGGAACGGGACGATCGCCTATGAATCTGAACATGATACAGCCCGGTTACATCATGACTGACTACCGTACATTCAAGCAAGGAGTGGATGATTTTTACAAATCTTCTTCTCAACGGATATCGGCAAGTTTCTCCTACAAGCACACTCGCAGAGGAGTGTTTGCAAATGCAATGGTGATGCAGTCATGGTCGCATCTGCCTTATACAATGGCACAGCAACTATTTGGGGACTATATTGTGTATTCATATACTGATGCCAAGAGTGACGGACAGAATATGATGGCAATGGGAAGCATAGGAAAAACGCTTGATTTCATACGAGGGTCTGCCAATCTGAATGGTTCGTTCAACCGTGGGGAGTCGCATCTTTTATCTGAAAACAATGCTGTAAACTCTGTAAGTGTGGGTTGGAGAGTTGGGGCTAAAATCAATGGTTCGCCTCTCCGCTGGCTCAGTTTGGACTATTCTATTGGTTTCTCCAATAGTCAGCTTCGAAGGAATGACATTAAGAATTCATGGCTCAGTGGAATGGAAAATTCATTGCTCATCAATGTCATGCCACACCAAAAATGGGAATGGCGCATAATGGGGGAGCACTATCGCAACGAACTGACTGCGGGCAACTACAAAAACGTGTTCCTACTTGATACAAAATTGATATACAAACTCAGCAAGCGCATCGAACTCTCCGCAGTGCTCAACAACATATTAAATCAACGAACATACAATTACACTACTTACAGCCAGCTCTCTTCTTTCGAATCGCAGCGATGGCTGCGAGGACGAGAAGTGCTGTTCTCAATTTCTTTAAGAAAATGAGAAAAGAACATCATCCTCACAGGAATGTGCATTTCAAAAGAAAAAGAAATTGAATACTATATCAATTTTTACAATTAGGAAGATTATGATTCTGCTGAATGGTTTAAGTAATCTTAAAAAATAACTTGATAAATATTGTTTGATATCTTCGACATCTTAGCCATCCGAACAGTCATTTAGCTCGCTAGACTCCTTTATCGAAGCTACCAAATCTGCTTGAAAATATCGGCGCATTGAAGAAGAACCACTTTATTCAATTATTTTTTGGAATTGATTGAAAATTGATGCTAATTCAGAATCTGAAGAGTTATATTTTTTATTGACAAAGTAATCTAATAGAGAGTGCAACAACATAAATTCTCTTGTGGGTTTCAGTGCTTTGAATAGCTGTTTGAAACGTGGATCTTTATTAGACATCACGTTCTTTGTCTGAGACGTAAATTCTTTTAGAACTTGAGACAGACCATATTCAGATATGTCTAATTGTGCTTCATGAACACATGCTAAAATAAATCCGTCGGCGGCAGGTTGCACTCAAAGTCTCTACGAGATTGGTGTCGATATAACACTCAGGAATTATAAAATCTACATGTGGGTTCATTTCCTTAGATACATTTCGATATTGTAAAACATATCTATTCCATTGTCGTAGGCTTTTTGAAGCTGATCATCAGTTAATCGATTTACAGTGGTTTCGTTATCTTCCATATCGACTACGTAAACAGCCAAATCATCTCCTGCACTTTCAAGCAATGAACTCATCACGTATGGACTATGGGTAGTGATAAAGTATTGGTTGCCTCCATCTGAAATGACATTATCCACTATATTTGAAATATACGGAGGGAACGTATGTGCTTCTGGTTCTTCAAAACAAATTACTTTACCATGGTTGCTATCAATGGCGGCTTTATAAAAAATCAATCTTTGCAATGAATCTGCAAGCGAATTAAACGGCACAAGGAACATGTCGAGCCCATTCTCTCTCATAGCCTTAATTTGTTGCGAACCAGAATCAAACATCATTTTCAGACCGTAGCCATGGAACAATTCAGCAAGGGCTGCTTTTAATTCAGGGAGATTAGCAACAATCTCCATTAGATTACCTCCAGAAGGTGGCAAAAGAAAGCCTATGTTTGAGGATTCCGCAACGAAGTGTTTTGGAAAGAAATAGGTAAGGATATTGGGATAGATAGTTGGTTCTTTCTTTGTGGAGATGTTAAGAGTCGGCGAAAATAAATACCTTGCGCTTTGTTCTTGCGTCTCAATTTCCACAGAAACACCATTACTGGTTCCTCGAACAATTTTAATCGAATTGTCACCTGCACTAATCTCTGCAGGGGAAGTAGAGATGCCGTTATGAAACAAATCAGCTGTGTTTTCTACGCGAATGATGTTTTTTAATGATTTTGTTGATGTGTTGATCATATATGGCACATCAAACAGAGCCAATGCTTCCAAAATGTTACTTTTGCCTACATTGGGTCTACCTATCAAAACATTTATGCGTCTACAATCGGAGAGCGTACCCGATTTTATAGACTTGAAGTTCTTAATGGATACGCTCTTTATAATGCTGAATGCTGATTTATCCATAATTTACAAAATTATGAAAAAAATTTTTACGTAGCCTTATATATTTTCATTTTTTTCATAAGCCGACCTAAAAAACTATTCTTTTACATTTCCACATTGTTGCCGAAGGGGAAGAGGGCAAGCTTCATGAGTTTGAAGTGTTGCATTCCGAAGGGTATGCCGACGATAGTTATGCAGAAAATGACTCCCCATAAAAGATGAGTGAGAGCGATTGGCACGCCTCCAACAAACCACCAGATCACATTCATGATTCCGGCAAGGCAACCGGAAGGCCATGCTCCATCAGTGATTTTGGTGCCGAACGGCCATAATGCAACCTTTGCAAGCTTCAGGGTCTGTAACCCGAATGGTATACCAATGATTGTGATCATCATGGTTATACTTGAAATAAGGTATTCAATGGCAACCATCACTCCACCGAACACAAACCAGATAATGTTGAGCAATACATTCATAGTCGATTATTATAAAGTTTTTTATCGAATATAACAATAAAAGTACTGAAAAAGTCGAATAAAACATTTATTCTGTACCAGATTTTTAAAAATAATTGCAATCTTCTTGTCATTGTCAGAATCTTTTATTAATTTCACATCTTATTTTAGAAAAGATAGTGAAGTTATGCAGACACGACCTTTATATCCACCTTTTACCGTTGGTGTTGACCTTGGCGGAACAAATACAGTCTTTGCCATTGTTGACAAGACCGGCTATATTATCGACAAGGATTCTTTTCCGACTAAGACACCTTCTGTCGACGTTTGGGCAGACCAATTAGCCGAAGGCGTCAGCCGAATGATCGATCGCCATTCCCTGCAAGGAGATATTGTAGGAATAGGAATCGGAGCACCCAGTGCAAATGCCACGACAGGAAGTATCGAAGGAGCCACCAATCTTCCTTGGCCTCCTCCAGTGCCACTTGCAAATCTTATGGAGGCTCGTCTTGGCCTTCCGGTTAAAGTCAACAACGATGCAAATGCTGCTGCGATAGGAGAGAAGGCATATGGCGTAGCTGCCGGTATGAATGATTTTATCGTACTCACCCTTGGCACCGGGGTTGGCGGTGGAGTAGTCTGCAACGGTCATCTGCTGAGCGGAGCAAGAGGATTTGCCGGAGAACTTGGCCACGTCACATTCCCGTTTGCCGCAGACCGTGTATGCGGATGTGGTAGAAAAGGTTGTCTGGAGACAGTCGCTTCTGCAAGAGGTATTGTAGAGACTGCCCGCAGACTGATGGCTGAATCTGACCGTCAATCATCTTTAAGAGAAATAAAACCAGAGGAATTAACTTCAAAAATGATATGCGAGGCTGCTTTGCAAGGTGATGTGCTGGCAAAAGAAGTATTTGATTTCACTGGAACGTGCTTAGGGAAAGCTGCCGCAGAGTTTGCTGCTTTTACCGACCCTGAGGCTATCATTCTTTTCGGAGGGGTGGCAAAAGCTGGAGATCTACTCATTAATCCAATGAGGGAAGCTTTCGGCAAGCATACTCTCCATCTTTATAGAGATCGGGTTAGATTTATGATTTCAGCCCTTGAGGGTGCTAATGCCGCCTTAATAGGAGCCGCTTCTTTGCCACTTCTCTAATCCTTTGCGCCTTTGCGTGCAATTATTAAACAACAGGTAAAAATGAAAAAGATTATAGATGTCATCGAAAGCAGGAAAAGTCCGTTTCTTTCGCTTGAAATCTTGCCTCCATTGAAAGGCAACAGTATATATAAGGTGTTTGATATAATCGACAAGCTGAAAAGATTCGATCCTCAGTTTGTCAATATCACTTCACACCATAGTGAATATATCTATAAGCCGCTTCCAAATGGAACACATCGTCGTGTAAGTGTAGTCAAACGTCCTGGAACTGTAGCTATTGCTGCAGCCATCCAAAACAGATACGGTCTTATTCCGGTGCCTCATATTATATGCCGGGGTTTTACAAAGGAAGAAACCGAATATGCGCTGCTTGACCTAAATTTCTTGGGAATCAACAATCTGATGCTTTTGCGTGGGGACGATAAGAGAGAGTTTATATCTGATTCCAATAAGGAAAACTATCATGAGCATGCCACTGATCTCCAAAACCAGATTAATCTCTTCAATAAGGGTATTGGTCTGGAAGATATGGCAATACAAGGCATCGAAACTCCTTTTTCATATGGAATGGCTTGCTACCCGGAAAAACATGAGGAGGCTCCAAATATGGACTCGGATATTCATTACTTGAAAATGAAAGTAGATAACGGTGCCGATTATCTCATCACACAAATGTTTTATGACAACGATAAATATTTCAAATTTGTAGATCGTTGCAGAGCAGAAGGTATCAACGTTCCCATTATTCCCGGTATCAAGCCAATCTATCGCAAGCAACAGCTTACAGTACTTCCTAAAATTTTCCGTACAGACATTCCGGAGGCTCTTGCATCGCAAATCAGAGAAGCAGAAAGCGACAGCGAGGTGAAGGAAATAGGCATTGATTGGTGTATCAGGCAATGTGAAGAACTTATAGAGAAGGGGGTCCCGGGTATTCATTTCTATACTATGGGAATCAGCGATGGAGTGGCTCGAATAGCCGAAAAGATATTTTGATCATGACAGAAATAGAAGAATTTAAAAATATACTAAGACATCATGTGCTCGTGCTTGATGGAGCTATGGGCACAATGATTCAAAAATATGGATTAGCTGATGCGGATTTTCGTGGTGACAGGTTTGCTCATCACTCTTCATCCCTTACAGGCTGCAATGATATTCTGTGTATTACAAAACCTGATGTTATCAAGGAAATTCATAAGGAATATTTAGATGCCGGGGCTGACATCATCAGTACAGATACCTTCAATGCAAATGCTATTTCCCTTGCCGATTATAACCTTGATGTAGTGCCAGGACTGGTGAGAGAAATAAACAAAGCAGGTGGTTCGATTGCTCGTAGGGCTGCAGAAGAGGCTTCGTCGCGAGTATGGGGTGGGAGGCCTCTTGTAGCCGGATCAGTTGGTCCGACAAATAAATCTGCTACCATGAGTCCGGATGTATCTGATCCGGCAGGGCGCAACGTGACTTACGACGAACTATATTATGCTTATCATGATCAGATAGAAGGTCTGATTGAGGGGGGTGTAGACATAATACTGTTTGAAACCGTCTTTGATACTCTGAATTTGAAAGCCGGCCTTGATGCCGCCCATAATGTGATGGAAGGGGTTGGCAAGAAGCTACCCATAATGATTTCTGCCACCGTCTCTGACAAAAGCGGGCGAACACTCAGCGGGCAGACACTTCAAGCATTCGCTACATCTGTAGAGGAATATCCTTGTGTAGTTAGTCTTGGATTGAATTGCAGTTTTGGCCCCAAGGATATTATACCGGCTGTGAGGGAACTATCGAAATCTACTGCCCATTTTATTTCGACGCACCCGAATGCCGGGCTCCCGGACGCTTTGGGGCAATATGATTTAACCCCGGAAAGGTTTGTCTCAGAAATTTCTCCTCTGATTAAAGAGAGAGCTGTCAACATTTTGGGAGGCTGTTGCGGCACAACTCCAGCTCATATTTCAGCTTTACGCGAAGCAGTAGATTCAGCATCTCCATATGCTCCTCGTTGTCTTGACAAGGCACTTCGCATTTCCGGTCTGGAAAGGGTAGAGGTTCGTCAGGAAAATAATTTCCTTGTGGTGGGGGAGCGGTGCAATGTGGCCGGTTCTCGTAAATTCCTGCGTCTGATCAAGGAAAAAAATTATGATGAAGCATTGAGTATAGCCGCTAAGCAAGTTGAGGATGGCGCGATGGTGTTGGATATCAACATGGATGACCCTCTGCTTAATGCTGCAGAAGAAATGACGCATTTCTTGCGTCTTTATGCTTCCGAACCGGAGGTGGCGAAAGTGCCTGTAATGGTTGATTCCTCCAACTGGGATGTTGTGGAATCTGCGCTTAAGAATTTGCAGGGCAAATCAATAGTCAACTCTATTTCTCTCAAAGAGGGAGAGGAAAGTTTTATTCGAAAAGCAAGACATATCCGTGAACTTGGCGCGGCCGTCATTGTAATGGCATTCGATGAGAAAGGTCAGGCTGACACGTATGAAAGAAAAATAGAGGTATGCGATAGAGCTTATCGCATTTTGACCGAGAAGTGTGGCTATATCGGCGACGATATAATCTTTGATGTCAATGTGATGGCTGTTGCGACCGGCCTTGAAGAGCATTCCAGATACGGCATAGACTTTATTGAGGCGGTCAGGTGGGTGAAAAATAACCTTCCCGGTGCCCGCACCAGTGGAGGGATAAGCAATCTATCCTTTGCCTTCAGAGGCAGAAATGCCTTGCGTGAAGCCATGCATACCGTTTTTCTTTACCATGCGATTTCAGCCGGACTTGATATGGCAATTATGAATCCGGCATCAGCTCTCACTTATGATGAGATAGATCCGGAGTTACGGTCTTTGATAGAAGATGTGGTGCTTGCCCGCAATTTGGAGGCTTCTGACCTTCTTGCAGACTATGCAACAAAAGAAGTAGCTTCTAAGAGTCAAAATGCAGTCTCAGGTGAGCGTGACTTGAGTGTACCGGTAGAGCATCGTATTGAAGAGGCAATCATTACCGGGCGTTCCGAGCATCTTTTTTCTGATTTGGATGAGATATCCAAGTATATGAAAGCTGTGGATATAGTCGAGGGCCCGCTTATGAATGGAATGAAGCGAGTCGGGGAGCTTTTTGGCGAAGGAAAGATGTTTCTTCCACAGGTGGTCAAGACAGCAAGGGTAATGAAAATGGCAGTAGATCATCTTGAACCACTTTTGCTTGCCGATGCTTCAAAATCGGATGGAAAAAAAGCCGGAAAGGTATTGCTTGCCACAGTAAAAGGTGATGTGCATGATATTGGCAAGAACATAGTCTCGATAGTGCTTTCATGCAATAATTTTGAGGTTATCGATCTTGGCGTAATGGTACCTGCTGAAGATATAGTCAAGGTTGCACTGGAAGAAAAGCCGGACATAATTTGCCTGTCAGGACTTATCACTCCCTCTCTTGCTGAGATGACTGAGACTGCAAAGGCATTAAAAACGGCAGGTCTTGACACTCCTCTGCTTATCGGGGGAGCCACAACATCTCCTCTTCATACAGCTCTTAAGATTGCTCCCGTGTATGATGGTCCTGTAGTGCATATGAAAGATGCCTCACAAAATCCGATCGTTGCATCTACGCTGTTAAATACCCAAGACAAAGATGAATTTATCGAAGCCCTTAAGGAGAACCAGTCACAATTACGGGCTTCTTTCTCAAACAGCAACAAGGAGATTGTGCCTATAGAAGAAGCCCGTGCCTTAGGAAGAAAAGGGCGTCCTTCTTATTATCCTACTATTGTTCCGAAATCGGGAACTGACAGGATAATAGTCAGGAAGTTCTCTATTGATGAACTTGAAGGTCTTATCAATTGGAAGATGCTGCTCCATGCATGGGGCATGCATGATAAAGGATGTTCGTGCGGATGTTGCGATGTCGAGGCTGTAAAGCTTCTTGAAGATGCCCGTAAATGTCTATTTAAGCTTGCAAAAGATGGAAAGTATGATGGTTTTGGAATGGTACGTTTTGTAAAAACTACAGTGAATGGTGATGATATAGCCATGGATGGACACACTATTCCATTGCTTCGCCAGCAGACAGCAGGTTCGAAACATCTGTCTCTTTGCGATTATTTGAATCCTGAAGGTGACTATGTCGGCATTTTCATAGCAGGAGCGGGAAGCTATATCGAATCTGAAAGAATTAGATATGAGAATGAGGGTGATTCTTATAATGCCTTGTTGCTTCAGTCCCTGGCTGACCGATTAGCTGAGGCATCATCAGAATTGATGCATTATTACGTAAGAAAGGATTATTGGGGATATGCGACTAATGAGGAATTGGAAATTCCACGCATTCTTCGAGGCGAATTCGAAGGAATCCGCCCAGCAATGGGTTATCCTATGCTTCCGGACCAATTGCTAAATATTGAAATTTTCAATTTGCTTTTGCCGGAAAGTCAAGAAAGAGTAAAGGTGACAGAGAATGGGGCCATGATACCTTCATCAACAGTCAGCGGCCTTTACATCTCACATCCGGATGCCCGTTATTTTACCATTGGTTGTGTCGGCGATGATCAGATGGAGGATTATTCCAAGAGAAGAGGTCAGACTCCACAAAGAATAAAAGAAGTTCTAAACATACAAACACCAAGCTAATTATCTTTAACATATCAATAAAACTATTTGAGATTAATAATTTAGGTGGTTTAAACTTACGAATCTAAACAACTTCATTCAGGAGCCGGATAAACTCTTCACGAAGAGCCGGTTCCTTTTCAAATTTTCCGCAGTAGTCAATAGTCGTGGTACTGCTGTCTTGCTTCTCAACACCACGCATTTTCATGCAAAGGTGTTCGGCATTGCACGTCACAATGACTCCATCGGTAGGCATGGCCTCAGCAAGAAGCATGCATACTTGTGCAGTCAATCTCTCTTGCACTTGAAGGCGTCTTGCAAAAGACTCAACAATACGTGCAAGTTTAGAAAGCCCAATCATTTTCCCCTTCGGAATATATCCAATGGCAATCTTTCCGAAGAATGGAAGGATGTGGTGCTCGCACATGCTGTAGAACTCGATGTCTTTTACAATCACGATTTTAGAACCGCCATGCTCAAAGATTGCTTTTCTTGCAATCTCCAAAGGATTCTGGCGGTAGCCTTGAGTGATATCTACAAGAGCTTTTGCAGCACGCTCTGGAGTCTTTAGAAGTCCCTCCCTTTCAGGATCTTCACCGATGAGCCGGAGTATTGCTCTGTAATGATCTGCTATTTCGGCTATCAATTTCTCATCGTGTTCTATCTTCATCATCTCACGTTGATTTTAGATTTCACGACACGCATTTCCGAACTGAAATTTGGAAATGAGCGTTTAAGTTCGTCAAGGGCTTTTTGAGCCTCTTCCTCATTTCGGAAGTTGCCTATTCTTGTGTACCAGTTTGGAGCACTTGAAAAGGTGTATACTTGTCCTCTATATTTAGGGAAACGGGCAACGATTGCGTTACCACGTGCTTTTGCACGCGCCTCAAGCGAACTTTGATTGCGTCCGTCGCTGAAAACCTGAATCCGAAAGCCATTACGGAGAGCATTCGGATCTCTTGTCTCTTTTTTCTTTATTGCAACTCCCGGGTCGGTCAGAATCTTTTCGAGAAGCTCTTCATCTATCTCGATTATGACATTTCCGTTCGATTCGGCCTCTATACGCTCCACAATATTTTCATATTCCGGACCATCTGCAAAAGCAGACAATGCCCATACCGACATCATAGCAGCCGGTATGAGCATCTTGATATATGTGCAGAAATTGTATCTCATAATATCAAATTATTTTGATACTCTTGTCTATTCAATTTGATGTGTAGTTGATGAAGCCTATATCGTCACACGCAAAACGTATAACGCAGAACGAACAACGCCAATCAGTCAAAAGCTTCGACGATTCCCATGAAGGAATCAGCCTTGAGAGCTGCACCACCAATGAGACCACCGTCTACGTCAGGTTTTGCAAAGAGTTCCTTTGCATTTGACGGTTTGCAGCTGCCTCCATAAAGGATTGAAGTGTTGTCAGCGAGTTCTTTGCCATATTTAGCAGCGATGACGCCACGGATATGAGCATGCATATCTTGAGCCTGCTCAGCTGTAGCAGTCTTGCCAGTGCCGATAGCCCAAACCGGTTCGTATGCGATAACAATCTTAGCGAAGTCTTCGGGAGAAAGGCTGAAAAGAGCTTCTACCTGACCTGCAACGACATCGTTGTAGGTGCCATTTTCACGTTCTTCAAGCACTTCACCTACGCAGAAAATAGGAGTAAGACCATTAGCAAGAGCAAGTTTTGTCTTGGCAAGGAGTTGTTCGTTGGTCTCTCCAAAATACTGACGACGTTCGCTATGACCGAGGATAACGTGAGTTGCGCCTGTGCTCTTCACCATAGGAGCGCTTACTTCACCAGTGTAAGCACCGCTTTCGTGCTCAGAGCAGTTTTCAGCACCGAGGCCAAGAAGGTCGGCATCAATAACACCGTGAACGGAAGTCAAGTGAGTGAAAGGAACACAAATCACTACTTCGCAATTAGCTTTTTTAGCTTTAAGTGCGCTGTTGACAGCATCAGCAAGTTCTACACCCTCATCAAGAGTGGTGTTCATTTTCCAGTTGCCGGCTACAATATTCTTTCTCATTTTGATAATATTTTATTGTATCGTTTATCAGTCAGTTTCTATCCACGGGGTAAGAATGGCTGATCATAACCCGTTTCAACACGCAAAATTAACAAATTCCCTCCATATTCCCAAATAATTCGCATTAAAAAGCATTTATTCGCCACATTCTGAATAAATCTTCCTGACGTCTTCTTCAGTCAATTCGTCATAATCTTTCTTCAGAGGAGCTATGAGGACACCAGTCATGTCGATGCAACCTGGAGAAATCAAGTGCTTACCTTCTTCCGAGCCATAACAAGAAGGGCGGTGCATCGGTCGACGCACAGCGCAGATTCTTAATAGGCCATCTGAATCAATCCACACAAATGCATTCAATTTTCCTTCCTTGATATACTCTTTTCCAATAGTGTCTTCGATAGCAGCCAATTCCGACATTCCGTCAAGATCGGGAGTAATAATAATGCTGACGAATCCAAACGGCATATCGAGATTTAGACTTTTGTGAGAAGCCACTCTTCCAGCTTCGAGACAATGCTTTTTCTCTATCAATTGCATCAATGGAAGTTCATGCGTCTTTACAGCTTGGCAATGAAGATGATCAGGACATGAAGCTCCGGCACGTTTACCATTGAAAAACACTGTATGTCCCGGAAGGCGTTCTGCCATAGTCACCATATCAAGAGGTAGCCCTTCCTGCGGTTGATGCGTAGTGCTAACAATTGTGAAATGAGTCGGGAAAATAGGATAGGGGTTGAGCAGCAACTCCCATCCGTCAGCAATTTCAAATCCTACTTGTTGGGGAGGTCGGTTTTTAGCGCATAGGAAGCATGGGCGCTCCGCAAGCGTTTTTGCATCAGTCTTCGCAGCGGTCGACACAATCCTGGCCGGATTATGTTGGATACCCACAGTAAGATCACCCAACTGCATGCTCCTGCGTTCGGTCTTACCAAGAGCTTGATAATTCTCCCTTGCAAGAGGCCATTCCTCCAATTGCGAATCTATAAATTCTAACATAGGCAAAATGCATAACTTAGAACGGGAGGTCGTCCATATTGTCGTGGATACGCGCAAGAAGCTCTATCGTGCGTAGGAAATCCTTATAAATGTTATTCTCGTTAGTCTTCTCTATTGAAAGAGCCGCATCACTGTTTCCACCCCAACGCCGACAGTTGTAGATAGAATCGAAAATTCTTCCGACTTTCCATGTCCTTGATACACGCAAAGCCATTGCGTAGTCTTCTCCATAAGACACATTCGGGAAAAGAATCTCCCTCACAATTGGGGTATAAAATGCTCTCGGAGCTCCGAATCCATTTATTCGTAAGGCATTATTTGCTCCATTTTCATCGGTCCATTCCTTGTGAGCAATAAGTCCGGGTGGGATAGGATTCAAGTCAAAGTCTGTGAGTGTGTAACTTCCGACCACCATAGCACAATTCTCTTCATAGAATTTATCTACGATTTTCTGAAGGGTATCGCTTCCAGAATATACGTCGTCAGAGTCAAGTTGGACAGCAAAACGGCCACACATTTCTGATTGGATAGCCTTGTTCCAACAACCACCAATGCCAAGGCCTTCTTCCTCATCGACAAGAATCACGTGAAGACGAGGATCAGGTACGGAAAGAAGGGCTTGCCGCGTACCATCTGTGCTACCATTGTCAACAACTATGACATTGAATGGAAAGTCTGTCAATTGAGCAAGTGCGGAGCCCACGGCATCCATAATAGTGGAAACTCTGTTGCGCACGGGAATCACAACACTTGCCTCTGCGGCAAAGTAGGCTGACCCGACATCAGCTGGTTTGGGATCTCTCACAAGAGCATTGATTTCATGAAGATGGTCTCTGAAAACCTTCTCCATTGCTTGTTGATAATCTGCATTGCGAGGGTTGACATAATCATGCTGCTGCTCGCCACTCTTGCGATAATCTGTCTTTGTCTGTTCGTATAGGTATTCGTTGATGCAGAGGGCACCTCGGCCTGTCAGCATACGGAGCCTCAGGGCATACCAGCCACCATCGGGAAGTTCATCGTGTTCCTTTTCAAAATCTTCAGAGGCATTGAGAGCATCTGCCGCATTGAGAAGCACAACAGAGCCGAAGTCAAAGTCATCACGCATCGAACCAAGCTGATAGTCTATAGTAGGATGGTTGCTAACCGATCCATCGTCTGCCACTTCACGATACCAAGCATACGTCAGTGGCACATCACAAATTTCAGTTAGTTCACGCATCCTTTTTTCAGAGTTAGGATACATTCGGACCTCCTTATTGCCAAGCTTAACAAAGATAAACTGATCAAGTCCGTTACGGAAAATCTCTTCCCTAAGTTGGCTTATATTTTCAAACTGTATCATCGAAATATATTTCTCAAATCAAGGTTCTCAATTCTTAATTACTTCTCTACCCAATCAAGTAGTTCTTTCATGAGAAGATTACGCTGATTGGAATCAGTGATAGACTCAAATGGCACACTCATAACTGCACGACGAGATTTGCCATCCCGTATCAGAAGACCGGCTGCAGCATCAGTGTCGCTGAAACGCAGGAATGTGGCAGATTCATCTGCTTTGGGCGTTGCTATTATAGCATCAGGGTGCTCTACGATATAGCAATTTTCATTGAGGGTGTTGGAGTAAGCATAGCGTCTGCTTTCGAGAGAAGATTTAAGCGGGGCTGCCATTCCATCGATTTTACCTCCGATTGTCGGAGGTATGGAGTCAGGAATAGTTATACAAAGCACTTCCTCTCCCCAGCGAGCAGCGTCATTGTCGCTGCGAGTGTCGCGAAGATCACTTGCAACATATTGTCCACTGACAATCAAGTCACCACCTTTTTCCAGAAATCCTGTCAGGGCATTACGAAGCTTTTTGGGGAATGCTATAAAATCAGCTCCATTGTTTCCTCTTCCTATCGTGGTAGCTTTCTGTTTGCCAAGAATCAAATCGACAGTTTTGAAATTTGAGAGATTGACACTGCCATTTTCTACTGCACCTAAACTTGTACTTACAAATCCCCGGCCTGCTTCCGCAATGGATTCACCATGTAGAGACGGATAGTCAAATGTATTTCCCGCTATCACTGAAGCAACATATTTATCACTGCTTTTTCCAAAACCTTCCCCGGCACTTCTATGGAATTCTGTCTGATAACCAGTGAAAGAAACATCTTTTATGTAAGGAACACCGAAATCGTTGGATGTGTCAAACCCGGCATAATTCTCCTCTGTCACTACTGACGGAGCACTTATACGAGTGAACCCATTGACAATCAAGACCGGGTGAGGATCATTATTTTCATGTCGGAAGGCAAGAATCTCAGAGGGGAAAGATCGTCCACCTTCATTGAAAGCAATGATTTTGAAAGAGTGTATGTCATCATCCTCTGCCTGAATATCAAAATGAGGCTTTGAAGTTTCTCCTATTTTATGGAAACTCATATCGTCGCCACTTCTTTCCATCACTATGTATCCTGTCGGCATCGCAGTAGGCTCAAGTTCGTCAGGTGTAGGTTGCCAGGACAGCCGGTAAGTAGTTTTGCCAGTTTTTTGAATGGCAAAATCCTTCACAGGCAGCGGTTGAATCACAACTTTCCGGTCTTTTCTTTCTCCAATGAATCGAGCCAATGCCTTGTAGATTGCCCTACCAACAGTAAACCTGAATCTTGGATCATTGCCATACTGCATATCTGCAAAATTTTGATGGCTAAGGAGTTCTATAAGTGTTGTCGGAACTTCAGGCACTCTCGCCTCAACGTAGGATTTATCCCACATAGGGCGACGAGTCCATTCCGGCTCATATTTTGCCCTGATATCTCCTGTGATCTGGCGCATAAGCATATCAGTCATGGTTCGGGAGTTCTTTCGGGGCGTACCGTCGGCATAATTGACATTTCCATTAGTGAAATATATTCCAAGTGTTCCCACGAAAGAGTCGTCAGCACGCTTTCCTGCGTCGCTATGAAGAGCCATAGTGGCATCAATAGGAATCCCAAGACCTTTTTCTTTTGGCAGAACACGAGATCCTCCTGCAAGATAATTGACCCAAAGTCCGCGGCTAGTGTAGTCATCCTTATAATCGTCTGTTCCCGCGTAGGGAGCATAAATAGAATCAGGCATGCCTGCCCATTGGAGCCAGTATCTTGCTCCTTCAAGCCAACGAGGGAGTCCTGAAGTCTTGAATATCGGTTCTGTATTCAGAGCTTTTTGGATCTCTTCTTTCCTGAAAGGATTATCTGCTGCTATCGGACGGTCTGATGATGCAGCTATATCGGCCACTATATCATCAACAGAGATGGAATCCGTGTCATAGGTTTGAATTACATTGTTCCAAAGCACATCGCTCCTCTTAGGAGAACGCGCTATATTACCCATGCCACCACCAATCTTGACTGCATCTGCCGTGACAACAGTCTCTCCACCTTTTTCGGAACGGCTTGTAAGCACTACAGTAGGATTTTCCTCGTCATAGCCTTCGGCAAAAGGATATGTGCCAAGATATATCCATGTGCCACCACCCATCTTCTGATTAACAAGAATATCCTCAGAGCCACCATCATAATTAATAGTATAGCGGGCATCTTCGGCTGAATTTGGAAGTGACTTATAGCTCACATAGACTGCATAATCTCGTGATTCAGGAAACTCCGCAATCCATGAGGCTGTAGAAGGACTGCCGCTTTTTGTAGTTTTGACCACTCGATATGTTCCGTTTTCAAAAGGGTTTTCTGTATCACGGAAATCCGGGAGGTCATAGATGAAAGCCTCTCCTTCGCCCGTTTCCCATTTTTGATGACCGTTGGTTTCAAAATACGTGTTCTGAGAATATAATACAGAGCCTTCTTCTGGCTGGTCATTGTCGACTATCACCTCAATAGGATTAATGTCTCTTTCACGTGGCAGCAAGACATATGCCCCTGCATTTTCAAGCATTGGAACCGCGTAAGGAAGGATGTAGCCTAAAGTATAGGTATCTTCTACCGCCTGGAAGAGGAACGGTCGTTGCCAATACCAGCTATCGTTTGCCGGTTTATAATATCTTCCATGGCTATGCCACATGGCGATGTTATCCCCTTGCATACCCTTGGTGATGGGTGAAAGTGGGTCTGCCTGTCTTACGAAAGGAATGTTTGTTCGATATTCTTTGGGAAGCTTATCGATGGTGTTGATATAGTAGGAGAGTGGTTTGCCACTGACCCGAAGATCGATTATATAATCGGAAAGCGTGTCGGGCATAGCTTCCTTTGCCTGACCTTCAAGTTGATCAATATATTCCTTATTGATAGGAAGATATGTGAAATTTTCGTTTAGACTGAAAATTGCCTTACGGTTGATTGTGTCAGTTTTGACACTATTGACTCTTAACCCTCCAGGATTATGACTTTTGGGTATGAGCTTGATGAGACGCTCATTGATTGTAAGAGTCAGTGAGTCGTTGCTCGGGGTCTCTGTAGGAGGCATCGATGCTGTGGCTCTCGGAGTTGTCACCGTACTCTTTTTCTTCCTGGTGCGTGTACTTTTCTTTCTGCTTTTACTCTTTGCAGTGCTAACTTTCGCTGTCTTTTTTGTGGTGGAAGATTTTTTCTTAGTACTTTTTCTCTTCGATTTCTTCTTTGCTGCAGAAGCCTGGGAAATCTCGAAGGGTTCAGTATTTAGTATATCTGGAAGGCCAATCCAGTCGCAAATTCCTAAAGATATTGCGCCGGCAGCCAGTAATGTAAGGTATCTCTTGTAATTCATAATTTGCAAAATTACCAAAAAAACTTCTCTCAGTCAACCCCAAAACACTTAAAATATGTGAAATTTTCAATTTTCGTTAAGTTTCCGGCGTTCGAAAAAACCTCTGGTAAACAGGATAAATAATAAAGCTCCACCCCCTTGCATAAAAGCAGTGACATGGAATGCTTCGGCAAATCCTATATTCTCTGCAATTACTCCACCAAGCAAGATGCCAAGACCCATTCCAAGGTCCCACGATATAAGGATTGATGAATTTGCAGTTCCTCTTTGGTCATGTCGTGCCACCTTAATAAACATATTGAGGAATGCAGGATACATTTGTCCATTACCCAATCCGATCAATAATGCCGAGAGATAAAAACTCCATGGCGTTACGATGAAAGCAAACATCGCATAACCGATCAATGAAATCAGGACGCCAATCAATGCGTTATGGGTAAGTCTTCCTTTCCTAAGACTCTTGGCTCCAAATAATCGAGATACGAAGAGGCCAACCGATAGAATCATGAAAAAAACGCCTGTCCCGTCTGTGATGTTAAGTTCTTGCTTTCCATAGAGTGCCACATAGTTGCTCATCACTCCCCAACATGCTCCAAAAAAACAGATGTTGAGAGCCAGAAGCCATGCTCTGCCCAAGAAAAAATGATCAAGACTTAATTTCGGTTTCCCTTCTATCCGATCTCTTTTGGGAAGTTTTACTGTAGAACTGCAAAGAAATCCCAAAAATGCAAGTGCCAACGAAAGCCAGAAAAGAAGTTTGAAATTGTCAGTAATTTGATAAAGGTAGATACCAACACTGGGCGCTATTGCCATAGCAAGATTGTTGCTGAGACCATAATAACCGATTCCCTCATTTCGACGGCTTGATGGAAGCACATCAATAGCTGCCGTACTGTTGGCAACCGTGGTAGCTCCGAATGGAATACCGTGCATAGTGCGGACAATGAAGAACATAAGTAATGTGCTTGCCCCTAAATATCCCGAGAAACAGAGAAAGAAAAAGAAGAAACATAGGGTCAACACTTTTTTCCGGTCGAAAGTATCGACTACAAATCCACTAAAAGGACGCACTATGAGAGTGGCTACCACGTATCCTGATAGAATTACTCCAATAAGGTCTTTGTCTGCCTTGAATTCACTGTCAAGGTAAATCGGCAAAAGGGGAGTAAGAAGGTAGAATGCGAAGAACAGAAGGAAATTGCATAGCATCACTTTAAGATACTCACTGTTCCACAGTCGTTCGCTATTTTCGTTTGTCGTTGTCTTTTCCATAGTTCCTTTCCTTGTTTATTCACTTCGCATGGTTTCTGATGGTGATATATTTGATATGATTCTGCTTGGAAAAATCAATGTCAAATAGACCACTGCAAGCACTCCTATATTTAACAGAGCAAATGCAACCCAATCTATTTCCACAGGAACAAAATCGATGTAATAGCTTGAAGCATCAAGTTTGAAAACATGGTACTTGTCTTGAATTATTAGTAATGCTATGATCAATGTATTTCCGATTGCCATGCCTGCTATCGCAACTCTCAAAGCAAGATATATGAATACTTGGCGTATTTTACCATTGGCAGCTCCGAGAGCCTTAATTAGGCCGATAAACCTTTTTTTATCAAGAATTATGGTAAGCATTCCGCTGACAAGCGTCACGCATCCCACAATCATCATCAGAGTCAGCACTACGATCACGTTTGTGTCAAGCATAGAAAGCCAATGGAAATAGCTCGCTCCTTGTATATGTGCGTTTTCGAGATAGTAACTTTTATAGATCAGTCCGTCTTCCAGAGCCGAATTGAGAGTTTGCTGGATGTCAAAAGTTTCTTCATCGAGCTTGCTGAAGTCGTTGGTAGTGATTAATATGCTGGATCCTTGATTTGCTTTCAGACCTGTGAATGCTTCTGCAAGTCGACGGCTTCCGTACACCATGAGGTCATCATATGCATCGAAATGTGAATCAAAAATACCGGCAATCTTGATGCGACGTACTTTTACATCGTCGTTGATGAAATAACAGTCTACCTTATCATCTTGCTTTAACCCTAACTGACTTGCCGCCATTCGTGATATCACGACTTCAAGGTAAGTGCTATCTTGAGAATAATCAGGAATCTGTCCGGATATAAGATTTGATTTAAGAAAATCTTTTGTGAACTTGTCTTCAAGCGTCTTAAGAAATATTCCTTTAAAGTCATTGGGCGTCTTAAGAATTGCAGGAATTGAAATTTGAAGTGAGTAATCTTTTATGCAATTTTCTGAGTCGAGAATCTTTTTTAATGATGGCGTCAGGGTCAATATATTATCCCCTTCATTTCCGGAGCTTACTGTCATTACTATATGAGATGTAAAGCCCAACACCTTATCTGTGATTTCTCGCTTGAAACCCATTACTATGGCGATAGAAGCTATCATAACAGCTACAGATAGCGCTATAGCAGCCGTTGCCACTTTCACACCGGGACTTGCTTTTCGGCCTCTGCTTCCCAACGCTAATCTTCTTCCTAAATATAATGCGTAATTCATTCCTGCGTTTCAAATATTGAAATTTACATTATAACTATAAAGATAATATTCATAAGTAGCTCACAAAAATTAAACGATATATGAAAACCAAGCAGCTTGAAAG
>CAYNEZ010000037.1:0-21733 GCA_964396365.1 uncultured Sangeribacter sp. | reverse complement strand
AAGATTGGTTCTGTTGAATGTGTACATATATCGTTTAATTTTTATTAGCTACTTAAATAATTATTAATGAAGTTGTTTCGACTTTTTTTTTATTAAGATTTCGTCAGGTATCCGAGCAGATTTTTCTTCATTCATCATTTATCATTGAATCCCCCAGTTGATCTCGAGGGGATTGTCTGTCATAGTAAGGATCAAAGGAAGATCAGGATCATCCAGAATGGTCATCTTTCCCCCTTCTTCAGGGTCTTCAACCTTGATTGCAGACCCAAAGGAAGAATCCGACTCCCCAATCTTACGCCAGATGACGCCATTGTAGCAGAATTGTCCTTTCTTTTTCAGTTCCCTAAGCGCAGATTGGGAGATGATGCCGAAAGTCTCATTGGAAGGAAGGGAGATATGGTTGCCATCTTCCGGCATGATGTAGCTTTGGGCATTCCCATCCTTGACTGCACTTGGCGACATAAAATAAGTCCCTGTCCAAAGCTTCAGGTTGCGGACTATGCTCCAATGTAAAATTAAGCCTCCATCTCCAGTTGGCTCATAGACGAATTTAAAGCGGCGAGTTTGGCCATGGAGCTTGTAGGCAACATTGAGAGTGTCTAATCTATGATGAACATCAGAGCAATCTGAATCTATTGGCTTTGTGAATTTTGGTAAGATAGCCTGAGTCTCTGGCGCATCCAAGTGTTTATACATCTCGGATGAAAATGACACCTCTACGATTGAACAATCAGGAGTTTCAAAATGAGGCAATTCAAACTCCCCAGGCTCTTTCGCCATAATCAGCCTCAACTCTCCGCCTGCCACAAGATCAGAATGTCTGAGAGTAGTATATTCGTATGGCTTCCCATTAAGATATGCCTTTGCTATATAACGATTCTCATCCGAAAGGCCCTCTGCCTTAATGGTGAAAGTCTTTCCATCCGGCAGATGGAATGTGGTAGATTGCAACACTGGAGTATGAATAAGATAATAGTCATGCCCGGCATTGGGATAGATTCCCGCCATATTGAATATGAGCCATGACGACATTGCCCCTGAGTCATCATTGCCCGGGAGTCCGGCTGGAGAGTCATTGTAATTTTTCTCAATGATTTCAAGGATCGTGTCGCTCGATTTGTCAGGCAGCCCAATCCAATGATAGAGGCAAGGGGAGAGGAAAGAAGGTTCATTATTGACATTGAAATATCCCTTGTCGAAGAAAGTGTCCAGACGTTTTTTAAATTCAATCGGACCTCCGCATTTCTCAATCAATCCCGTCACATCGTGCGGAATGCTGAGGGAATATTCCCATGAGGATGCCTCATAGAAGAACATGTCCCACCAAGGAGTATACCATGGACCTTCAAAGGTGAGTGGAGTGTAGCAGAATGTAGGATGCTGAAGCTTTGAGTGTCCGAAGTGCAGGGAGTCGAGCCAGTTTCCATTAGCATCACGTGGCATTATAAAGCCTCGTGCTCCTTCATGCTCATAGTCTGAGCGCCACAGATTTTTCCAGGATCCGGATTGCTTCAGATATTTGTCGGCTATATCTTGCTTTCCCAATTTCTTTGCCACCTGATGAATGGCAAAGTCGCAGAGAGAGTATTCCACCGTGCGGTTGCCTGCCCGCGCTATACCGTGAGGTATATATCCCAGTGCCAGATATTCACGAAGTCCTCCGCGTCCTTCAGCCTCTTCATTTCCCCCCGGAGGGATTGTGGCATCATGAATCATTGCCTTGAGAGCCTCTTCATAGTCAATTCCGGGAATATCCTTTACACAGGCATCCGCTATCACCACATCGGCATTTGATCCCCCCTGGGTGCGCCCATTGCTGTTGCCACTCCGTGCATCTGGCATATAGCCATCCCGTTTCCCGATATTCACAAGGGAATTCACCATATCGGCAAGCCTCTGAGGGTTGATTATCGCAAAGAGTGGCATTGATGTGCGGTATGTATCCCAAAGTGCATAAAAATCATCATAATATGGTATGGGATCTGTCCATAGTGGATTCTCACCTGTGCGGTCTGAGGGCATAAGCATCGTATGGTAGAGAGCTGTGTAAAGCATCCGTTTATGACTGTCAGGTGTGTCCGGATCCACTTCTATCTTTTGCATCTCTTTTTCCCACTTATCGAGAGCCTCTCCCCTCAGCTGATCAAATGTCTTGCCTGCAGATTCAGCCTCATAATTATGTTTTGCCTTGAGTGGACTTATGAATGAAATTCCCACACGAAAATTGACAGTGTCAGTCTTTTCCGGAAAAGCAACAAGTGCTCCCGTCTTCTCCCCTGAGTCAAATTGGGCTTTTGCATTGCTTATGGAATTCCCCTTCCAAGTGGCTGTCTGCAAAAAGGGGACGTCTGATTTTGCATAGAAATAAACTGTGTAGGCTCGTCCATTATTCCATCCTCCTCGTATTCGGCTGTAGCCGGATATTTCGGTGTCAGAGAGCACTTGTACTTCCGACCCTACAAACTGTTGTGCCTCGCGGGCATCGGGCACCGGCGACTCCCCCAAAAAGAATCCCGCATCTACTTTAAGGCATTTTTCCCCTTTAGGGGGATATATGAAGCGGTAGGCCGAAGTTCGGTCAGATGCCGTTATTTCTGTCTTTATGTCCGATTCGGTGAAAATAGTTGAGTAATAAGCCGGCTGGATAGTCTCAGATTCTCGATACGCGAATATTTGTGTCTGGTCAAGGCTTCCGCTGTAGGGCTGAAGAAGTATATTGCCATATTTCGGTCCTCCTCCAGTGCCACTGACATGGACTTGCGCAAAACCATCTACGCGTTCCGGCATAGGAAGCCATCCGCTGTTGGGCGATGGCGTGCAGTCTGGCGACGGCCTGACCATTCCAAACGGTGTACAAGGACCGATAAAGACCCTCCCGAGTCCCTCCGACCCAATCCGAGGGTCAATATAGTCAGTCAAGCTTTCGCAAAAAGCCTGATTGGCGGCTGCTATAAGTATAATTGCTGATAATAAAAGTCTAATAGGTTTCATGCCTACAAAATTAATGAAAAAAATAAGAAATGAAGTTGTTTCGACTTATTTTTTTATTAAAATTTCGTCATATTTCTGAGCAGATTTTTCTTCATGAAGAAGGAACGATGCGGGCATCGTGACTGATGAATGAAGGGAAATATGCCAGAATTGAAAATCGGCGAGTTTCCTTAAAAAACTAAAATGACGAGCCAAAGATGGCGGAAGATTAATAAAAAGAATTTTCATTTTCATAATTTTTAGTTAATTTTGTATTCGTAAATAGGTCGAAACAACTTCAATATATGATTTTATTCCAAAAATTCATTAATTTTGCACTATGATGATTGGAATTTGCGGAGGGATAGGGAGTGGAAAGTCTGTCGTAAGCCGCATTTTGCGGCTTCGGGGAGAGGCTGTGTATGACTGCGACCTTGAGGCAAAGCGGATTATGGACAGCTCCCGGGAGGTGCTCGCTTCTCTGAATGAGCGCTACGGTGATTTGGTTTGTCCCCCGGGCGGACCCATATGCCGCACAGAGTTGGCAAAACGTATATTCAGCGATGACCGTGAACGCCTGTGGCTGAACAGCCTGGTCCACCGGTTGGTGCGTGAGGATGTGGCGAGATGGCATGAAGCTAAGATTTCCGAAGGGAATCCCCGCTGCTTCGTAGAGTCTGCGATCCTTGCTTCTTCTGGATTAGCAACTATGTGCGATGAAATATGGCTGGTTTCGGCATCCGAAGAGATTCGCATGGCGCGGATTATTGTGCGCGACTCCCTTGATGCGGATGCAATCCGAAAGCGCATCCTAAGCCAAAAGGAAGAAGAACGGCTCATCACGGCATCTGATATCACAGTAAAAGTCATCGATAATTCAGGCTCTATTCCACTCTTGCCTCAACTGCAGTGTTCATAGCCCCCATCTAATCCTACCTTTACCATGAAAAAAATCTTCTTATTGCTTGCTTTTGCCTGCTCTTTGCTATTTGGTTTGTCTTCCTGCGAAAATGAACAGGAAATATCAGATTTGGAATATGTGCCTGCCAAACAACCTTCCGAACCATCCGTTTATGATGACGATCCTCTTTGGATACGCCATCACGACTCATGCTTTAAAATACTTGCCATTGGCAATAGCTTCACTATAAATGCTGCCACTTATATGCCTTGGTTTATTAACACCTTGAGTGGCGATTCTATATGCATTGCCAGGTTGACTCGGAGCGGCTGTTCACTCGACATGCATTGGAATAGCCATGAAAATGACTCTCCTGACTACGACCTTTATTTTTCCGACAATGGAGCCTGGAGACTTTCCGACATCAAGAATATCGACCGGGCACTCCTTCTCTTCGATTGGGATGTCATTGTGACCCAACAGGCATCCGGATGGTCTGGCTTGTATTACACTTATCAGCCCTATCTTGATAATCTTGTCAGGCTTTTTCATGAGGCTTGTCCATCTGCTCTTTTGGCATGGCATTACACTTGGGCCTACACGCCATGGACAAAGCATACTGAATTCAAGAACTATGATCGGGATTCAGAAAAAATGTATGATGCCATCATGGATGCCTGCGATAAGGCTTCTGAAAATTTTGATATCCGTATACCCTCCGCCACACTGATCAAACGCATGAGGGAAGAATATCCGGAGGTGGAAAATGGTTTTTCTGAAGATGGCTACCACATTGTCGATGACATTGCCCTTTACGCCCTCTCTTCCCTTTGGTTTGAGACTATGGTATACCCTTATTTTGGCACTTCAAGTCTTTCCGCTTCCCAATTCCCGGAAAATGTGAATGCCAACACGGTTCAAAGGGCTTTGGATATTATAGCCGACCTTACAAATTGGAAAGAAGACCCTGATAATAAGAATTCTGTTGGAATGGTGACGGCAGATTGACTATCGGAGAATTTTTATCGAGCCTATTCTTGATTTCCCTTTAAATGCTATTACTATGTACGGACCTTTGATAACGTCTCCAAGGTCAATCAGATTGTTTTCTGACGACACTACTTCTTTTCCGGTAAAGTCGAAGCCCTTCAATTTGATATCCTCTAAGTCATCTTCTTCCCAATATAAGAATGATCCATACTTCTTGAATCGTCCGTCACTTTCCATAGTCCCTGATGAAAGATAATCATTCACGTCACATTTTATCTCGGCAGAAATCAAGGGGTTGTAATAAAATGTCTCGTCCGTTGCCGACACCACATAGTGGGGATATATCTTCCTCGTTCCGTTGATCCCCTTTATGTCCATGCCGAATGCATAGCCGTTGTTAAAATATCCCGATGCCCTTTTGTTGCCGATAATGCCGAATCCCTCTGAACTTGTCACATTGACAAGCCCCTTTTGCTTTGCATATTTCAGTATCTCCCACATCATTTCCAGACGCGTGCCTGGGCAAGGATACCATTCGCTCCAATCAGAAATACCCAATCTTTCAGGAGGAGACAGACTATCCTTGATCGGGTCTGTACCCTTCATCGGTATCACCCACTCATCTGGATACGTACCCCCTTCCGACACCAGTGCACCGGGCAGTGAATTTTTCCAACAATCCCTATATGTGTGAAGGTTCAGCATTATCCATCCTCCACATTCAGCTGTTTCATCTATCTGGGAGCAGAAAGCCTTAAAGTGATTCTTATTGAAAGTATTGTCACTGTTCTCTCCTTTATACCCTTTCAATGACTGTCCTTCCAGGCCGGCCCTTACTGCCGAGCTCAGCATCGGAACTGTATTAATGTTTTTTATGCTTAGGTCTGAAAAACCACAGGGAAAATACTCCGTTATCCCTCTCACCAAAGCGTGAGACGACGTTGAGTTATGCGTGACAAACCCTTTAGGATCTATACCGAATTCCATGGCTCTTCTTTTCCATTCCCCCCAATGCCAGTCGATGTCGAAATCTGTATTGTACATCACTTCCTGTTTGGTCTTGTAATCCCCTACGTATGGCTTGACATATTTTGATGGGGTCTCTACCCACCCTGTATTGTCGGAATTTGGCCAATATTGCTTTTTTGTCTGCTTATCATAGACTGACACTGTCGAAGCATCTTCTCCATTGTTGGGGCCCTGTAAAAGAATCTCATTTGCCAATCTGGAATTAAGGCTGTCCACCATCCAGTTGTTTAGGATTTCTCCCAGGCAAATCATGGAGTGCGACAGTATGTCCCATCCTTTTTCATTCTGAAGTCTCAATATCGTCCTGAGATTATCGTTCGGCTCCGGTGGCGTTTGGCTTAATCCGGTTCTTCTTCCTTCCACCGCAAGGTTGCCTCTAAGTCCTAAACTTTCCAGCAGTGGATAAAGGATACTGAAATATCCATACGATCCATAGTTGGATGAACTTTTAATCTGTCCGTCAAGGCTGTCATCGTCAATTATTGAGAACATCCCTGTGCCATTCCATACTCCCCCTTTCTTATGCCATGCCCCAGCCACAGAAAGATTGCTGAGACTGTCAATGTCTATGTCAATATCGTCTACCTCTATATAATCTAAAGGTTCTACTTCAAAAAAGCCGGATGGGACAGTCACAGTGCAGTTCTCTTCATTGCATGGGAAAGCCGGAACAAAGCGGCAACTCCTCCCTCTGTCATCCATGATCGGAGTCAATCTCATCTTTGTGTCAGATCCTATATAGGCTGATAGATTGTTTGCCTTTATATAATCTTCATTGAGCCGCAGCTTCCCTCTTACGTCATCCGCTACATTTATAAGCAGATTGTATTCTTTCCCGTTTTGTGATAAGGAAGGAATTATCTTTATTTCTAAAGCGTTGTCCGTTGTAAGAGGGATGGATCTGGCTTGACTCTGATCATCCGCATAAGCGCAATATCCGTACATCAAGAATATACAGAGCCATACCAGGCTATATTGAAATTTACGCTGATGCATGTGTTAGGTCTATAATGTATCTACTTATTAAACAATCGCAGTAGGAAAATGTTACAATTCAAGATTCGCTTGTCCTTATAAGTCGCAATCCCTTAGCGCATGAAATGCGCTTATACTCTGCGAGCTCCGGGCGATGCGCAGCAGCCCGTCTCCATTGCGTTCTTGCCAAAACCGAGTCGCGAAGCTCTCCAAAGTATTGAAACTTTGCGCCTTTGCGACCTCTGCGTGAGTTTTTGAACATGCGAAAGTTGAGTTAATGCTTAGACTTTTTTTGAGACCATATTGTAGCTTTTAAAGTAGTCTTTGCGTCTTACTATCAGAAACGAAATTATAAAATGGAAAAGAATCAGACTTTGGACTTCGAGCGCCTCGTGATGGAGCATAAAAGCACCATCTACTCGGTCTGCTATATGTTTACAGAGACAAAACTCGAGGCCGACGATCTCTTTCAGGAAGTGCTGATAAGCCTTTGGCAAGGAAAAGACTCTTATCGCGGCGATGCAAGCCTTCGCTCATGGGTCTATCGTGTCAGCATGAACACTTGCATTTCCTACAAAAGAAAGAAACGGATTAAGACTGTGCCGCTTGAATTCTCTCAAGATTCCATTGCCTCCGGTTCCCCGGAAAGCAAACAGGCTCGTATGCTCCACGAACGCATTTCTCGTCTGGAACCATTCGACCGTGCCATTGTTCTGCTCTGGCTCGAAGATATGCCTTATGATGAGATTGCAGCCATTGTCGGTATCTCAGCAAAAGCTGTAGGCGTACGCCTCGTAAGAATCAAAGAAAAACTAAAATCCCTTTAATCAGACTACAAAATGGACGAACTCAATATACTTAAAGAAGAAATGGCCGCTCTTAAACGCAGCCTTGACAAAGAGCAGATCATTAACGATAAACTAATGCGTACAGTGATGAAGCAAAGGGTATCGTGGCTGAATACTTTTGTTAAACTTGAATTAATTTCACTCCCTTTCATATATCTATTTTTTGCAGGGGCATGTGTTATATTCAAGATTTCTCAATGGTATGCTCTTACATTCTTGATTTTTGCGGCTATTGACGCGATAATGGACCTGCGCACATTCAGAATTTCTCCCAAAATATTCAGCACTTGCAGCATGATGGAGGTAAGGAAACGTCTCATCAAGCAGAAAAAAGAAAGGTTTATTCAGACATGTATCTCCGCTCCCTTAGCAATAATATGGCTTATGCTGTTTGCAATGGCAGTCTTCAGCAAGCCACAAGACCCTGCAGGTTATGCCGGAATGGTCGGTGGCATCATTGGAGGAATCATAGGCGGAATTGTCGTTATCATCCTATACCGCAAGGCACAGAAGACCAACGACACTATCATCTACGAAATCCAAGACGACAATGAATTATGAATTCAAGTTTCGCTTGCTCTTAAATATTGATTCGCAATTCCTTAGCGCAGAAAACTGCGCTTATGCTCTGCATTCTCCGGGCTATGCGTAGCAGCCCGTTTCCATTGCGAACTTGCCAAAACCGAGTCGCGAAGCTTCGCAAAACGCACCACGCATTACGCAAAACGAATATCCCCCCGGCGATCCCTTTGCGGCCTTTGCGTGAGTTAAAGTCCTTTCTTCAGCCAAGCTCCGGAGATGAGCCTCCAAAGGAAGATGGCTCCTCGGAAACAAAGCTCGATACACATCGCCAGCCATACCCCGGCAAGTCCCATTGTAGGAGCAAGCCATGCCGCCAGCGGTACTCTCACGAGCCATATACTGCTGAAGTTCATTATCGCCGGAAGCACCGTATCCCCCACTCCAATCATCACGCCATATGCCACGATCGAAGCTGCAAACATAGGCTCCGCAAATGCCTCAATTCGAAGTGCCTCAGCGCCCAGGTCTATGATATCCTTCACAGGACTCATCAGTGCCATCACATCTGCCGCGAATATATACATGACCACACCCATTACACTCATCGTCAGCATACCCATTCCCGTAGTGATATAACCGAATCTCTTGGCAAGATCCTTGCGCTTAGCCCCGTAGCTTTGGCCCACAAGTGTAGTGGCTGCTTCCGAAATGCCATATCCCGGCATATAGCATAGGCTCTCTGCAGTCACCGCGAATGCATTCGCTGCTATGGCCATGACTCCCAAGGGGGCAACAATCACCGTGACAGCTATCTGCGCCCCACAAATCACAACATGTTCCAACGTCATTGGTGCCGATACCTTCAATGCTTTTCTAAGCACTTCCCATTCCGGCTTGAAACTCGCAGACTCCTTTATCTTTGCTATGGCCAGACCATCCTGACGGAAGCACAGAAACCACATCATGGCGCAAGCTATAATTATCTCCGCAGCCGCAGTGCCAAGAGCTGCCCCAAGCACACCGAGCCCTGCACCAGGCATTGTTATCGATATGTCTCCCACTTCAATGTGTCGCGTGGGAAATATAAGAAAGAAGTTAAAGACCACATCAAGCACACACATCATGACATTCAGACCTCCGGGCACTTTCATATTGCCGCTGCAACGCAGCATACCGCCCCCGAGATAGTTCATCGTGAATAGAGGGAGTGCAAGAACAAACACAAGAAAATAGATCGACGCGTCATGGCAGATCGCCTCCTTGCCACCCAACCAGTGTGGAAGTGGCCATGCTATGGCAGCTCCTACCATAGCCACCACTATACTGAATAGAAGACATGCGGTGATACTCTGTCGCAATATCCGCCTTCCTCGACCATGGTCAGAAGCTCCTATACTGTGTGCCACCTGCACCGAAAAGCCCATTGTCACAGCAGAACATATACCCCAGAAAAGCCAAAGTGATGTGGAGACAAGACCTACCGACGCCGACGGATCAGCTCCGAGATGCCCAACCATAGCTGCATCTATATATTGCATCATCATGCTCGAGAGTTGGGCCATCATCGCTGGCCACGACAACTGGGCAGTCAGCTTTAGTTGCTGCCCGAAACTCAATCGTTCTCCCGACCTTATCTTATCTATCAGCATTCCCTGAAAATTTATGAGATGGGGTCCTATCTCTGACTCGGTTCACCGGGCTGACTCGTCCGACCCTAAACTGATGCAAAATTACTCCTTTTTTCCCATACTTGCAAATGTTAACAAAAGTTAAATTCAGAAGTAGGTGGATTTTTTTATTGAAATTTGTATTAATAATGTTAAAATTTGTAGTAATTTTGAAGTCCGGGAGCTATTCTTAGGAATATTCCTGGAAAAGACCTACTAAATTAACCTGAATCTGAGATCAATTAAATAAATGTAGTACTAAAAAAAATCCTGCATGAAAAACGTTTGTTTTACACTCAGCCGGAAAGTGCTAATGGCTATAGCTCTGCTATTGACATTCTCGCTTCCCGCCCTGGCCCAGAAAATCACCGTTCACGGCTACGTGGATGATGCGACGGGCGAACCTCTAATCGGTGCCACGGTTATGGAAAAAGGCACTTCAAACGGCACAGCGACCGATTTCGATGGCAACTTCACCATCAGTGTCGCTCCGAATGCCACTCTCGTGATCAGCTACATCGGCTACAACACCGAGGAAGTAGCAGTGAAAGGTCAATCTGAAATCAAGGTGACCCTTCAGGAAAATTCCACAATGCTTGCTGAGACTGTCGTGATCGGATACGGCTCCGTAAAGAAGTCTGACGCCACCGGTTCCGTTGCAGTAATCAAGCCTAATGAAGTGGAGGCTGGTCTTGCTACTTCTGCTCAAGACCTGCTCGTTGGCGCAAGCCCTGGTGTGGTTGTGACTCTCGATGGCGGTAACCCTTCCGGTGGTGCCAACATCCAGATCCGTGGTGGTGCTTCTCTCGCCGCATCAAACGCACCGCTTATTGTAGTCGACGGTGTGCCTATGGACACTAAGGGAGTGACTGGTTCATCCAACCCACTCAGCCTTATTTCGCCTGAGAACGTAGAGAGCATGACCATTCTTAAGGATGCCTCTGCTACTGCCATCTATGGTTCTCGCGCTTCAAACGGCGTCATAATCATCACTACAAAGAAAGGTAAATCAGGACGTCCTCAAGTCAACTTCACTGCTAATATGTATGTGAACACTCCGCGTAAGTATCTCGACATGATGGACGGACCCACTTTCAGCAACTTCATTACAAAAGAATATGGCGAAGGGTCTGACCAGTATAATGCTCTCGGCAAATACAACACAAACTGGAGCAAAGAAGCCCTTCACACCACTGTCAGCTCCGACTATAACCTCAGCGTAGGTGGTACTGTTGGATTCCTTCCTTATCGTGTCGCTGTCAGCTATACAAATAATAACGGTATCCTCCGCGGCACTTCTATGGACCGTGTGATCGGATCTATCAACCTTACACCGAAGTTCTGGCACGACCTTCTTTCAGTCAACCTCAACGTAAAGGGCGCATATGTAAAGAATGAATATGCCGACAATATGCTCGGCGGCTGCGTTTCCATGAACCCGACCCTTCCTGTGAAGGATTATGAAAATGGTGCTGCATATCTCGGATACTGGACTTCATACGCCACTGGTGGTGTCCTTGCCGACAAAGACACCCCTAACGGTACTCTCAACGTGACAACTGCTCCTATCAACCCCCTCTCCCAGCAGCTCGAACATAAATCTGAAGGTACAAGCTACCAGAGCGTCGGCAACCTCCAGATCGACCTTAAGATGCCTTTCCTCACTGACCTCCGTGCCAACTTAAACCTTGGCTATGACATCCAGAAGGGTGACTGGTTTGGTTACTATTATCCAAACACTCCTAAGGCTTGGGACAATGGTTTCGGCATCAAGATGGATCCTAACAGCGACAACGTGACCACTATCAAGAATGGTGGTGTCAGCGCCGACAAGCAGCATCAGATCCGTCAGAACTTGCTGCTCGACTTCTATCTTAACTACAATCATGAGTTCGAGTCTATCGGTTCTGTTCTCGACGTGACTGCCGGTTATTCTTGGCAGAAATTCCACAATAAGGGTCACAGCTATGGCTACGTCTACAACGTAGGTGATCCCGCCTATTATCCTTCTCAGTATCAGGGACAGGACTTCTCTCAGTATGTTGGCCATCAGGCTTATCCTACCAACTACTATTCTACACCCCATCAGCTCGTATCTTTCTTCGGACGTGTCAACTACAGCATCTTTGACAAGTATCTGATTACTGCCACTGTACGTTACGACGGTACTTCCCGCTTCTCTAAAGACAACCGCTGGGGTCTCTTCCCATCTGTTGCCCTTGGCTGGAAACTTCTTGACGAAAACTTCATGCAATTCGCTCGCGGTGCTATGAATGAGTTGAAGATCCGCGCAGGCTATGGTGTCACAGGTCAGCAAGACCTCAACGACGATTATTTCCCTTATCTCCCCGTCTACGGTGTATCAACCGACGTGGCAGGACGCTATCCTTTCGGCAACCAATACTATTTCCCTGTCACTCCTGGTGCTTACAATGCTGACATCAAGTGGGAGGAAACTCGCACTTGGAACGTTGGTATCGACTATGGTTTCGCCAACAACCGTGTGAATGGTGCTATCGAATTCTACAAGCGTAAGACTGTCGACCTTCTCACTTTTGCCAACTATCCCGCAGGTTCTAACCTCACCAACAAGGGTAACATCAACATCGGCGACCTTGAGAACACAGGTATTGAATTCACTCTTAACACTCGCCCCGTTGTGACCGACAACTTCACTTGGAACTCCAACATCAACGTTGGCTGGAACAAGAACAAGATCACACGTCTTGCTGAGGGTGCCGACACACAGACCGGTGGCATTTCTGCTGGTACCGGTGGCACTATCCAGAAGCATGAGGTAGGTTACTCTGCATTCAGCTTCTACGTTTATGAGCAGGTTTACAATCAGGACGGCACTCCGCTCGACGGTGTATTCGTTGACCGCGACGGCGACGGCGAGATCACTGAATCTGACAAGTATCTCTACCACAGCAAAGACCCGAAGGTGACTCTGACTTGGACCAATACTTTCAACTACAAGAACTGGGACTTCGGTATCACACTCCGTAGCAATATCGGCAACTGGGTTTACAACAACACTATGGCGTCCAACGTCTTCAAGTCTGCCAACTCATCTCTGCCTTTGAGCAATCTTATGAACAATACTCATCTCTTTGGCGAGCAGACATTGCCTCAGATCATGAGCGACTACTTTGTTCAGAATGCTTCCTTCCTCCGTTGCGACAATATTTCTCTCGGCTACACTTGGCGTGACCTCCTCGGTGAGAAACTTCGCGTGCGCCTCTACGGTGCTGTCCAGAATCCTTTCGTGATCACCAAGTATAAAGGCCTCGATCCCGAAATCTTCTCTGGTATTGACAATGGCGTCTACCCGAACCCTGTCACATTCTCTCTCGGTCTCGTGGCTTCATTCTAATCAAATCTAACTACAAAAATAGGAATTATGAAATTCAATAAATATTTCATCTTGGGAAGCGTGGCGCTGTCGATGGGTCTCTCCTCTTGTGTGGGCGACCTTAACGTGGAGCCCGATGATCCCAATACTAAACTCACAATTTCCACAAAAGAGGAATATCTGGGTGTCCTGGCGCGTGCCTACGGCGGTCTCGTCCTTGAAGGCGGTATTTCCGTCGACGATGGTGGTGCTGGTGTATATACCCGTCAGCTCTTCAACCAGCAGGAACTGACTACCGACGAAGCTATTGTAGGTAAGAACTGGAATGATGCCGGTATCGATGAGATGGGATTCTCAATTCCCGGAAAAGACAATCACTGGGGCTATGAGATGTATTCCCGTATCAACTATCAGATCGGTCTCTGCAACGAATTCCTCCGCACCATTGAGAAAGGAAAGAGCCTCTTCTCAGATGAAGAGTTCAATGCCATTAAGGCTGAATGCCGCGTGCTCCGCGACCTTAGCTATTACCATATGATCGACATCTTCGGTCGTGGTCCTTGGACCGACGAGAACTCGCTCGTGGGTGCCATTCCTCCCACCTACGACCGCAAGCAACTTTTTGACGCAGTTGTGGAAGACCTCAAGGATGCAATTCCTAATGTACCCGCAGCAGCATCCCAGCAATATGGCCGAGTTAGCCGCGAAGCTGGATATATGCTTCTCGCCAAGCTTTACCTCAACGCTCAGGTCTATACCGGCACTGCCATGTGGCAGGAATGTGCTGAGGCTTGTAAGCAGGTCGTAAGCACTGGCATAAAGCTTGCTTCTGATTACAAATATCTTTTCTGTGGCACAAATTCCAAATATGTAGGCAATGGTGAGATTCTGTGGGGCGTTCCTCAAGGTCCTAACACTTCTTGCTGGGGTGGCACAACCTATCTGACTATCGGTGCTTACAATTCAAATGTCAGCGCTACTTCCTACGGTTTCTCCGAGACAGTAGGCGGTTGGGATGGTCCTCGCGTGCGTCCTGAGCTTTCAGATGCCCTTGCTTCCGGCGATAAGCGCCGTCTTATCTACGAAGGTTCCTTCCAGAAAGATCTCTCGGATCTCTCAAACTGGAATGTCGATGGATCAGGCTACATGTGTATCAAGTTCGTAAACACTGACGAAAACGATTACTACAACACCAACAACACCGTTCTGTGTGCTGCAGCCAATCAGGTATCTACCAACTTCCCCATCTTCCGTCTTGCCGATACATACTTGATGCTTGCCGAATGCGAACTCAATGGCGTGAGCTGCGACGGTCTGAACTATTATAATATGGTCCGCACACGTGCAGGAATTGCTCCTGTTGGTAGCTATTCTGCCGACGATCTTCTCCACGAACGCCAGTGCGAACTCTATTGGGAATGCCAGCGTCGTACCGACCTTATCCGATTTGGCAAATACACCGGCTCTGCTTATAATTGGCAGTGGAAAGGTGGTATCGAGGAAGGCACCGCACTTGCTCCTTATCGCGACCTGATGCCTATCCCTGCACAGTTTGAGGCAACCCTGGGTCAGAACCCGGGTTATTGATAAAACTTTCAATAATTGCATACAACAATGAAAAAAAGCTATATTATTGGCATGGCGGCTCTCGCGGTTGCAGGTCTGGCATCATGTCAGGACGATCAGGATCCGAAGATCTCCACTGCCACCGAATTCGTGCTCAACACTCCGCCGTTGGCCGAACAAACAATGATTCTTTCACCCGAAGGAACTGCTACTTTTACCGTATCTCAGCCAAACTACGGCCTTACCCTTGCACCGACATATGGTATTCAAGTCTCTCTTAAAGAAGATTTCACTGCTGTCGAGCAGGGCACTTATGTCAATGCTGACGGGGATGAAGTGCAGATTCCTGCTTACGTGAACATACCTCTTGAAAGCCAGATCAAGGCTGTCCTTGTGGTTAAGGAAAGCAATCTTGCTGCCGCTATATGCTCTATGCGTGGAATTGGAAATGCCGATGACTTCACTGAAGAAGACCCGCGCCCTCTCTACGTGCGTGCCACTTCAATCGTAGGCAACCAGCCTTCTACAGCGATCACCTCCAACGTGATCACTTTGAAATACGTCAAGGAGTATTGTGCTCTCGAATCAAACGCCTTCAGCGATGTCCTCTACACTCCGGGTAATGCCAACGGATGGAACTTTGACAACGCTATGCGTATCCCGGCTGCCGAAGAAAACGTTTATAAGGGCTATATGGTAGTCGACGGAGACTTTAAGTTCACTCACGGTGCAAGCTGGAATAATCCTGGCAACTATGGCTGCGGTGAGAACTTCACTCAGAATGACAACGGCGTATGGACTGGCGAACTCGTTGAAAACGCAGGTAACTTCAGTGGCGTAGAGTCTGGCCTCTACTGGGCTGAGGTGACTATCACCAACACCAACACTGCCAATGACGAAGTTGCTGGTTCAGTGAAACTCACTCCGATCAAGAGCATTGGCATCATTGGCGACTTCAATGGATGGGGTGGCGATGTTGAGATGACTCCCGAACCCGGATTCTCTGTATGGAAAGCTGATAATGTCGACCTTGGCGGTGGTAGCTGGAAGTTCCGTATGAACAATGACTGGACTCTTAACCTCGGTGGTAATACTCTCGACAATCTTACTCAGGATGGTCCGAATATCCCGAACGGTGGAGTACACACTGTGATCATTGACTTTAATACACTTCCTTACAGCGCTCGACTTGAATAATAACCGACAGATCGGATGCCGCATCTGATAAGGCGGCATCCGGACTGACAATGTGAAAATCTCAATATGAATACAAAAAACATATCTCGGTTCGGACTCGGACTTTTCGCTCTTGTTGCGCTGGCTTCGTGCGATAAGATTGAAGAGAGTCTGTCACAGCCAATCACTAATCCTCAGGAGCCAATCTACAACAGCGCGACTATTGTTTACAACGCTGTTTCCGCTATCAATGCAAGCAATCCTGAAGTGGGAGAAGTGCAAGTGGCTACTTACACTGCAGAGGGACTGCCGGAAGGCTTCACAGTAGGCGGTACTCTCGAACTTTCTCCCTACGAGGATTTCTCAAAGATGATCGAGGCTCCTCTTACGAGTGACGGAGCTGCCCTCTATGCTAATATTTCTGACATTGCTGCTCAGTATACAGACAACTTCACTAAAAACCCTGAGACCATTACAATGCATGGCCGTACCATCCTTACTGCGACCAATGGCACTGACAAAGTCCGTCTCGGCACAATCGAAACATTCTATGGAGTTGGCAACTATAGCTTCACTCCGGCGGCTCCTGACCATGTCATTGCCCCTGCATATTGCCTTGTATTGGGTAATGGCGCTTCTTGGGATTTCGATGCAGCTTTAGAGATGGAGCATTCAGAGACCAACCAGTATGATGATCCCGTATTTACCGTAGTGGCAAGAAGCGGTTCTGCCGTTGGCGACAAGTGGATTGTTATTTCAAAAGAAGGTCTCGACAAAGCTAAGGTTTCCGGCCTTGCCGGCGTAGAATATCTCGTGCCGGTCTTCAACCGTGACGAAGAAGGGGTATCTTACGGTAACTTCGAGAACTCCACTTCTGCTGCTTTGGATGCAGCTTCACTCCCTGCTCTCGGCATCCCTTGCGAAGTGACATTCAACGCACAGCGTCTCACATATCAATCAAAAGCTGCTGTTGAGACATATTACGCCACAGGCGATGGTTGGGCTAATTGGGGTGAACACTGGATGCCTCTTACCACTACCAACTACACCGAATATTACGGATTCCTCAATTTGGGCAATCAATTCAAATTTGCTCCTCAACAAGGCTGGGGTGGCGACTTCGGATCATCCTTGGCACTTGATGAAAGCGAGAATAACGGAGTCTACAACTATTCTGGAGAACTCAACCGTGCATCAGACAACATTCAGATTGCTCACTCCGGTCTATACTTCGCATGTCTCAATGGTGCCACTTGGAATCTCTCACTCCAAGGCATCAACAGCTGGGGTCTTATCGGCGACTTCAACGGCTGGGGTGGCGACATCGTGATGACACAAGGCGAAAACCTTCTCATCTGGACCGCAGAACTCACCGTAGAAGCTGGTCAAGGCTGGAAGTTCCGTGCAAATGGCGACTGGGCCATCAACCTCGGTGGCAAGCCTGATGCTCTTTGGACAAACGGCGAAAATATAACTCTTGATGCTGGCACCTACACCATCACACTCGACCTTTCTACTTACCCTGCAACATACACCGCAGTAAAGAAATAACCCGAGCAACCCAACAAAAACAGCCCGCCCCTTCCGGAGCGGGCTTTTCTTTACCTCTCATTATTCTACCCTAACATCATACTTCATACTCACCTTATTGAGATACTCTTTCCATGCATCAAATGAGGATATATCAGCCTTATCCCAAGCAAAACCCCACCGATAGCAAAGTGTATCAGTAGGAGCAACCCGAACCGAAATCAAACAATGGTTGTCTTTCCTAAGAATTGAATCCACTTTGTTTTCCATAACGATTCCTACCATAGCCTTACCATTGTCCGGGCCCTGGGTCGGATCAGCGTACGCAATCTTTTTCCCTGCTATATCCTCCATCACTTTCGAATCATCACGGAGTGGAAATCCTGCTACTAATGTAGTCTCATCCTCAAGGCCATCATACCATACACAACATCTATTTAGGTGAGAATGCGAATCAAGGGTGATTAGCCTATGTTCTGCCACTGCAGGAATATCTCCCTTGTCCACAGGTGCAAAATCCAATCCAAGAGTAAAACGCAGTGGACCATTGTCAAATATTTTCGCTTTTTCATAACACCACGGATATCTGATAGAATCACCATCAAGAATTGCAGCCACACCAGCCCCAAGCGTTGGTCCGACTGCATAGCAGTCCATTCCCAATCCATGGTCAATATGATAAGAGAACGTCTTTATAAACTCCTCTGCCAACTCATCATCTACTTGCCGTAGAGAATCCACCTTTGCCCAGACGGCATCGTCTGTTTCAGGAGCATACAACTGTGGCACTATTAATTCATCTTTAGGATACTTCAAAAAGAGATCATAGCCAAACGATTTCTCTCCTGCTTGCTGAGTGCCCGGACCATAGATGCGGAAACCGACAAGTTCATTCTCATACGAGATATCGTCTCTCCTTTTTGGATAGAATTGTCCCGACACCGTGGGATTATAGGATTTCATCGTATCGCAAGGATGTACTGTAAATTGACGAGTCTCCCCAGCCGGGACATCCGCAATGAATAGGATCAGGGAGTCAGAAGTCAATTGACTGACAATTTCATTGCCATCTCCATCTGTCATGTAAAATCCAGACGTACCAAGACTTTGCAATATCTCAGTGGATGATAGTTCCACACACCTCGGTCCCAAATCAGCACCAGTCTGATTAGACACGATCACCGACACCTTGTCTTTTCCGCAAGATGAGAATGACAGAATTGCCACTAATGCAACGATACAGGTTTTCCATTCCGTGTAAAAATCATGTACGCCGAGACTCTTCACGAGCTTCGGCGAACATTCAAACCTAATTGCAAATTCGTTTAACCTAACTTTCATAAAATTACATATTATAACCACATTCGTATTAACCAATCCTATTAATATTAACCTATTCAAAGAGTGTTTTCATATCTATATTCGTATCACACGCCCTGTATACTCATTGCATTCGTATTTTTTTACATAAATATTAGCGCTTCGTCGGGATGTCAGTCGCAATAGCTTTGAATTTCCCACTTGACACTTTTCCTACGACATTGCTTTTCGTACGTGAACTAAAATAAATATGCCCATCTCTCTTAAGAGACCCGCCATGGATGATGGTAATTTCCGAAGATTTAGCCGGATCCGTCCCATCTTCATATGAGACTGCAAGCATATAGGCATCTGTGGTCCATCCATCAGCATCAATCCATGAATTCAAGTGCATGAGCCTTCCATCAGCAAGTTGGTTGATATATAGGTCAGTCACTTTCCCGTTGTAGACACTTCTCACGCCTATCCAGTCCTTACCCTCTATGCGTGTCATCTTCGGAAGATCCTTCTGGTTAGGATTCTCCTTGAGTATTATAGCGTTTACAGCTTTGACTCTGTCTGTAACCTTTGGAAGATGTAAAGAATAATACTCCTCTTTTCCTTTAAGGTCTTCGGTAGGGCCTTCCAGTACTTCCCACCAAAGCATATTGGGATAGTCGTGTACATAATTGCTTGGAGCAAGAGGCTCGGGATATAGCGGACGAAGCACTACTGATGATTCGCCTGAAGTAATCTCAAGGTCTCCACCACGTTTTTTCACCTCTCCTCCCGGATGCCATAGCCATTCGAACTGTCCAGGCTCATGCGAAGTAAGATCATCAACAATATAAATAACATTGTCTATCCACATATAATGTCGATAATTACGCGAAAGCCAGCGAGACATAGGTCCGGTGCCGTTAGCCATTACATACTTCACATTGCCCGCATCCAAAAGCGAACTCACATTGCCAGGGATAGGCGACCCATGATACTGCTGTGCTCGTGGCTGTCCCTCTCCGTTAAACTTCACCACATTATGCGCATCGCTTTGGAAGAAATAGTTTCTATATTCCGGTTTGCCGTAGGAGCAATTTCCTGCATCCTTTATGATGTCTACCCCCTTGTGAAAAAGAATAAGAGAATTAGCATCGGCATGCGAATGATTCCATGTCATTCCGCTTTTCACTGCGAGCATAGTGGCATCCTTCTTCCAAGAGTCACGCATGGTGGCCCAGCCGAAATCCTTCCAAAGATGGGATGTAGGCAGATTCGGGACCGAAGGAGCTTTTGTGACATCGGGCACATAAAGCAATCCCATAGGATAATTAAGGGGAAATCCCTCCCTGTGCTGGTTTGGTTCCAACTGAGTTATATACCATAGAGTGACCGGATCTTTGGTCCCCATAGCATAAGCCAAAGCCATCGAACTCTCTCCAGTGACGTTCTTGTGGCTGTCGCCAAAGTTGATGCTGTAGAGCATTCCGTCTCTCGGATACGCTACATGAGAGAAGAATGCTGGCAAAAGCTCCATCTGCTTTATTTCAGGCAGTTTCGCACCAGGATGGCTATTAAGCCATGCCATACGGAGCAGCAAAGCCTCTGTAATGCCAAATGAAGCATAATTGATGCTTTCATACATTCCACCGTCTCGGTCAAATGTTCGCGGTTTACCCTGTATCTCATCGCCCTCAAAAGCGAACCATTCCGGAAGAGAATCCACAGCTTTCTTGGCTGCCACCGCTGCTTCTGGCACCTCATTGGAGATGGCGAGGGCAAGCAGCCCGCCCATCCCGACGCATGATGTCCACCAATTGTGACCCATCGAGTTCAGAGAATGTATCCGGGTGTCGTCAAGTAGCCAGTCACCGAGCAAAGGCTCTCCTGCGAGCCTCCAGACTCCCTGCGCTATTTCCTTGCGTTCTTTAGGAGAAAGTATGTTATATACGGCATCATAGGCAACCGCAATCTGGAATGATTTGTGTGCCATCTGCAGCTCACTCCTCCAGGCAGGATTACGCAACATCATTTCCGAATCAGCCCAACTCGAAACCTTCGCAATGTCAAGAAGCATCGTGCGCAGTTTCTCTCCATATCGCTTGTCGCCAGTCATCTGGTAGGCAAGCGCCAGATACTCCATTTTCCTGATGTCATTCTTCTCAAGCAAATCATTAGCTTGTGAAAGAATGCTCTGCCATGCCTCGTCCCGTGCCATGTCGGTCGATATGGATTTTTTCGCATTCTCCACTCTTTCGGGAGTGAACAGAAGCGACGGATGGGAGATGGATTTAGCCCATAATGGCAGGGTCGTTGCCAATAGCACCAGTGCGGTCAAAAGTTGTCTCATATCAATATAACGATTATCATTCAATTATCGGATATATAGAATTTCGGACAAGTACATCAAACTACTCAATTTAAATCCCATGGACAGAGATGATACTCTTCGCCTTTGCGTGCGCCATACTTTACATGCGAAAGATGAGTTAATTATCGTTTTTAAGGCAGTTGAGATGAAGATTGAGTTCCTGAACTGCAGATTTATATTCATTATCCCCGTCAGCTTCAATACATACAGTAACACCGGTCCATTGCCTGCGAGGATCTTTCCCAAAATAATCCCTGTCTACAGTAAATGTATATTCCCCGGTCTGAATGGCAGGACCGGATATCAAGACCACACGAGGCTTTACATCGGCATGTTTATCCGAAAGATTATTGCGCGTTTCATCTACAAACGTAGGCTCGACAATGAAACTTTCCCCATCTATTGCGATCGACATTTTCACATGTTTAGTACTGTCATAAGACACAATCTCTCCATTTACATTTGCTCCGACATATTGCATCCGTTTCCCTCTCGTCTCTGCATACCGCTTACGAGTAAGATCTACCATCTCCTTAT
>CAYNEZ010000036.1:0-21742 GCA_964396365.1 uncultured Sangeribacter sp. | reverse complement strand
CGGATGCAAAATTACAAAAAATTTCCGTAACTGCCAAAAAAATACTAAATTTGCATTATGAAACAGAATGACTACCTCTCAATCAACGTAGGCGGACGGCTCGAAGATTTCCGTCGGCCATGGATAATGGGCATCCTCAATGCCACTTCCGATTCCTTTTATTCCGGATGCCGCGCTGAAGACGAAGAGGCGGTAAGGACCCGTGTCAGAACCATACGGGATGAAGGAGGGGACTGCATTGACATTGGAGCCTGCAGCACCCGACCCGGTTCTGAACCAGTGGATCCAGAAGTGGAGCTTGCGCGCTTGCTTGAAGCCATTGCCATAGTGCGCAGTGAATGGCCAGAGGCAGTAGTGTCGGTAGATACGTATAGGGCTTCCGTCGCCCGGCAATGTGTGGAGGCTGGCGCCAACATCATTAACGATATATCGGGGGGTATACTTGATGCGGATATGTATGACACTGTGGCTCAGCTCAGGGTGCCATATATACTAACCCATATGCGTGGCACGCCGGCTACGATGTCGGCACACACACAATATGATGATGTGGCAGCGCAGGTGATTACGGAGCTTGCATACAGGATTCGAGAATTGCGCGAGCGAGGGGTATGCGACATAATAGTAGATCCCGGATTTGGATTTGCCAAAGATGCAGAACAAAATTATCGTCTGCTTTCTTCCCTTGATGAAATATGCAAAATAGGGCTTCCTGTGTTGGTGGGGATCTCCCGGAAGTCTATGATATGGCGACCGCTGGGCATTACTCCTGACGATGCACTCCCGGGCACAATAGCTCTTAATGCTTATGCACTGATGCACGGGGCTTCCATACTGAGGGTGCACGATGTGGGAGCAGCAGTTCAGGCACGCGACGTTCTTCTTAAACTTACAACTGAAAGCTGATAACTATACCATGATTAATTTCGGAATAAAAGACATTCTTGATATTCTTATTGTCGCGGCCCTTCTTTTCTATATATATAAGGTGATGAAAAGCTCCGGCACGATCAGCCTTTTCTATGGAGTGCTTCTCTTCATCATGATATGGGTGGTGGCCGCAGAGATTTTCGATATGAAACTTACGGGCACGATCCTTGACAAATTCATGAGTATCGGCCTTATTGTGCTTGTGATTCTTTTCCAAGACCAGATAAAGCGCTTTTTGATCGACATCGGTTCACATGGACATCTCAGCCATTTGAAGCGGATTTTTCATCATGGGGCAAAAGACTCAAAGTCTTATCATGGGCTGGTGATGGCTGTTGTCTACGCTTGCTTGTCGATGTCAAAATCAAAGACGGGAGCCTTGATATGCTTCGAGCGAAAAGTGCCTCTTGGCGACTATGAAAAGACCGGTGACATCATTGACGCAGATATCAACACTCGGCTCATAGAGAATATATTTTTCAAAAACTCGCCACTGCATGACGGGGCCATGATCATAGCCCGAAGGCGAATTATATCGGTCGGTTGTATACTTCCCGTGAGCCATGACATGCATCTACCGAAGCATCTCGGGCTTCGCCACCGGGCTGCTCTTGGAATGAGTCAAGCTTCGGATGCGCTTTGCATCGTGGTGAGTGAGGAGACTGGGAATATATCGGTGGCGAAAGAGGGAGTGATGACCACCAATATCACAAGTTCGGAACTTGAGAAGCAACTTTCGAATATCTTCGACTAATGCAGGATGCAGGATTGTTTGTCGAAGATGTCCAATTGATAATAATTTATCATTTGTCATTGAGCTTTAGCCATTCTTTGGCGGTCAATGACAATTCTTCGTACCATCTTTCTCCGAACCTCCTTATCAGAGGCTCCTTTAAGAATTCATATACCCTCACTCCATTTTTCCGTCCTAAAATTTCAGCACATTTGCATATTTTCCAACGGTGATAGTTGACTGCCGTCATTCCTCCATAATCCTTAAGCCTGATGGGATAGAGGCTGCAGCTTATGGGCTTGAAGAATTCAGTGCGACCTTCGCGACGGAGTTTTTCAAGCACGCACAGACATTTTCCGCCGGGGGCATAACACGTGAAGATACAGTCCTTTCCGTTGACTATGCTTGTCACAAGATCTCCTTCCTCGTCAACATATGAGGCTCCTTGCTCTTTTGCCACTTCTTGCGCAGCCGGAGAAAGATAAGGCATCACTTCCGGCAGAATAGCATCCAGACGTTGTTTTTCTTCAGGGAGAAGTGGGGCTCCAGCATCACCTTCTATGCAGCATTCACCAAGACAAGTGTCGAGGTCGCATTCAAAATATCTCTCCACTACATCGAGGGAGACCAAAGTATCGTTTATCTGTATCATTTTTGAGTCTTCAGTTTTTAGTCTTGAGTCTTGAGTCTTCAGTCTTGAGTCTTCAGTCTTGAGTCTTCAGTCTTGAGTCTTCAGTCTTCAGTTTTCAGTTTTCAGTCTTTCGTTTTAAGAGGGGAGATGACTTTGGGCTTTAGCGAGGAGGAAGGGTTTGGTCGGAGATAAGGCGGGTGTAGCGGGCTCCAATGGGGCGATACCACACTTGCACGCGATATTCATTTCGGGTTTCGTGCTTATTTCCTTCGATGATGCTTGGATCAGGTCGACGGGTGCCTTTGCGCGGCACTGCCACATAACGGTAGTTGTAGCTGCCTTGCTTCAACGGCATTTCGAGCAGGTAGACTCCTCGGTTGTAGTCGTAGTGCATTTTGCTGGCTTCATCGTGTTTATAGCCAGTAAATTCACCTTCGACGAAAACGTCAGCATCAATGGCTTCCGGGGAGTCGAGCGTAAAATGAACGGTGACGTAGTCTGCGCCAAGGTCAGAGTCTGTGGAATTGTATTCCCTGATCAGGAAACGACCTTGCTGAGTCTGATCGTAGCTGTATTGCTTTGAGTCCCTCTCTGAGTCCGGAGTGAGCCACGCATGGTAGTTTCTGCTCAGGAAGCGCATGGAATCAACGTGCATGTCGTTGTAATTAGTGCGAATGGTCTCAAATCTGCGGAATTCGTTTCCAGCCTTGAAGATCAGTTCCGGCATATGGGAATAGATGATCTCTTTCCCTTCCATTCGAGACGGACTGCTGATGGTAGCGGCAGTATATGGAGCGTTGTTTTGCGTCACGTCTATACGCAGCATGGAGTAGGGGTCATCAATGGTGACATCCGTTGGCACAATCTTCAGTTCAAGTTGCTGCCATTCAGTATTAAGGCCTCTGTCGGTCTGGGTTGTCATAACACCGAAGACGTTGGCTGAATGCTCATAAATCGAAAAGCGTTGTTCGGCCAACGTTTCATCAGGATTGTCGCGTTCGAAAATCTGAAGGATGTAGTTGCCGGAAAGCAATGGATTCATATTTTCATTTGGAATCTCAATCCGGTAGTTGACATAATGCACGAATGTATTCGACGAGAAAGCCCAGTCTTCAATATCTGCAATATTGAAGCCGTCGAGATATTCTGACTCAAGCATACCAGAAGGTTTCCAATCAGGGCCGCAGTGGATGAGCCTATACTGCAGGTCGCTGTAATCTTCACTCCATTCATCGAAGTTGAAAATCAGACGTTCATCGCTCCCAAGTCGAACTGAAGGGGGAGACATGAAATCTCCGTCCTTCATTATTTTCATCGTGCGAAACCGCTGAGCATCAACCGACAACACGAAGAAAGACATCAGAATGCAAATAAAAATATTCCTTCTCACTGCAAATCAATATTTAATGCTTAAAGTTTTAGTGTTGTCGGAGGCTCCTCCCACCGAGACATCATAAATTCCTGCCAAGGCTTCCATCTCTCCCGATTCAGGATTGTAGAAAGCGAAGGCTTCCGGGCCAAGAATGAAGTTGACGTCTTGAGATTCCCCTTTCTTGAGGTGGATACGGCGGAAAGCGCGCAGTGTCTTATTGAGCGACTTATCGGCATTATTCTTGATGTAGACCTGCACTACTTCGTCGCCGTCGCGGTCGCCACTATTGGTGACATTCACACTTAGAGTGACAGGTTGGCCTTCACCTCCTTTGACTTCAGGTTGTGAATAATCGAAGGTAGTGTAGCTAAGTCCGTGGCCAAACGCGTAAAGAGGTTTCTCGGTCATGTATCGGTAGGTGCGTCCCTCCATATCGTAATCTTCGAAGTCGGGCAGCTGGGAATCATCCTTATAGAAAGTCACGGGAAGTCGTCCGGCAGGATTGTTTAAGCCAAAGAGGGTTTCAGCCACAGCTTGTCCGCCCGCTTCTCCGGGATACCAGGCCTGAAGCACAGCATCGCACAGCTCATCTTCGGGCGTAAGGCCCATTGCGCTTCCTGAGCAGTTGACAAAGACAATCTTTTTCCCTTGGTCTTTGAGTTGCTTTATGAGAGCGCGCTGCACTTCAGGAAGTTCGATGCTCGTGCGGTCGCCACCACGGAAACCTTCTACTGTCACCGGCATCTCTTCACCTTCGAAGGCTGCCGAGATTCCACCGACAAACACAACAACGTCAGAATCAGCACAGTCAGTGTCATATTCAATGCTGCGACCTATGTCGAATTTCAACACAGCCGTGCCAGGCCTGTCATTTACCCAGTCGATTTCAATATCGTAGCTCTTTCCTTTTTCAGCCTGAATAGCATATGCATAGTCGTTGGTGGGGTTAGAACCATAAGACTTTGCAACTCTCTCTCCATTGACAAGCAGGCTCTTCAGTCCTCTTGAGGCAGTCATATTGATGATATATTCTCCGCTTTCTTCAGGAGTGAAGACTGTAGAATAAGTGGCTGAGAAGTTTTCGAGATTCACGCCTGGAGCAAACACGGTGGCGCCACCGGTGCTTTTATTGATCGGGAAGTTGATGATTGCCGTGGCTACGGGTTCTCCTTCTTTAGCAATATTGTTCCAGTAAGTGGCAGAGATTCCTTTATGACCGTTGCTCGAAAGCATATTGAAAGTGGAGACAGTGTTGTTGTTCTTTACATGGTCGCATCCTTTCAGATATGCGGCCTTGGGCGAAATATTCTTTATACCTTCGAGTATGCTTGTGGTTCGAGTAGGAAAACCGTTATAGTTTCCCCATTGCATTACTGTGTCGTTGGCATTAGGTCCCATTACCATTATCTTTGCGTCCGGATCTAACGGGAGAATGCCGTTGTTTTTAAGGAGAGTCATAGACTTACGGGCTGCCTCGAGAGCCAGCTGCTTGTGGTCAGGGGTGCATATGTCGGACTGTCCGAGGCTATCCCATTCGGAGCTTTCACCAAAAAGTTCGCCGAGACTCAGGCGGGCTTCAAGAAGACGCAGCAGGCTCTTGTCGATGGTCTCTTCAGAGATAAGACCTTTGTCGTAAGCCTCACGCAAGCTTTTATAAGCAGATCCGCATTCAAGGTCGGTGCCGGAGATCACTGCATCGGCACTTGCCTCTACAGCCGATGGGTGAGTGGCATGCGCATTGGGGCGGAAGAAATCACGTATAGCCCAGCAGTCTGACACCACGATCTTGTCATATCCCCATTTATTGCGGAGTATATCGTGGAGAAGGCGCTTGTTGCTACAGCAAGGCTCTCCCTCCACACGATTGTAGGCACACATCACTTGACCCACATTAGCGTCTACAAGAGTCTTGAATGCCGGAAGATATGTTTCCCATAGGTCTCGCGGGTCGATATCGCGCGCGTCGAATGAATGGCGGTTCCATTCCGGGCCACTATGCACAGCATAGTGCTTGGCACATGCGATTGTCTTGATATGCTTGGAGTCGGCAGGACCCTGCAGCCCTTCTACTGCAGATTTCCCAAGCATAGAAGAGAGATAAGGGTCTTCCCCGTATGTCTCCTGTCCGCGTCCCCATCTTGGGTCGCGAAAGATGTTTACGTTTGGAGTCCAGAAAGTCAAGCCCTTGTATCTTGTCACGTCCTGATCTCCGAGAGTGTTGAATTTAGCACGAGCCTCATCGCTGATGCAGTTGAACACATTATATAGCAGAGTATCATCGAAAGTGGCCGCCATGCCTATCGCCTGAGGGAAAACAGTAGCGAATCCGGCACGTCCTATGCCATGAAGGGCTTCATTCCACCAGTTGTATCTTTTAATGCCGAGTCTTTCAATAGCGGGACTATCGTCCATCATAAGAGCAATTTTCTCGTCGAGTGTAAGTTCATCAAGAACGAGAGCAGCCCTCTCCTTTATAGGAAGAGATTTGTCGTCAAAGCTTTTCGCATTGACAGAGAATGAGGATGCTCCCATGCTGATTGCGATAGAAGCTATCAATGCCAAGTGTATATTACGTTTCATATTTTATAGGTGTCAGTTATCAGGTTTGTCAGAGAATTTTTCTATGAGAGAAGTCTTATATAAAAAAGGACCTCAAAGAAGGTCCTTTTCAATCGGTACACCCATGGGGAGTCGAACCCCAATCGATGGAACCGGAATCCATTATTCTATCCATTGAACTATGGGTGCGTTTGCAGTGCAAAGGTAATAAAAAAAACCTTGCCTTGCAAATTTTTTAAAGATTATAATAATTCTTAAACCATGCCACGGTCTTGTTGATGCCGTCTTGCAGTTTTGTATCTGGTTTGAATCCGGTAGCCTCACCAAGTGCTGAAGAGTCGGCATATGTCTGATATACGTCTCCCGGCTGCATTGGCAAGAAGTTTTTCTTTGCTTCACGTCCGATGGCATTTTCTATGCACTTGATATAGTCCATGAGACGAGTTGGCTGTTGGTTGCCAATATTGTAGACACGGTATGGGGCAGGGGATGTGGCAGGATCCGGATCAGTCTCATCCCAATCTTTGTTTCCTTCAGGAATCACATCACAAATTCTTACGATGCCTTCAACAATATCATCAATATAGGTGAAATCGCGCAGCATATCCCCATTATTGAATACTTTGATGGGACGGTCGTGGAGAATTGCGTCGATAAACAGGAACGGAGACATGTCAGGACGTCCCCATGGCCCGTAGACGGTGAAGAAACGGAGACCGGTAGTAGGAAGGTCGTAAAGCTTCGAGTATGCGTGGGCCATGAGCTCATTGCTCTTCTTTGTGGCTGCATATAGACTCACCGGGTGGGCGATACCGTGATGTTCAGAGAAAGGGACTTGTCCGTTAAGCCCGTAGACGCTTGAGGAGGATGCATATACAAGGTGTTTCACCTTATTGTGGCGGCAACCTTCGAGGATATTGATAAAGCCATCGATATTGCTTTCAATATATGCTTGGGGATTGGTAATGGAATATCGTACACCAGCTTGGGCTCCCAAATTTACGACGAGGTCGAAGTTTCCATTGGCGAAGAGCATCTGCATAGCCTGAGTGTCTTCAAGGTTCATTCGGATAAAGGAAAAGCGTTCGTCAGTTTTGCTTTGAGAGAACTTGTACCATGCTACGTCATCTTTCTCAATGCCGAGTTCTTTGAGACGACCGTATTTGAGTTCTGGATCGTAGTAGTCGTTGATATTATCCAGGCCTACCACTGTATCGCCTTTATCGAGGAGTCTTCGGCAGACTGCACTGCCTATAAATCCGGCCGCGCCGGTCACGAGTGTCTTCATATTCTGAATATGTCTTGTTGGTTTATTCTGCAAAAATAAATAAATAAGAGTGTATATGCAAATTATCAACTAAAGAAGTTGTTTCGACTTATTTACGAATACAAAATTAACTAAAAAATATGAAAATAAAAATTCTTTTCATTAATCTTCCGCCATCTTTGGCTCGTCATGGTAGTTTTTTAAGGAAACTCGCCGATTTTCAATTCTGCATATTTTCCTTCATTCATCAGTCACGATGCCCGCATCTCTCCTTCTTCATGAAGAAAAATCTGCTCGGAAACCTGACGAAATCTTTATAAAAAAATAAGTCGAAACAACTTCAATTTAACATATGCAATAACATAAAAATAAAGTTAAATAAGTTTAATATCAGGCTCAGTCTCTTGCATATCTCAGAGATTCCCCCTAAATTTGCGTTATGAAGCCCACAAGGGGCTATATACACAGACATTATTGAAAACAACAATGAAAATAACTTTTAATCCTCTCCTCGCATCCATAATACTCCTAATCCTGGGAATTTCTAACGCCTGGGCCCAGACGTGTCGTGTATCAGCAGGCCTTTCAAGTGATGGCCTTCAAACCTACAAGGAAGTGTTTGAATATGATTTTGTAGAGGTGAAACCTTCTTTTCCGGGAGGCAATGAGGCTCTCCTTGACTACATCAACAAAAATCGACAATATCCGGCTGAGGCATACAAGCAAGGTATCGAGGGACGCGTCACTTGCAGTTTTGTAGTGAATGCAGACGGCAATATTTCCAACATCCGCGTCATAAGGGGATGCCACAAATCCTTGAATCTGGAGGCTATGCGTCTTCTTGCAGAAATGCCTTCTTGGCGTCCAGGCCGACATGCCGCTCATTGCGTGCCTGTGAGAGTGGTGCATTCCATTCCCTTCCGGAAATAAGACTCAACTCCCGGCATTTAGGAATCAGGATTCTACATAAAGTAGCTCAGGTTAAGTGCTAAAGTCGATGCGCTCTTATGAGGCTGCGAGAAACTTACTCCTATTCCAAAGTCTTTTACGTTAAGTCCAAGTCCTAAGGAAAATCCGCTCAAGAAATTACGCTGATGCGTACTCATGTCTCCACGTGATTTGTAGTTGTATCCGAGAGCTACATAAAAACGATCAGATGGTGAATATTGCAGGCCGAAAGCAAGATGCCTGAAAAATGTTGGAATAAATTTATATTCCTCTTCCTCGATTGCTAAGTCGGATTCATTCTGCCCGTGTTTATAATAGGGGAGTTTCCAATGGGTCAGGTGGTGGGCTGTTATAGCGAGTGAGAATGGTCCTGTGCCCAATCCCTGCATATATCCGAGTTGAATATCAAAGGGCAGATGGTCGTATTCCTCATTGAAACGTTTCACTTGTCCGCCCGCGTTCTTGATGACTGCGGAGAGCGACAAATTGTGTTCCTCATCATAATAGTTTATGCCGAGGTCGGCAGCCAGAGCTACAGCCGTATATTCCTCATAATTGCTGTAGATGATTTTTGCGTTTATGCCTCCACGGAGACGATCGGTAAAATCATGGCTATAGGTGCCTTCCACAGCTATGTCCTGAGGCTTGAACGATCCTGTGTAGCTGCCGTCGGACGTATATCCGTCGATGCTGCCATAGTCGAGATATCTCACACCTACGGCCCAAGCTCCACGTTCGCCTGCAGAATGAGCGAAACGAGCTGCAGCGAAATTTGATGATCCGAAATATCGCATATAGCTCAAAGCTGCTACTCTTCCAATTTCAGATCCAAGCAGACCCGGATTTTGATCTACAAGCATAGGGTCGGGATCAGACACGGCAATGCCATAGCCTCCCAATGCCAAGGCGTGGGTGGCTGAAGATACTTCCAAAAATGAATAGGCGTTAGCTGCCAATTGTCCATAAACCGTTCCTGCCGAGAGCAATCCAGCTCCCGCCAGAAATCCTTTGATGGCCTTTCTATTCAACTTTTCAATATTCATATTTAGAAAAACGCATCTTATATGCAATATATTGTAATTACCCATCTCTTAAGAGCAGGAAAAAATATCTTTTTCCTATGTAGTCATTGAAAGTATTCTGTTTTCAATTTGCGAAATTGGGGATTTTTATGTAAATTTGCAGTCGAAAGATGGGATAAATTAAGTGTAGCGACATTAGCTTAATCCTACTTTGGATTGATTACATCTGATAACTGAAAAAACAGACAACTCATAAATATGGACAAAAAAGCTCTTTTGATTATCCTTGATGGATATGGTATCGGTGATCATCAGAAGGATGACGCCATCTTCAACACCCCGACTCCCTTTATCGACAGCCTCGTGGCTGAATATCCCAACTCGCAGCTTCAGGCTTCAGGCGAGAATGTCGGCCTTCCGGACGGACAGATGGGTAATTCAGAGGTAGGTCACCTCAATATCGGGGCGGGCCGCGTGGTATATCAGGATCTCGTGAAAATCAATCGCGCTATTGCCGATGGCAGTTTTATGGAAAACCCCGAAATCAAGAGCGCTTTCGGATATGCACAGAAGACCGGCATGCCTATTCATTTCATGGGTCTCACATCTGCCGGCGGAGTGCACTCAAGCCTTGATCATCTCTTCGCATTGTGTGATACTGCCAAAGCGTATGGCCTTGACAAGGTGTATATCCATGCCTTTATGGATGGCCGTGACACAGACCCAAAGAGTGGGGCAGGTTATCTTAAGGAAGTTGAGGATCATTGTGCTGAGAGTGCCGGCTCGATCGCTACTGTGATCGGAAGATACTATGCGATGGACCGTGACAAAAACTGGGATAGAGTGAAAGAAGCATACAATCTTCTTATCTACGGAGCCGGCAAGGAGACATCTGATGTGGTGAAGACTGTAGAGGATTACTATGCTGAGGGTATCACTGATGAATTTATGAAGCCTATTGTCAACGACAAGGTAGATGGCCGCATCGGTGCTGGACACGTCGTGATATTCTTCAACTACCGCAATGACCGAGCCAAAGAGCTTACGACAGTACTCACTCAGCATCCGGAAGCAGGAATGAACAACATTCCAGACCTTCAATATTATTGTATGACTCCTTACGACAGCAGCTTCACCGGCGTGCATATCCTCTTCCCGAAGGAAGATGTGGCTAACACACTTGCTGAATATCTGTCGGCTAAGCAACTTAAGCAGCTTCACATTGCTGAGACTGAGAAATATGCTCATGTGACATTCTTCTTCAATGGAGGCCGGGAAGCTCCGTTTGATGGCGAAGATCGAGTGCTTGTACCCTCTCCGAAAGTTGCGACTTACGATCTAAAGCCGGAGATGTCAGCTCCCGAAGTTACGGAGAAACTTGTCGATGCCATTGATAGTGAGAAGTATGATTTTATCGTGGTTAATTTCGCAAATGGCGACATGGTAGGTCACACAGGAGTCTACCCAGCTATCCAGAAGGCAGTAGAGACTCTCGACGAGTGTGTGAAGAAAGTGATAACGGCTGCTCTTGCACACGGCTATGAAAGCATCATCATTGCAGACCACGGCAATGCAGACCACGCTCTTAATGAGGATGGCACTCCCAATACAGCTCACTCGCTCAATCCGGTTCCCTTCATCTATGTAGGTGATAAGGATGCAAAAGTGAAAAATGGTCGTCTGGCCGACGTGGCTCCTTCCCTCCTACATATACTTGGAATTCCTCAGCCTAAGGAAATGACAGGGGAAAACCTTATTTCCAAATAAGTCTTCGGTCTTCAGTGTTCAGCTTGCTGACGAGTGGCTGTGACTGATCTTAATAAGACATATGATGAAGAAAATTATTTTAATCATAGGAATGATAATAGCTGCGGCGACCCCCATGGTCGCCGCACGCGATTTAGTGATATTGCATACCAACGACACGCATTCTTTGATTCTGCCTGACGGTGATGGCCGAGGAGGAGTACTTCAGCGTAAGGCGATCATTGACTCTATAAAGAATGTCAATAAAAATGTCCTTCTCGTCGATGCCGGCGACAAAGTGCAGGGTACGCTTTATTTTAAGTTTTTTAAAGGTGACGTGGAATATCCTCTCCAGAATATGCTGGGTGTGGATATCAGTATTCTTGGCAATCATGAGTTTGACAATGGCTTGAAAGCTCTTGCTGACAAAGAGAAGATACTTAAGTCTGAACGTTTGTCGGCAAACTATGACTTCACTGGCACTCCTGCAGAAGGACTTTTTAAGCCTTATACTATAAAAAATGTAGCCGGCAAGAAAATTGGGTTCTTGGGAATAAACATTGATCCGGAGTCGATCATAGCCCAGGCAAACTATGAAGGGATGGGATTCAAGAATGTGATTGAGACTGCCAATGAGACAGCTGCTTACCTTAAAAAAAAGAAAAAGTGTGATCTCGTGGTAGCTGTGACACATATCGGATACCCTAAAGGCAATGACAAGACTACAGATCCAGAACTTGCGCGTGCTTCAAAAGATATTGACATCATTATCGGGGGGCACAGTCATACCCTTATTGACCCGAATAGTCCTGACAGTTATCCTTGTATAGTGGACAATGCCGATGGAAGGCCTGTGCTGATTGTGCAGACAGGAAAGTCGGGTAAATATTTAGGCCAGATTAGAATAGATCTTGACAATCTCAAGACGTCTACTCCTGCAGATTTTGACTATTCTCTGATAGCGGTGACCGATCGCTTTCCAGAAGAAAAACTCGATGCGAAAATCAGTAAGTTCCTGCAGCCCTTCACAGATTCTCTCGAAAACGTGAAGCGTGATGTCATAGGTTATGCCGCTCAGGATTTCATAAATGAAGGGCGCACCGGGGCATTCCCAAATTGGACTGCAGATTTCGGCAGTTGGTATGGCAATTTGGTGCTTGACTCGCTGCGTCAGTCTGATCCTGCTGTGCCAGGTCTTGACTTTGCAATTATGAATGTAGGCGGCATACGAAATCCTATACCTCAAGGACCTGTCACTGCCGGACATATACTGAGCACATATCCGTTCAGCAATCGTTTCGTGATATTGCGTATTTCCGGTAAGGATATAGTTGAGACTCTAAAAGTTGCAGCAAAAAAAGGTGGCGAGGCTGTCAGTCATGAGGTAACCGTTGTATGCGACAGTGACCGTAATGTGGAGCGTGTGCTTCTCAATCTGAAAGAAATAGATCCGGATAAGACCTATACAGTAGGGACCATCGACTATGTGGCATGGGGCAACGACGATATGCGTTCTATGGCAAATGGAGAATGGATCTACAGTGGCGAAACAGAGGTCTGTGTCCCATTGATCCGTTATGTGAAGGAACTTTCAAGACTCGGGCTGCCTATGACAGCTGATGTCCGTCCAAGATTTGTCATTAATCAGTAGAAGATGTTTCGATTGCAGACAATAGCCATATTTTGCCTGAGTGTCCTCTTATGGGGATGCCGGAATGGTGTGTCTGTATCTGAAATCGTGGAGACTGATAGTGCAGAGGTATTGGAGCTTGATTCCATTCCGGCGGAATATGACGTCAGTATTGATGCAAAGTTATGGGCAGACTCCATAATGGATGTCATGACGCTCGAAGAAATGATAGGGCAATTGATTATGCCTGCAGTCTACGCTGATGTCAGCTATGCTTCCATGCGTCTTGTCAAACAATATGCCACTGATGATCATGTGGGGGGAGTAGTGCTCTTGAAAGGGAGTGTTTCTGCTGCCAAGACTATAGCTGACACTTTAAGGCGCTTGCTTCCTGCCCCACCTTTCATTGCCATTGATGCAGAGTGGGGGCTCTCAATGCGTCTTGAAGGCACTCCTGAATTTCCTCGCAACGGACGCATATCAGCTGATGCAGATGAGACGTTGCTTTTCGACTATGGTTATGAAGTGGCCAGAGAATGCCGGGAGATTGGAATCAATATGGTGTTGGGTCCTGTGCTTGATGTGTTGCCTTCCGGCCGTAGGCAGTCGGGTATAGGATCCAGAAGTTTTGGTCGCGACCCGGAGCGAGCGGCAAGATTAGGTGTGGCATACGCCAAGGGTGTGGAATCAGGAGGCGTAATGAGTGTTGCCAAGCATTTCCCGGGACATGGATCTGCGGATGCCGATTCTCACAAGAGACTTCCTGTAGTTGCAAAGACGCGTGATGAACTCGAGGCTACAGATCTTCTGCCATTCAGGGAATATGTCAGTAACGGGATGCGAGCAATTATGACCGGGCATTTATATGTGCCGGCGCTTGATAAAGAGGAGATTCCTGTGACAGTGTCTGAGAAGATATTAAGTGAGTTCTTGCGGGAGGAATTGGGATTTACCGGACTTGTGGTGACCGATGCCATAAATATGGCTGGTGCATCAGGATACTCAGCTGTAGATGCAATTTTGGCTGGTGCAGACATGGTATTGGCCCCGGCAAATACAAGAGAAGAACTTTTGAATATAGCTGATGCTGTGAGGAATGGAAAATTGTCAGTTGCTATTCTGAGGGATAGGGTAGGAAGGATTCTATTTTTTAAATTTATGGTAGCACGTTACAACAACGGGTCAGGAAAAATTGGCGATACAACTGAGGCGGAGACAATAATTAAACTTTTACGCTGACTGATTGTTGATATAATTGAAATGAGATAGAAATAACAAATAGTAAACCAATTTTAATAAATTTAGAAATTATGACTATTGAATCAATCGGAACTTGGGCTGGTGAAGTTTACAAGGCCCTTGAAACCAATCCTACAGATGGACTGGGCATGAAGAGCCTCAAGAAGGCTACCAAACTCAAGAAAGATGAACTTATGGCAGCCATTGGCTGGCTTGGTCGTGAAGGAAAGATTTCTCTTTCTGAAAATGACGAAGAAATTGTAGTGACTTTAGTCTGAAAGTTAATGATCAACGATCAATTTGTACTATAGAATGATTAGTCTCGGAGGGTTTGAGTCCTCCGAGATTTTTCTTTTATTTGAACAGGAGTGGTGCCATTTCGTGAAGACTCCGACGCCAAGTTAGGAATTCGTGGGCAGTGTCTGGAGAAATGTATGATGTTGCATCGAAGCCGGCTTTCTTAAGTTCGTCGACTGATGAAGTGACACGGTCGGGATTCTCCTTGCTTCCGCAGCTTACAAATACTTTCTTCACGCCATTCTCTTTAAGTTCTTCGGGGCTATATGTGCCGCCGCTAAGCAGTCCGTAGTAGCCAAAAACTTCCGGTCTACGCAGTGTGATCAGCTTAGTCTCGATGCCACCCATTGAGAGCCCTGCCATTGCCCTATGATCGCGGTCGGCGATTGTGTTGAAATTGGAATCAATATAGGGGATGAGTTCATCTACGAGCACTTGTTCAAATTCTTGGGCTGTAAACTGTCCGATTGTGCCGAACTTTACGTCATTGGTCATTCCGTAGGTCATCACTATTATGAACGGGTCGATTTTTCCTTCTGCAATCAGATTATCCATAATGAGATTGGCATGGCCCTGTGAAGACCAGGCGGTCTCATCCTCTCCCCAACCATGCTGAAGATATAGCACCGGATAACGCTTCCCGTCTTTCCCATATTGCGGTGGAGTATAGACGAATGCACGGCGTTCAGTGTCGGTGCTCGGAGAATGGAACAATACCTGCTGTACATTGCCATGAGGCACATTCTTTAAGGCATAGAAGTCTTGGTCATGTGCCGGAATTTCTATGCCACTTTCCCACCGGCAGGAGCCGAAGTAATTGTTTGTGCCGGGATCATTGACATGGGCCCCATCTATTATCATATGGTAATAGTGGAAACCTTCGTCCATAGGGCCTGCTGTGGTTCCTGTCCAGGTGCCATCAGACTGTTTTTCGAGTTTTGTGCCACCCTGACCTCCGAGGCCGAGAGTCACAGTCACTGAGTTTGCTTCGGGAGCATTGATCTTGAATCGGGCATAGCCTTCAGAATTTACCATTGGGTATTCCTGGCCATGCTGATTTTTACTGGAAGGAACAAAATCTTCCTTGACTTCTGCGCCTGCAAATAAGGCAGGCATCGCAAGCATAGTAGCCACGATGAGAGTCTTGTTGTGTTGATTCATGGTGTGGTTTAATTGGTTTAAGGGTTTATTGGTTTAAATTATGGAGGGAGGATTAAATCAGATGCAAAAGTACAAATAAAAACTCGGTAGGGCAAATAAACTATTTGTAATTTTAGATAATTTTTTAGGAGTATAAGGTGGCATATTCAAAAAATTACATTAACTTTGCAGTAAAGACCAAATGAAACATCAAATAATCACTTAAGCATATGTTTTCACCTGAAACCTACATCAGTCGTCGTGCTGAACTTAAGAAACGACTTGGCCGTGGAGTAGTGCTGCTTCTCGGCAATGACCTCGTGGGTATGAACTACCGCGACAATGAGTATGAATTCCGTCAGGATTCAACATTCCTATATTATTTCGGTCTCAACCATGATGGACTGAACGCAGTGATCGACATAGATAATGATAAAGACATCATCTTCGGTGATGAACTGACCATAGATGCCATTGTATGGACCGGCAACCAGCCTACACTCCATGAGCTTGCAGCAAAGGCCGGTGTCAGCGATGTCCGTCCATCTGCTGAACTCCGTCCGTATCTCGACAAGGCCCGTGAGGCAGCCTCTCCCATCCACTACATACCATATTATCGTGCTGATCATGAGTTGAAGCTCATGCAGCTTCTTGGTTTGCAACCCGGTGGGGCAGTCCCTTCAATACCGCTCATCCGCGCAGTCGTGGATATGCGCAATCATAAGAGTGCAGAAGAAATTGCCGAAATCGAAAAGGCATGCGCTGTGACAGCCTTGATGCACAAGACAGCTATGGCAGCTGCACGTCCCGGGCTAACGGAATACCAGATGAAGGCTATCGTAGAAAAAGTGGCTACAGAAAACGGAATGCGTTGCTCATTCCCGACTATCGCTACAGTTCACGGTGAGATATTGCATAATCACAGCTATAACAATACGTTGGAATCAGGTCAGCTCTTCCTGCTTGATGCCGGAGCTGAGACCGCAATGGGATATGCCGGCGATATGTCGTCGACAGTGCCGGTCGATCTTCGATATACAGACCGTCAGAAAGCCATCTACGATCTTCAGCAAGCTGCATCGCGTGATGCTGTGGCTATGCTTCGGCCCGGAGTGCCATTCCGTGATGTCCATATGCAAGCCGCGCGCACTATAGCTACCGGCCTTAAAGATATGGGGATCATGAAGGGTGATATCGAAGAGGCAATCAATGCGGGAGCTCATGCAATGTTCTTTCCTACCGGACTTGGCCATATGATGGGCCTTGATGTTCACGATATGGAAAACCTCGGAGAGGTATGGGTCGGTTATGATGGCCAGCCTAAATCCACAGTGTTCGGATTCAAGTCGCTGCGACTTGCGCGTCCTCTTGAGGAAGGTTATGTCTTCACTATTGAGCCCGGTATTTACTTTATGCCCGAATTGACTGCTCTTTGGAAGAGTGAAGGTCGCCACAAGGATTTCATCAACTTTGAGGAGGCTGAGAAATGGCTTGGATTCGGAGGTGTACGCAACGAGGAAGATTATCTTGTGACAGCGGATGGGCATCGTCGGCTTGGACCTGGAATCCCGATGACTACTGATGCTGTGGAAGAATTAAGAGTCAAAGAGCAAGTATCAAGCTCCAAGTGATAATGGCAGTAGAGCAAAATAATTATCAGAAGCGTGGGGGGCGTCGACAGATGCCCCCCATGACTGACGCCACAGGAAAACTTCCTCCACGTGACACAGACCTTGAAGAGGCTGTACTTGGTGCTCTCATGATTGAAAAGGACGCATACATGAATGTATGTGACATTTTATCTCCTGAGAGTTTCTATGATCCTACCAACCAAAAGATATTCAATGCAATCATGCAGTTGGGTCTTTCACAGCGTCCTATTGACATGCTGACGGTGGTGGAGCAGCTACGAGCTAATGGAGAATTGGAGGAGGTAGGAGGTGCTATAAAGATCACCAGCCTTACTTCCAATATTTATTCTGCAGCCAATGTGGAGTATCACGCCAAGATTGTCGCACAGAAGTATTTGGCCCGTCGTCTCATCACGTATGCCACTAATATTGAGACCAAGGCATTCGATGAAGGCAACGATATCGATGATCTTCTTCAAGAAGCAGAAGCACTGCTTTTTGATATCTCACAAAATCAGATAAAGCGAGAGGTCACACAGATAGATCCAGTAATCAACCTTGCGATTGAACAAATACAGAATGCAGCCAACTCTTCGTCCGGATTATCCGGTTTGCGCACCGGCTATGCCGATCTTGACAAGATGACTTCCGGATGGCAGCCATCTGACCTTATCATCATAGCAGCTCGTCCTGCAATGGGCAAGACGGCATTCGTACTCTCCATGGCAAAAGAGATGACGGTCACTTATAATATCCCTGTGGCTATTTTCACTCTTGAGATGGCCAATGTCCAGCTTGTGAAGCGACTTTTATCCAATGTGGCAAGTCTGGAAGGTGAAAAAATCAAGAGTGGGCAACTTTCAAATGAAGAGTGGGATAGGTTGAATGCTTCTCTGAAGAATGTCTATTCAGCTCCACTATATCTTGATGAAACACCAGGCTTAAGCATCACAGAGTTGCGCACGAAGGCTCGTCGACTTGTAAGGGAGCATGGTGTGAAAATGATTATGATCGACTATCTTCAGCTGATGAGTGCCGGGGGCCTTAAGCTTGGAAGCCGAGAGCAGGAGGTATCTACAATTTCCCGTTCGTTGAAAGCACTTGCCAAGGAACTTAATATTCCAATAATTGCACTTTCCCAGCTTAACCGAAGTACTGAGACGCGAGAAGACAAACGTCCAGTTCTTTCTGACTTGCGAGAGTCTGGTGCGATCGAACAAGATGCCGATATTGTTTGCTTCATACATCGTCCGGAATATTATACCAGAAGCACAGAGGATGCGCAAGGCAATGATATAAAAGGACTTGCCGAACTCATTATTGCTAAGCATAGAAGTGGTGCGGTCGGTGATGTGAAACTACGTTTCATCTCAAAATACGCAAAGTTTGAGAATTGGCAGGAAGGTTATAATGCGGTGCAGAATGCACTCGGCGAAAAGCTTGGTGGCACCAAGATGGAGTTCCAGTCTAAGATGAATTCAGGAAGCGATGGAGACTCTCTGGCATCGAAGTTCTCACAGGGTGGGACAAACTTCAGTTTTGCTGCTGATCCAATGGGAGGCTCTCCTTCTCCTGATATTATGCCTGATGGGGGTGGAGACGCTGTGCCGTTTTAAATTTAGATTAAGAATTTTTAATTTTCTTTGAACCTATTGGCAAACTTGAGTGTTTTAATGACAAATAAAACTAATAAACTATAAAACTGATAAACTATAAACTATAAAACCATACGACTATGGAAAACAAAGATCGCCAGGAATTGGAAAACAAGGCTTTTGATAAGATGAGAAATGAAGGCAAGAATGTTGAAAAAGAACGTCAGAATAAGGAAGAAGAAGGTACCCAGCGTAGCAGCCGCCTTTGGGTTTGGCTCGGGGTGTTGGCAATGATTTTCCTCATCCTCTACTGGCTCTTCTACATCGGAACATTCGGAGATCTCGCTGATTGGTTTAACGGATAATGTAATAATGCAAAATGCGGATGCATAATGCATAAACAGTGATAATAAAAAATGCGTCTCATAGAGACGCATTTTTTATTACAGCATATAATGTGGTAGCCTTTATAATAAGCGACCTTCATCACTGTAGGAATAGTGTCCAAGAGTCGTGACTATTACATGATCGAGCATTCGCAGGTCCATCGTTTTGCAGGCGGCTGCCAGCTTATGCGTGATATTGTCGTCTTGAGGTGACGGACGCAGGTTGCCGGAAGGATGATTATGGCACATCACTAATCCATCTGCATTTTCGAGGAGAGCCCGCTTTATTATCATCTTGGTGTCGAAAACGGATGCTACCGAACTTCCGCTTGTAGTACAGAATTCCTTGATCACTTGATTACGTCGGTTGATTAAAATAATCCATACTTCTTCATGGTCAAGATTTGCTATCCGATAGCGCATGCGTTCATAGATCGTTTCTGAATTAGAGATTATGGAAAATTTTGAGTCTTTCTTATCTAACGATTCTTGACGATATCGCCTCATCACTTCCATCATCGCTTCTAATTGCAGAGCCTTTGCTGCGCCAATGCCTTTTGTGAGCATCAGTTCATTACGTGAGCGCTGTTCCAGTCGAAGAAGGGAATTATTGTTGTCGTTCATCAGTTGTCGGCATAGGTCAGTGATAGGCAGCCCCGGCTGACCTGTGCGAAGAATAATGGCAAGGAGTTCGGCTGTAGTAAGGGTCTCGATGCCATGTGAGATAGCGCGTTCACGAGGCCGCTCTTCCTTCGACATTTCCTTTATTGTCAGCACCTGAATGTCTGGCGATGCTTCCGGTTCATGAGCCTCAAGTCCAAAGTCCTCCCGTTTCATTTCCCTTTTCTCATTTTTATTTCCTGCTCTTCATCGCGCCCATGGCGCAGGAGTATTTTCCATACATATGCACGGATGAAGCCAGTCCCGTATCCCCATAGTTGCACCATCGAGGCTGCCACTGCCATAGTTCCGACCTTGAGGCTGCGTGTAGAGATGCACGCTGAAATCCAGAGCGCGAGAATGTATGCGGTGAGTGGCAGAAGCCACCATGGATTGAAAAATGCCCCGATGATCATGGCAATAGCTCCAATTACAAATATTGCCGGAGCCCAATGTACAGCTTTCATGCTCCCGGGATAGAGAAGCTGCAGTGTAATACGCGACATTCCGAACACATGCACTTGTCTCCAAAATTTTGCCAGTGTTCCACGTCGTTTATGAAATACCTTTACCTCTCTGATAAGTTCCGGAGAGTATCCGGCAAGGCGTATGCGCGTAGACATATCAATGTCTTCGCTGAACATCTCGCGGAATCCACCTACTTTTTCGTAGACTTCGCGTGAGAATCCCATATTAAAAGTACGTGGTACGAATTTCTCCATCTGTACCTTTCCTCCGCGAATGCCACCAGTCGTGAGGAATGATGTCATAGCGAAGTTTATGGCTTTTTGAGTAGGCGTGAAAGAAGCATGGGCATCATCTGGCCCTCCATAGCAGTCGCGCCATCTTTCTGATAGGGCTTTCCGTAGCTTTTCTATATAGTCAGGTGGAAGGATACAGTCGGAATCAACAAATATGAAATAGTTGCCATGAGCATGATCCATTCCGAAATTGCGTGCCGGAGAGCGTCCTTCATTATCTTTATAGAAATACTGCAAGGCGACTTCCGAGGCATAAGCCTCGGCCTCCGCCTTGCAGGGTATTGTACTACCGTCTTCCACTATTACGGCTTCAAATCCGTGGTCGGTTTGGCAAGCAAGGCTTGCCATTAATTCCTTGACTTCATCCGGACGGTTGAAAACCGGAACTATAATGGAAAACAGGGTGTTCATGAGTTGTAAGCTTTAAGTTGTAAGCTTTGAGTTATAAGCTTTAAGATTTAACCAAAACTTAGGCTTTAACGCGGCCTACGTATGAACCGTCACGTGTATCGATCTCAATGATCTCGCCGGTGTTGATGAAGAGAGGCACACGAACTTCAGCACCTGTCTCTACAGTAGCAGGCTTAAGAGTGTTGGTTGCGGTGTCGCCCTTAAGTCCCGGTTCAGTATAAGTGACAGCAAGCTTTGTCTTGATAGGCATCTCAGCAAAGAGCACAGTGTCAGTAGATGCATCGCGAACCACTTCCACGATATCACCTTCTTTCATGAAGGGGGCTCCAGTCACGAGATCGCGCTTGATTGGAATTTGGTCGTAGGTCTCTTGATCCATGAAGATGTCGTCAGCGCCATCCTGATAGAGATAGGAATAGGGGCGACGTTCTACACGTACGTCTTCGAGCTTTTCGCCGATGTTGAAGCGGCGTTCAAGCACGCGGCCATCAACCACGTTCTTAAGTTTTGTACGCATGAAGGTGTTGCCTTTGCCGGGCTTCACGTGCAGAAATTCGATTACGAAATAGAGCTGGCCATCCATGCGGATGCATGTGCCGTTCTTGATGTCTTGAGCGTTCATCATATCGGTTGAATATTTTATATATTTCGAATTATAGTGCAAAATTACAAAAAAAAACCTAAATGCAAGGTATGATAAGCATAAAAGATATGTTTTTGAGGAATAAAATGCGAAAAAAGCGTGAAATTTTTGGCTAATTCAAATAGATTCACTAATTTTGCA
>CAYNEZ010000035.1:0-21984 GCA_964396365.1 uncultured Sangeribacter sp. | reverse complement strand
TTTAGTCTTCAGTCTTGAGTCTTCAGTCTTGAGATTGCGGACAGGCCGCTTTTGTATTTATCACGCAAAGGATGCAAAGGCGCAAAGTTTTAAATATTGGGGGTAGATTCGTGACTTGGTTTTGGCGAGCTCGCAATGTTAATGGGGTGCTTTGGTGGGGAGGCTGGGAAGCCTCCCTTCCATATTTTGCTGCGGGGGCTTTATCGCTCAGAGGATGTTGGATTTGTTATAACTTCCCAATGACCACCCTTATCTGGTCCAACGCGACGTATCTTGCCATCAGAACGCAACTTATCGAGATATACCTGCACAGTAGAAGCGGCCATCCCAGTCGATTGAGCTATTTTTGAAATAGAAATCGATGGATTTAATGAAATAAGATTTAAGATCATATCAGTTTTCTTATTAATTTTCTTACCGATTTTCTCATTGGCTTGGGATTCAGCATCTACTTTCTTATCGATTATCTTACCGAATTGGGATTTATCATCTGTTTTCTTACCGATTTTCTTACCAATTTCAATTACCTTACCATCATCTATTTGAATATGTCTCCAAAATACTACTCTAAATTGATCACCCGATGATTCATTATGAAATTCAATATTAGCATCTGACTGAAGCGCTCTGATAATGCCTGAGCCTAATCCTCTATAATCCATAGTCTTGGAACAAAGTGTTGCCATTAATTGATTTCGTTGATAAGCATTTCCCAATTTAATATCCTCAACTGTAAGTGAAGGATGTAATGCTCCAGGGCTAATAATTTCAACTCTATTATCGAAAACAAGTAACCTTATTGGAGCCGGTTTTAACCATGAACGATGTACTAATGCATTCTGAAGTATCTCTGATAAAGCGACTTCAGGTATCTCCAACTTACCTATGGAATTGAAGTTTTGACCGTCTTGAACACGATGTAAGCATGAAATAATAAAACGCATGCCTTCTTCAAATAATCTCGAAATAGGACCATCAATATCAACACTGCTCTTATACTCCGTTCCACCGATACTGTTACCATAGAACCAAACAGCTTTAATATTAAAAGCCGGACACAAACGTTGAGGTTTTTTCCCAAAGAACATTAAACCTCCAAGAGAAACCTCTCCATTTTCATCAAGGATGAAAAGATTTTGAAGAGCTTTTTCTAAAGTAATTCCGAATTTATCCGGAGAAGATCCTAAAGTTCGTTCAAAGAATTCTTCAAGTGCATATTGGTCAAGATCATTGATAGAAGTTCCGGATATAGGTTGACGATCTGGTTGATAGTTACCTGACTGAGCAAAAAGACGAAGCATTTCATTAGCATCAGTCACTCGCCGTTTATCTGGTCCCTGCTTCACATAGACTTCACCTCGATTATTAGTATAAGGAGGAGCTATCCCCCGTTTAACAGTAATAATCATTACAGTCTTTCCATCAACAATCTTTGAGTCTACTGTTGGAAATACCGAGGGATGCACTCCGACATCAGCAGCACTAGCAATAAGAGAACCCATGTCCTGTATTTGTTTATAAGAAAGACCTATTATGTCTCCTGTTTTATCATTTATGCCAACAAAAATACGTCCACCATTTGAATTCGAGAAAGCAATTAGCTCATTGGCTATATCCTCGGCTTTATTAAAAATGAGTTTGAACTGAACAGTTGAGGTTTCTCCACATCTAACTATTTCTTTTATATCTTCAGCGGTCATCAATGCAGTATTTTGGTAATTTTAAATACAAAAATAATAAGAATCTTACTCTTATCAAAATAAAAATTCTATATTTAAATAAGAAACTCCCAAATTTCAACAAACAGCCATCTCCGACATATCATAATAGTCTGACTTATCTTACAAATCCGATCAAAGTCAACTTCCCCAACCAGTGTAGATACCATTACCGTTTGGGTGGTAATACTCCTGAATTGGTAATTTTACTCCGGGGTATACTTTAATGTGTCAAAGTATTGCGAGAAAAACATAATTGCTGCCATCTTCAACAAAAAATGATGGCAGCAACTGTAGTATTATTATCAATCAAGGCTTTAGTGCAAACTCTATATGCAAGCTATCTTCAAAAGCTTTGATGTCGCGGAGTTCGATATTCTCCACTATAGCCTTCGCTTTCTCTATCTCAGACAGTTTGATGCGAATACGATGACCATCCTCAGGATGGATTCCAGCACTCAGTTCCGGGAACTGGCTCTTAAAGAAACTCAGCACACCGCTGATTATCATATCAAGTCCAAAGGCTCCGTCATAAATCAACGTTAGTGAATCTGCCTTGATTTCATCAAAACGGAGATTAACATTGATCTTCACATCCTTGATCAGAATCCTTTGAGTATACGTCACTTTAATTTCTTTTTCACTTACGAAAGAGACTGATACCGGTTGCTTGAACTTCGCAACCACATAGGAATTCAATTCCTTATAAGAAGCTTTTATTTCCATAATTTTTAGTTTTATGTTGAAGGTTGAAGGTCGGACTGGTCGGACCTGTCGGACTGGTCGGACTTGTCGGACTTGTCGGACCTGTCGGACTTGTCGGACATTTCGGAGTTGTCGGACCTGTCAGACGTTTCGGACTTGTCGGACATTTCGGACTGGTCGGACGTTTCGGACTTGTCGGACGTTTTGGACTTGTCGGACGGGGCGGAGTGGTTGGAATTAATTCTTTTTATTCTTGTCTCGATAATCTACTCTCGCTTTATACATTTGTTCTCTAATTCCTCCCGACTCCAAGAATTGCTGTTCTTGCTTTTTGATGAGCCTTGCCAGCATATATGAAGTCTGATTTATCAGAGTAATGCAAAGATTGCAAAACTCCTCGGGATTCATTTTTTTTGCATATTTCATTGGAGAAGTCGAGAATTCTTCTGATTTTAGAAAAACTCTGAGTTTTACAGTCCGTGGATGATCCTTATCCCAAAGAACAAGGTTATTCTGCCTCAAATATGCTTTATAATCAAGCAAGAGTTCTTCAAGAGAAGCCTTGAAAAGATTATACAAATATAGATAAAGTTTGCCCTAACGATAAAATTTGGTTATGAGACGTGTTGTATCTCCACAATACATTTCATAAATATTAAATTTATAGTTTTTCATGTTTTCTCCGAAGCATTCTTAAAGTTGCTATCTTTGAATACATTTACCATTTTATCAATCTGTGCTTTGCAAGACTTTGATATGCTGACTGTGTGACTGGCTATTTCCAGCAACTCTTCCTCTGTCAACTTAACTATAACGTCTGACTTTCCATCTTTGTTTTCTTTAAGCTGCTTTATAAATGATTTCTCCAAAGCTTCATTAATGACAGATTCTATATCCGCACCATTGAAACCATCTGTCTTCTTTACTACCCTTGTAAGATCCGAGATATTTTGATTCCGTTTACGTAAATGAACTTCGAAGATAGCATTACGCTCTTCCGCATTAGGCAGATGCACACAGAAAATTTCATCAAATCTACCTTTGCGTTTCAGTTCCGGGGGAAGATTGTCAGCATTGTTGGCCGTTGCGATTACATAGACACTTGATTTCTTATCCTGCATCCACGATAAAAAGTATCCAAACATACGAGTCATTGCATCATTTGTTCCCCCAACTCCAGCAAAACCCTTCTCAATCTCATCTATCCAAAGTATACAAGGAGCCGCGCTCTCCGCTATTTGAATAGCTCTTCTTAAATTAGCCTCACTTTCCCCCTGATACTTCCCCATCATACTACCCATGTCAAGTTTAAGCAATGGGCAACCGAATTGTGCAGCAGCAGCTTTAGCACAAAGAGATTTGCCACAACCAGGCATCCCTACAATAAACACTCCTTTTGGGATAGAAATTCTATTCTTACTTGCTTCCACAAGATGCTTCATGATCACAGATTTGTCAGTAAGATAAGCTTTCAAACCTTCAAGACCGCCAATATCTTCTGGTTTTTCTTTGACATCGACAAGATCAACAAGCCCGGACTTTCTCACTTGAGCCTTCTTTTGCTGCAAAATAAGTTCTCGGTCTTCATCCCCTAAACTTCCATTTACACTCATAGCCATATCAAGCACACGATCTATTTCAAAACGAGACAAACCCCTCAACGAAAGCATGAGCACTTCTCTTGCTTTATCAGAGAATTTACTTAAGTCTGAGTCGTTAGCCTCAAGATGAGCATCTATCTGACTATTAATAACGTCATCATCAGGCATATCAATATTTAAAATCGAAACATAAGGCAAAAGCTTCTGAGGGAATTGTAAACCATAATCTGAAATAATGATGGAGGTCTCATAATTCTTATCATATAGTTTCCTCTGGGCAATATGTGAAATGAGAGATACTATTTCAGGATCATTTATTAAATGAGATATATCTCTCAATATGAGATATGTTTCCTTTTTGTTCCCCTCTAAATCACAAGCGTACATTTCATCCAAGAAAGAATGAAGACTTTCTTTATTGCTCGATTCTTTCGTCTTGAAGTTAGTATACCCAGAAGCCGAATTCCATTCTATTATCTTCACATTCTTCCCACATGCTTCCTTGATGATTTCATCTACACGAACATAATCATAATCATCAATATAGATTACGGGAATATTGACATCAAGCAACTTTTGAAGATTTTTACTTAATTTATTTCCCATATTTCCTGAATTTTAGAAGATCAGTAGCTATAAATTGAAGACCTTTAATATTATCAAATTTAGGAGAAAACGAATTCAGTTGATATACATAACTACCTATCATGACTTTTTTCTCACAATTATTCAGAAGCATTTTTGCGACCTGAAAGGAGTTTTTAATATCATTGAGATTACGATGTGCTCTATAAAAATCCTTATCAAATAAAGCAAGGATAAATTTTTTCTCCTGATAAAACGGATCATCATCTAATCTTCCATTTTCTTTCCCTGGATAGTCAACCGTATCTCCAACTACCATATTTTTGCTTATGGGACCGAATTTATTAAGTGCGACCTTGTATGGATCTTTTGCCTTAGCAATTTGAACGCAAGCATTAAAAAAATCTATCACTAAGTTTTCGGCTTCAGATTTTCCTTTCCCCAGCTCAATTTTATACCTCCAATAATTATTCAATCTTTCACCAATTGTCTTATCTTCAAGTATTTTATTTATTTCGGAAGCTAAAATATCTATTTTATCACTTACTCCATTTTCAATAATGTCAAAATACCTGACTTCTTCACCTCGGAATTTAGGAAGATTCAAAATAAAATACTTAAGTAATTTAGCATTCTTATCTGTATAAACGGGCTGACTAAAACGAAAACCGTCTATGTCATAATACCTACTATTAAGTATTTCTTGAGCTGGTACGTAATGACTTATTTTTTCCAATCTATTTTTCCACCTATTATCATCATCAGAATCAAATAAGGCCAAGACAAACATTTTTTCCTCGTAGAGAGGATCTTTTTCATTTATATCACCAAATTCTTTTTCGAGTATCTTATAATAATTCGGCGGTATACAAGTAGATATAGAACAGCAATAACTCTTATATATATTTAAACATGTATTTGAGAAGTTATAAAGATTATTCACTTCCTTATTTGTATCAGATATCTTAATCTCCGATGTTTTATGATAATCTTCCGATTTTCCTCCCCATGAATTATAAAGACTCTTCCAGATATCATCATTTTTATACAAGTCGCTCAGCCATTTAGCACGGAATTTTCCAAGCCAAGGGAAATTATGTTCAATAAAATCATTTGCATCCGGTAGATTTTTGTCAGATGCAAGCTTTATAAGATTTTGACCGGTTTCATCAGACATACTTTTCTCACATAGCCATCTGCCTAATCTATAGAGAGTCTCCGCTGATTCTTCACCATTGATCGAGTTTACTTGCTTTTCTATATAGGGAAAAAGAATAGCTTCCAAATTATCATATTTATATGCAAGCTCAACGAGATCATCTACTGCAAGCTTAGGAAGAATCTGATGTGCTAGATTAAGAGCACTGGCTTTAGTATCTCGTTCAGTTTTTGAAACTTCATCCAGTACATCCTCTATTGAACTGAAAGGATCACAATTTAACTGCATAGACTCTTTTCCCCTAAAAAGAAGATTATAGACTTCTAAAATATCACAAACCGTATCTTCAGGCTGTCCCAAAGATTCGATTTCATCTGCAATTGAATTTTCATCTATTCTCTTTAACCATTTTTTGAGTCTTCCATCAAACAGCTGCTTGATATCATTCCATACGAATTGAAGCTTCAGACTTTCAAGAGAGTTGTGTTCCTCATCCCCTGATTTGATCCGGAATCTTACTCTTTTTGGTTTTGCTTCAAGTATCATTTTATTGCAAAGTTATAAAATTGAATATACTAATATATTGTTATTTAATATGATGCATTCTTAAAGTTGCTATCCTTGAATATTTTACTCATATTTTCTATCTGAGTCTTACATGACTTAGAAATACTGACCGTTCGATTGGCAATCTCAAGTAATTTAGATTCAGTTAGATTAATATGAATATTGGATTTTTCTGATTCTATGGACTTTTCTTCAAGTTTCTCCACAAACATTTCTTCCATAGCTTCATTCACTACAGACTCGATATCAGCTCCATTAAAACCGTCAGTTGCCTTAATCACTTTCGACAAGTTCGAAATATTTTGATTCCTCTTTTTCAAATGAACGTTAAATATCGCTTCACGCTCCTTTTCTGTCGGCAAATTTACACAGAAGATTTCGTCGAAGCGACCTTTACGTTTTAGCTCAGGAGGAAGATTGTCGGCACTATTAGCTGTTGCAATCACATAGACACTTGAAGTTTTATCCTGCAACCATGATAGGAAATATCCAAACATTCGAGTCATGATATCATTATTTCCGCCTACTCCAGAAAAACCCTTTTCAATTTCATCTATCCAAAGGATACAAGGAGCAGTGGCTTCTGCTATCTTTATTGCTTTTCGAAGATTGGACTCGCTCTGACCAACATATTTTCCCATCATACTTCCCATATCAAGTTTTAGCAAAGGACACCCCAATTGAGCCGCAGCTGCCTTTGCACACAAAGACTTTCCACAACCAGGCATTCCGACAATGAATACACCCTTTGGTGTGGATATTTTATTCTTATGAGCCTCTACAATATTATTCAATATTTTAGATTTGACCTCCAAATGTCTCTTCAAGTTCTCAAGACCTCCAATATCACTTAGAGTTTCGTTGACATCTATCAAATCTATAAGACCGGATTTCTTGACCTGAGCTTTCTTCTGCTGTAAAATTAGGATATTATCTCTATATCCTAAATTTCCATTTACACTTACTGCCATATCTATTACACGGTCAATATCAAAAAGAGATAACCCTCTTAGATTAGGCATTAATGCTTCGCGATCTTCATCATCAAAATTACTTATATTGTTCGCCTCAAGATGTTCATCTATCAGTCTATTAATCTCATCATCATCTGGAATATCAATATTGAGAATAGATACGTATGGCATAAGCTTTGAAGGAATAGTCAGACCATAGTCGGAGATGATGATGGAAGAATCATAATTCCTATCATACAATTTTCGCTGCGCTATATGTGAAATCAAAGAGACAACTTCGGGATCGTCAAGCAATCGGTCAACATCTCTAAGCACTATACATTCAGATCTTTTAGACTCCAAATCAGCTGCATAGATCTCTCGTAAAAAAGAAACTATAGATAAATCAGCTCTCTCCGGCTCTTTAGTTTTAAACTTAGTATAGCCGGATGCTGGATTCCATTCCTTTATCTTTACGTCTTTACCACAGGCATCAGTAACCATCTCGTCTATCCTTGCATAATCGTAATCATCAATATATATTACAGGGATGTTAACATCTAACATCTTTTTCAGTTTATTACTAATTGGATTTGCCATAATTCCTAAATTCAAAAAGATGAGTAACAAAATATTTTAACACACTACGATTATTTTCATAATCCATTATCTGAAAACGATAGTTCCAAAAATGTGCATAATAGTTATAATTAGAATGCAACATCATCTTCGCTGGTGGATAATCCCTGTTTTTTTCTAATAGTGAAATGCCATCAATCCTATATGGAGTGAATAATGCCAAAACAAACATTTTTTCTTGATATAAACTATCAGTTTTATCTAATTTCCCAAATTCCCGTTTGGCTATTTCATAGTAATCGCTGGAATATCTCTTTTTATATTTAAAAATTTTTAGACAGGTATTTGAGAATTCAATAAGTGTTTGGGCATGACCACCAATGTCATTTGTAATTATTACAGGCACTTCTTTATCCCATGATTCATCAATTTTATCCGTTATACGATTCTTTCGTATAAAATTCCAGAAATCATTGTTATTACAAGAAGAAGTTTCAATAGAATTGCCGTAATTACGAAGTTCAAGGAGGTGAGTTACAAAATAATGTAATTCACATGCATTATCCCTTTTGTTTTCTAAATCAAATACATGACCTTTATACTCAAAGATATGTTTATTTGATTCTAAAATTTCTTTCGCAAGAGAATAATTATTTATTGTCTGCAGACATTCTAAAGACTCAGCAGCATATCTATTAAACAAAGAAAGAACAAACATTTTTTCTTCATATAAAGGATCAGATTTGCCAAATGAGCCAAAATCTTCGCTTGCAATACGATGGAATGGCTTGGACGTCATATAATCATATCTCTTTTTATATAATTTCAAACAAGTATCCGAGAAATCAAAAAGAATTTTTGCATTCAAACAATTGCCATCAAATTTTATCAAATCGTTTTTAGTCCATGACTCATCAATTCTTGATCGTACTTCCGGCTTTTGATAGAATGCCCAAAAGTCTTCTTTGTTTTTATTAGAATAGAACTCTAAAAATTGTATGGCTCCAGATATTCCTTTACGAGCAGCAAGTTCAATGCAATTGTAAGCAATCGAAGGTATATCATCATAAAAGGGATCAATTGAATGGTTATTCAAAAACTGGCCAACTTCAAAAAGTAATTCTCCATCCTCAAAATTTTCATCAAATGATTTGGCAACTTCGACTATTCTATTTTTAAACAAGCTGAAAATTACTTTTTCATCCTCATATTTTTTCACAAATTTCAAGTCATCGATTACTGGTAACCGCGTTACGATTTCTTCTGCAAGGGACATTAGATTACGATCTTTCAGTAACTCATCAAATATCTCCTTCTCAGAAGTGAAAGGAGAATTCCCTCTAAAAAGAAGATTATATATAGCAAGTATATCGTTTTCTGGATTCGCAATATCCTTAAGTTTATCCGCTATTTCGACGGCATTAATACATCGGAGCCATCTATCAAGACTTCCGTCAAGAAGTTCCTTAACTTCCTTCCAAACAAAGTTTTTACGCAAAGATTCCAGGGAACTATGTTCTTCGTTCCCTGACGTTATGCGAATCTTTACGGGTTTAGCTTTTGCAATAAGTTTCATTATCCAAATACAAGTCTTTTTATAGGAATTGGAATAGGCCTTTTAGTAGCTTCTACCATTTTCCGTATAGCAGTCTTTGCCACAGTATTCAATTTTACAATACCTTTTTTCACTAATTTCTGAGCCTTCTCAGTTATTACAGGTTGAAATACCTTTATTACAGAGACTACTGGTCTCAACTTTGGAAAGGCTATTGAAACAGCCAAACCAATTTTGTTTATAGCTATATCAATCCCTTTTTCTACCACTGCATCACTTACCGCCAAAGCTCGTGCGGTTGCATGGTCTATAAGTTTGTCTGCGGCCTCGTAAGCATCCAGTTTTCCAGAAGCGACGTGAAATGCAGTCTTCATTCGCGTGAAAGCCTCGTCGGCAATAGTAGCTGCGCTCATACCATTAATGTTTTCAGGCATACTCTCAGGGAGTAATCCTTTACTCTTTGCTATAAGAATGGCTGCTGACATTGCTTTCTTGGCTGTCAATTCTGAAGAACTATTAAAGTCACTTTCAAGAGCTTTCTCCATAAACAGAGATTCCATGCCTTGAACAATGGGGAGTGAGTCTCCTGAATATGCAGCTTCTGATACGTTGGAGATCTTCTTTATATTTGAAACTAAGTCAGATGCGATTTTAGATAAATTTACTTCCATTGCTAAATTAAAGATCTTGATTTAACGTATTATTCAAAGCCTCGTCTGTTCCCTTTTGAATCTCAGAGATTATTTCAACCGAGGGTATTCCTGAAGCTTCTGAGAGATTTTTCACCTGGTCTTCAATCCAACCAATTCGAGTTTTGCCTTCTTGCCGAGCCTCTTCCAAATCTTTGGATTTTTCGTTGATAGCATCCAATGTCTTGAAAGCTTCTTCAATTTCGGCTAATTCTTCTGATGAGAGTTCTGCCTCTCCCATCATATTTTTGATCACTTCCTCAATTGAATCGTTCGGATTTGATTCAATATGTGAAAGTATCATCTGAAAAATATCATTTAAATTATTCATATTTATGTGTATCTATATATATTTAATCTATTTTATTATATTATCCTATACGCTGTACATCCAAATATACCAGATTCATAGCACCGATCTTCTTTAGATCGATGCCATATAGACGAATAAAAGCGTCATTAACGAGTTGGCCACCGTTTGTCACCACTGGATTGCTGATAGTGTTAGTCACAACGTCAACGGACATTCCTTTTTCGATGCGGAGGCCGTTGCTGACTTTCATCTGTTTTACTGTTACTCTGTAGAGTGGCATGGTATTATATTTTAATGGTTTCTTATTTTTATTTCCGGTTTTTTCAGTCGTATTTCGCATGGAGTGATCCCCAACTGAGAAGGTTCGCAAAGTCTATAGACCTCATTCCGTATATATTGGTCAAGATCCTTGACATTGCTGACATTGTTACCTATCTTGAACGGATTGAAGAAGAGTTTGTCGCTCGACTTCATCGTGACCTGGCAGGAGGAAGAAGATGTGGCAATGACATTTATTGATAAGTCTTCGCCAAAGATTGGCAAACCCTTTGAAGCTAACAACCGGAATGTACGCTCGTCTTCCTTTATGGATCGAAACTCTCCGCAATTGTGCAAAATGGTCTTGCACGCCGTGAAGACACGGCGTGCATTATACGGGAAGTCAAGCGTAGATGTCTTCATATGCAAATTTACATATATTTTCCCGAACGGCAAAATATATTGGGGGCATTTATTCTTTTCATGTTCTATTTTTTATTTTAGAATAGTTTCAGATCCGATGAATCGATCTCGTCAAACCATTCCCTGAGTTTTCCTTGCGCTTGAGCATGAACCTTAGGAGTGATATTATCCCATATCGTTTTCAAAGCATATACAAGAGCTGTCATATCATCAGTATAACCCAATGGTCCAAGCATATCGGGTATGAAGTCAAGAGGAAGGATAAAATAGCCCAACGCTCCTACCACTATTGCTTTATCCTTTAAGGGTACATCCCCATCAAGCAGGGCATAGTAAAGAAGCAATACGGCATAGACTACTTTAACGCTGGCTTTCTTCGCTACCTTCCCAAGTTTTTCGAGCAACTTGGAGGGATTATATACTTGAGCATATCCCGAAATAGTGTCTTTGTCTAGTTTATACTTCATAATCTTTACATTTATAGTTGTCTGTTTTCAATTAAAAGTGTCAGTATTGATTGTCTGAGATCTCCTATTGATACAAGAAAAGAGAGGACTTTCTTGACTTTTCATGATAGACCAGGCATCGCCAAACGCCTCAACCAACTTGAAAAGAAAGAATAAATGCCCTCTCTGCGTTATCTGTATACTTACGACAAGGTTCTCTTATCGCATTGCAATAGACAATCAGATGAGCGAAGATTCTTTTGTTGATTGATTCGATATTTTGGCGATTTCGGTCTAATCATAAAAGAAAGCTACGCTTTTCTTGCATCAGCGGTATTTCTCCTCCACTGACTCCGCAAAGTTAAATATATTTTCCCAAACGGCAAAATATATTTGGGGCATTTATTCTCTTTTTTCAATCTCATCCAAATATTCCAGTTCCTCCCGGGCAAAATCTCTCGAAGCAGGATTATCAAGCATTCTCGTAAAGAGTTTACGTGCTTCATCATACTTGCCATATTCAATATATAGATACCCCATTCTTCTCTCTAAGAAATCCATAACCTCTTTCAAATCCTCTTCATCCTTCATAAACAACTCTTGCAATTCAGAAGGATCATTCAAGAAATCTTCAACGGTGCCATACGCATCTAAACGTCTGCTGTTTATCACCATATTGATCCACTCCATGAAGCATTCGGAGTCAACCCCTTTCACTTGATCTATATAAAAGAAGGCTCGCACATAATCTTGCTGCTCGGCATAGCAATAGCATATCCTAAAACAGAGCCACGCCCACCGCTTCATATATTCATCAGTGCCAAGTATGTCATCAAATTTTGACATACAGTCCCAGTCTCCTAAGATGTCATATATATCAAGGAGTATCGGAAGCACTTGCTCATACTCTTTTCTGTCAAACATGGCAGATGCTTCCTCAATCCTTTCATCCATTATGGCAATGGCATCCTCATAAGTATAATTCGCTTCTTCCTTTTCGTCTGAATTCATTTCTGAATATACATCACGAAACAATTCCGATTTTTCCATCCCTTATACCATTAACATTAATCCGATTTCTGTTCCTATGGTTATTTCGGCTGCATTGACTGCCATATTCACTTTATCTATACATCCGGGGTTCCCATGTTTCTTACCCATTTCTTCTTGCCCCGCATACGCCTCACTGAATGTCTTGAGCATTCGCGAGGGCTTAAAGGGTATTGTAGCAATAATCATATCATCCAAATTAAAATTTCATTTCCGCAAATTTAACCGTAAAAGATCTTTTGTCCACAATATTTAATTGAAAATTTTACTGTTTTTATCAAAATTGTACCAAAATCACGCCATTCTGCAACAACTTGGCGAAAACTTGGCATAGCTAAGAAAGCTTGATGTAATGTATAAAAGGGACTGACTTCGATATTCTCAACAAAACATCACTATCATTGGGATGTTTTTAGCAGATTTTTTCCTATTACAGTGATATTTTTGCCAAATTTCTTCCCTATAACAGGGATTATTCAAAATTTTTGACTATCTTTGCAAAAGAAGCAAACGTGAAAACAGATATTGAGAATGTAGGGGAAACTCTCTTTCAGAATCAGATACGAGTGGAATATGGAAATTTTTAACAATATACTCGGTGCACTTCAGTCTGTTTTGCGGACTCAGTTGCTTGCACCTTCCTGGAATGCACTTGCCATCAAACTCGGCATAGCTCGCACCATATTCTATCGAATAGACAAAGGGAAAGCGAGTGAAACTACCATTGAGAATCTCATTTCCCTCCTCAATGAGCACTTTAACGTAGACAGCAATGTTCTTTTGCAAATGGAGGCTGCCATACAAAACTGCTCCGACTTCACGAAAATAATAAAGGAGGAGATGAACCTTAACCATAAGGAATGGCAATTTCAAGCCATTCTTGCTTTCATCGCTCATGATTACTCGAATTTCTCGCCTCAATTCCGCGACGGTATCCTGCAACGCATTCTTCTACTCGAGCGTACAGACCCGCATGCCTTCTTCAATATGCTCGCCTATTTCTATATCACTTCAACCGGCGTTAAGTTCTATAAGAAAGACATGAGCCACAAGGAGCGTTGTGCCGCAGTAATCTTGCCTCTTGGCGAACGACTGATCGGAATATATCCAAGCAACGGTTTTGGAGCTGGTTTCGCTTATTCTTACACTAAGTCAGACATATATAATGCTGAGTCTCCTACTCTTTGGTCGCTTGTCGGGACAATTTCTTCTATGCTTCAAGCTTTTGCCTCCCCTCTTGACACTCTTGACAAAGATTGTAATTACAGGCTTCTGCCGGGACTTTCAATCCGTTCTTACTGGAAGGGGAAAGATCGTGATAATATTCTCCTCCTATGGCTTCAACCAGGGAAAGAACCGGCTACCGGCCACTATGAGCTCTTCAGCATTGACAGATTTTCATCTACTCCTAAAGGTGTCGCTTCTTTATTTTTTATCAACGACGAGATTCTTTCCGTATTTTTAAAGAAAAGTTCCAATTCTCAGCTTGGGCAATATCTTATGGATGCTGATACGCTTTCATTTCAATGGGAAAAGTCAGATGATGATCCTTTAAATGTAGGCAATACAATGACACTTCTTTCTCTCGATTCTTCTCAATTGCTTAGAGAACTTGATCGTGCGCTGACAAATGATGCGCTAATTCGGGAGATGGCCCGAAGCGAGGGCCTTGATTATGATTTCGCGTTGCAACCAAAAGATGTCGTCATTTCAAGAAAAAAGTTTTCTATGATGCTCAACAATGGCAAATCTTTCTCAATCGACATTGACTTCGCACCATTCCTTCGCAAATTGACACCCAACGAACCTCTGATGATTTGCCGTCAATTCTCCGACAACCGCATCTTCGCAATCTGGCCCCAAATCCACCAATCTATCCCCCTTGACCTCTTTACAATGTCAGAGTAAATTCCAACTGACCACTAAATCACTTGAGAATGATAGTCACTCCGCAAAATGATTGAGCCCCATAAACGAGAGCCTGCTCAATGTCGGCAGTTTTCGAAGGACCTGATATGAATGCACCGAAACCCAACTCGGGCATTTCAATCCGTGAATAAGCTTCGTGCATGTTGCTGACAATGTGGTTGCGATCGAGTATAATCACAAGATATTCGCATATGAAAACTTCAGCCCGCTGTTTCATGGTCTGTGGCACCCATACACAAGCGTTTTCCGCACATCCCAACGTGCCAAGCACAACGCTGACATCCGTGCCATCAAGATCCTGAGGCCTGCTGACATCGTCCGGGTTGCGATCAGCACGAACTCCCGGCACATTGCTTGCTATTGTCTTTGCATCGGGATATGCCCGACTAATCAATTCATTGATATCGTCGCCTTCCTTCATTTCGATCACCTTTGCTCCAGCTGCAGTAGTAGCAGTCTTTATGAAGGCTTCCACAGGATCGGGATATGACAGCTTTACAAACGAGAGATCGGGCTTATCGTATGTCTCGCGCACGTTGCGACGGAGTGTGCTTAAAATTAAATCCTTATTCATAATTCATAATGCAAAATTAGTTGTCGCCTTCTTTGTCTTTGAGGGATTTCCAAAGCTGATGGAAGGATTTTTTTGCGAAATGGGGCATATCATGACCATAATACCAAGGTTCCATTGCCAATCCTGAAAGCCAAGAAGGGAGAATATTGACAATTGGAGCCACCCGCAAAGCAGACGTATACAGAGCAGGATGGTCGAACATCACTTTCATTCCTTCAGACATTGTCTTTTTCATCGGATCAGCATGGTGCAAACTATCGAGTTGCTGCCGCCATTTATATATCTGAGTGGAAAGGTCGACTTTTACGGGACAGACATTATCGCAAGAGCAACAGAGTGAGCACGCAGAGCAATTACCATAGTGCAAATCGCAGTTGCGAAGCATACCGAGATTGATGCCTATAGGACCAGGAATGAAATAGGAATATGAATAGCCACCCGAGCGACGATAAACGGGACAAGTGTTCATACAAGCACCGCATCGCATACACTTAAGTGTCTGCCAATGGTCTTCATTACCCAAAATTTCACTGCGACCATTATCAACGAGCACGATATGCATTTCCGTACCTGGTCGCGGTTTGCGGAAATGAGAAGTGTATACAGTTGTCGGCTGTCCGGTACCGTTTCGAGCGAGAAGACGTTGGAAAACTGCCATAGACTCATAGTCAGGAATGAGTTTTTCGATACCCATTGACACTATATGGAGTGGAGGAATGGAAGTGGACATATCGGCATTCCCCTCGTTGGTGCAAACTACAACTTCTCCCGTCTCGGCTATACCAAAATTGGCTCCGGTCATACCACAATCTGCAGTCATGAAATTGTCGCGAAGATGGAATCTCGCACATCGGGTGAGAAATGTAGGGTCTGATTTCTCCTCAAGAGTCTTAAGGTCGCCATGCATACTGTCGGCAGCCTGCTGACCATGCTTCTGAATGATGCCATGAGCCCGGAAACATTCAAGCACTTGCTCACGAGTGATATGAATGGCGGGCATTACGATATGACTTGGAGGAACCCCAAGCAACTGCAGAATGCGTTCTCCGAGGTCGGTCTCCACGACATCTATATCGTGCTTAATGAGATTATCGTTGAGTCCACATTCCTCAGTAAGCATTGACTTGCTTTTCACTACTTTCTTGACATCGTGGTCGCGAAGTATCTGAAGTACTATGGCATTATATTCGTCAGCATCTTTAGCCCAATGGACCTTCACACCATTATGCCCGGCATTTTCGGCGAATTTCTCAAGATAGTCGGCAAGATGAGTGACAGTATGCTTCTTTATCTGACTGGCAGCCTCACGAAGATTCTCCCACTCAGGAACTTCATGCGCCATAGTGTCTCTTTTGACTCGCACAGACCAGAATGTGGCATCATGCCGATCGACTACGGCAGTATCTTTTACGAATTCATTCGCTTTTTTTGCATGTGATGTACTCATAACAACGATCAACGATTAACGATCAACGATTAATGACTAAAGTTTCGCAAGCTCGTAATTAACTCACGCAAAGGCGCAAAGTTTTTTCTAAATATTAAATATAAAATATTAAAGATTAGATAGCTTCGCGACTCGGTTTTGGCAAGTTCGCAAAGGAAGCGGGCTGCTTCGCATCGCCCGGAGAACGCAGAGATTTTTAACTTGCGAAAGTTGAATTAACGATTAACGATTAACGATTAACGATCAACGATTAACGATCAACGCCTGCTAATATTTGGGCGACGTGGATAAATTTGATGGGGAGATGCTGCTTTGCGGCGATACCTTGCAAATGCATGAGACAAGAAGAATCAGGGCCTGTGATAAATTCAGCACCGGTAGCGATATGACGATGCAACTTGTCGAGACCCATCTTTGTCGAAACTCCCTTTTCCTCTACAGAAAACATACCACCGAAACCACAGCACTCATCGGGGCGTTCAGGTTCAAATACGGTGATACCTTCCACCAATCCCAATAAATCCTTGATCTTATTGAATCTGGGAATATTCCGTTCGGTAGGAGATGACAATCCAAGCTCGCGCACACCGTGACAACTGTTGTGTAGGCTCACCTTATGGGGGAACTTAGAGGGAAGTGATTTCACTTTCAGAATATCATGGAGAAACTCCAGGACATCGACAGTCTTCCCGGCAGCCTCACATTCGTGGCCGACAATTTTTGGGTGGAAAAACCTCACATAAGATGTGCAACTTGCTGAAGGAGCAACTACATAATCAAAATCACGAAAAAGTTCGTCGAAACTTTTCACAAGTTTCTCGGATTTCTCTTGAAAACCGGCATTGCCCATAGGTTGGCCACAACAGGTCTGTTTTTCGGGATAATATACATCCACCCCTAAATTGCGTAAGAGTCTATAAGTAGATACCCCGACCTCAGGGTACAGGGCATCTACATAACAGGGAATAAAAAGTCCAATTTTCACGATAACGATTAACGATTAACGATCAACGATCAATTATTAGCGGGTTTGAAGATAGGTGACGTGGGTACGGAGATATTCCTCGACACCATGCTTGCCGTCGGCACCACCAATGCCGCTCTTCTTCACACCGGCATGGAAACCTTGAATAGCCTCGAAGTGGAAACGATTGACATATGTTTCGCCGAATTCGAGTTCACGGATGCAACGGGCTGCACTATTGATATCATTGGTGAAAATGGAAGAAGCCAAGCCATATTCACAATCGTTAGCCCAAGCGATAACCTGATCAAGATTATCCCACACAATGATTGGAAGTACCGGTCCGAAGGTCTCTTCATGAGCAATATCCATATCCTGACGGCAATCATCAAGCAATGTAGCAGCGTAGAAATAGCCCTTGTCGCCAATGCGATGGCCGCCGCAAAGCACCTTAGCTCCTTGCTCAATGGCTTTAGCAACCTTTGCCTCTACGCTTTCAAGAGCACGAGCCTCTACGAGAGGACCCATGTCAATATCGTCGGCTGAGAATGGATCGCCAACTTTCACAGCTTCAAACTTCTCAAGAAGCTTTTTGGTGAACTCATCCTTAACATCTTTGTGAACGTAGAGACGCTCTGCATTATTACAAATCTGACCATTGTTGCCGATGCGGCTGTCAAGAACTGCCTGAGCTGCGAGGTCAAGATCAGCATCAGGGAAGACTATAACAGGGGCCTTACCACCGAGTTCGAGAGACACCTTAGTGATATTGACAGCAGCGTCTTTCATAATGCTTTCACCAGCACCTACCGAGCCAGTCACACTCACGATATCAATCTTCGGGCTTGCGGCGAGACAATGACCTACAACACTACCCTTACCAGTGACAACATTGAAAAGACCTGCAGGAAGACCAGCTTTATCAACGACCTCCGCAAAAACGCAACAATTAATTGGAGTAAGCTGAGAAGGCTTAAGTACTATTGAGCAACCTGCGATAAGAGCAGCACCAGCCTTGCGAGCAATGAGGAAGAAGGGGAAATTCCATGGAAGGATACCGGCAACTACACCAATTGGTTTCTTGGAAAGGAAGATTGTTTCACCCGGATTATCGCTTGGAATGATCTCACCTTCGATGTGGCGCGCGAAAGATGCCATATATTCAAAATATCCTATAGTAGCATCTACTTCAATAGTAGCCCAGTTGCGGGTCTTACCTTGCTCGCGCATTATAATTTCGATAAATTCGTCGCGACGTTCCTTAACGCCTTCAGCAATTTTAAGAAGATATGCTGCACGCTGGATAGCAGGAGTTTTCTCCCATGATTTTTGTGCCTTACGGGCTGCATCAAGCGCCTCTTCGACATCTTCTTTTGTGCCCTCAGGCTGACGAGCTATTACTTCTTCAGTGGATGGATTGAGAACATCGATCCACTTTCCAGATTTGCTATCAACGAATTTACCGTCGATATACATTTTTAAGTTCTTCATGTGTTTGGTCAATTATAGGTTGGTTAAGAAATTGCTTATACTTATTCACGAATTCAATTAGTGAAGTTTAAGCAACTTTCCACAAAGGTACGGATAATTTTTGAATTGTGCAAGATTTTGTTGACTTTTGTAAAATCCGAGCATCTGCATTCACACAATCCAAGTTGCATCTCCAGTCACAACGACTCAGGCAAGAATCCAATCGTGAACTCCACCTGGTTCAAGAGAGGTTGACGATGGTGATGCCGGCACCTCCGAAGCGGACATCTTCATCGTGGTAGGATACGACATTGGGGTTGACCCGGAGCTGTTCGCGTATAAGGGTCTTGAGGATGCCATGTCCTGTGCCGTGGAGGATACGGACTTTACCAGCCGAGAACTGGACAGCATCATCAAGGAAGTAGGTCACTGCCTGGATAGCCTCGTCAGCCCTCATTCCTCGCACATCGATCTCATTTTTGAAGTTCAACTGTCGTCGACGGCTATCGTCGGAAGTCTGACTTGACACGGTCAGAGTCTGCGACGTCGCTGATTGCTTCGGTTTTTGAGCCGGAGACAAACGAGAGAGATCGACAGTGGTACGTAAGGGACCAAAAGCCACTTCAGCTTTTTTACCTTGAATACTGATGATCTGTCCGGAAGAACCTGATCCATCCATCTTCACCCATTCTCCTGCAGCCAGTTCCGGCTTTGCAGCTACAGTCTTATTTTTCTTAGATGACTCTTCACGCGACTTCTTACTCTTATGTTTCAATGGCTTTAAAGCATCTGGAACAGACTTATCATCAGCCGGCGCTTTAAGACTCTCCTTATAATCCTCAAGTTCACGACGAATCTGGCGAGTACGTTCCTTTTCCGCTTCAGCATTCTTTATGTCACGAATGGCTTTTTCAAGACGTGCATTTGCAGACTTAAGAATTTCCTGAGCCTCTTCCCTTGCATCTTTTAGAATTTCAGCACGTTTTTGCTTAAGGTCAGACGCAGTGTCCTCATATTTCTCAAGAAGTTTGTCCAAGTGTTGCTCCTTTTCCTTAATACTCTGGCGCTTGTTGCTCCAATATTTACGATCGCGAGCTATGTCGAGCAGATACTTATCGGAATTGACATAGTCGGAACCTACAAGTTCCTTTGCCATATCAATCACTTCAGAGGGAAGACCGATATTCCTTGCAATTTCAATAGCAAATGAACTTCCAGGATTCCCGACAGAGAGTTGAAAAGTAGGACGCAGATGCTGACGATCGTAAAGCATAGCACCGTTGACAAAACCTTCCGTTTCGTCGGCAAAAGTTTTAAGGTTTTGATAATGGGTTGTGACCACTCCAAAGCACCCCGACTTCCCAAGTCGATATAGAATCGCCTGAGCGAGAGCCCCACCAATCTGAGGCTCAGTGCCAGACCCCATCTCATCTGCCAAAAAGAGCGTATAAGGCCCGGCATTACGCAAAAACTCCTTCATATTGCGCAAATGGGAAGAATATGTAGAGAGATCATTCTCCATTGACTGCTCATCGCCAATATCGACCAGAATATTCTTGAAAAGGCCCATATGAGAGTTATCGTATAAAGTCGGAAGCAGACCACATTGCATCATATATTGCACAATTCCGACAGTCTTAAGAGCAACAGACTTTCCGCCAGCGTTAGGACCGGAAATAATCAAAAACCTATGCTCAGAATCAAGATGGAGACTCATGGGCACAACACTCCTACCCTGCTGATGAAGAGTCAGGAACAAGACCGGATGGAAAGCTGAGAACCAGTCGATTTCCGGCTTTTTCTCTATATGAGGAAGTGAACCTCCAACAATGTTGGCAAATTGTGCCTTAGCCTTAATAAAGTCAAGATAACCTATTGACAAGCACCCAGCTTCTATCAAATCAATATCAGGGCGAATCAAATTAGCGATCGAAATGAGAACACGCACTATCTCACGGCGTTCCTGCATCTGAAGTTCACGAAGACGATTGCCAGCCTCAACTACCTCTGCCGGTTCGATAAAGACAGTTTTTCCGGTTGCAGACTCGTCGTGGATAATACCATTGACACGACGCTTCATAGCAGCAGAAACAGGAAGTACCATACGGCCATCACGCATTGCGGGAGAGGCATCCTTTTCTACTATTCCTTCAGCAGCTGCCCGATCAAGCACACGACGCATAGCCCTTGCAATGGAGCCATTGGCCGCAGCAATACTCCGTCGGATTTCAGACAGTTCCGGAGAGGCATTATCCTTAATCTCACCAAACTTATTTACACATCTTTCAATTTCCCGTTCGATAGCCGGGAAAGAGACAAGACCTTCAAATTCTTTTTTAAGCTCCGGATATAAAGGGGTGACACCATCCTCATCAGAACGGGCAAAGAAATTCCGGACCTCTGAGATAGAAGCCAGCATCTTGCCAAGAGCATTGAGTCTGTCGGCAGTCATAAATGATCCGGAAGCCTTGATTTCATTAAGATAAGGGACAACGTCGTAGACATTTGAGCCCGGGAGATCAGAACCGCTCTTTATCAATGAAAGCATCTCATTGGTCTGTCGGAGCAAACGAAGAACTGTATCATAGTCGGAGGAAAAGGACATAGCTTGCACAGCATCTTTACCCATGCGGGATGTGCAGAGCGAGGTGACTTCGGCACGTATTGAGTCGAAGCCAAGTTTTGATTCTATTTCAGTTATGGTGGTATTCATCGTTTTCATTGTATTCATAGTAGAGGAGAGGCATATCAAAGGGTGGGATCATGCCGAGCAACGGAATGAAACCACCCTTATATCCACAAATTACCTATCACAAGTACAGGAAAGAGGAATTTGGGAAAAATGCAGAAGTAAGCTTAGGCTTTCTTAGCGTTTTCCTCTTCGAGGATCTTGACGGCCATATCATAAATTGTAGTGTCGTCAAGCACCACGATTCCCCCGTCGGGACCCGGCTCGATATGCATACCGATGTTTTTACCGAACTCATAGTTAACACCGC
>CAYNEZ010000034.1:0-22352 GCA_964396365.1 uncultured Sangeribacter sp. | reverse complement strand
TCTATGATCCTGATGGCATTCATGAGTTTCCAACTGATGATGAGTGGTTTAAGGGAATAGAAGAAAACTGATGGTGGATTAAGGGTTTAATTTGTTAAAATTGGATTGAGAAAGAATTAATGGAAAAAAAACAAAATAAAGGGTTGTATGACTCTCGGTATGAGCATGACGCGTGTGGCGTCGGGTTGCTTGTGAATGTTGGTGGACGGAAAAGTCACCATCTTGTAGAGAAAGCACTTCAGGTGTTGGAGCACATGGTGCATCGCGGTGCAGAGGGTGCTGATCCTCTTACCGGTGACGGTGCCGGCATAATGGTGCAGATTCCTCATGAATTCATACTTCTTCAGGGGGTTCCGGTTCCTGAGAAAGGTCGTTATGGAACGGGCATCGTCTTTATGCCGCGTGATGTTGAGTCGCAAGAAGAAATAATCGACATTATCGAGAGAGAAGCTATGATAGACGGTATGACACTTCTTGCCGTCAGAGACGTGCCAACCAACAACTCCATGCTCGGGGAAGTAGCCCGCAATGCAGAACCGGCAGTAAGACAGATATTTGTCACTGATGAAGAAAGTGACCGTCCGATGGAGCTTAGGCTCTATCTGCTCAGAAAACGAGTGGAAAAGAAAGTTGCGGAATCGGATATAAAAGGGAAATCAGACTTTTACATCTGTTCTCTATCATCAAAGACCATCGTATATAAGGGGATGCTGACCAGTCTTCAGCTCAGATATTACTATCCAGACCTGATGAATCCTCGTTTCACCACGGCAATGGCACTAGTACATTCACGATTCTCCACCAACACTTTCCCTGCATGGAGTCTTGCGCAACCATTCCGTATGCTCGGACACAATGGAGAAATCAACACCATACAAGGCAACCGCTTATGGCTGAAAGCTCGCGAAGGGGTGTATCATCCTGAAGCATTCGGAGGTCAGGATATGACACCTATCGCGCAACCGGGGATGAGCGATTCCGCATCTCTTGACAATGTATTGGAGTTTTTCGTAATGGCTGGAATGTCGCTCCCTCACGCACTTGCCATGCTCGTGCCGGAATCTTTCAACGACAAGAACCCTATCTCACCGGCGCTCAAGGCATTTTATGAATACCATTCCATTCTTATGGAAGCATGGGATGGTCCGGCAGCCTTGCTATTCTGCGACGGCCGCTATGCAGGAGGAATGCTTGACCGTAATGGTCTGCGTCCCGGCCGCTATCTTATCACTGACAATGATACAGTAGTGATCGCCTCAGAAACAGGTGTGCTTGCATTTGATCCTTCCGAAATCAAACGTAAGGGAAGACTCAAGCCCGGCAAGATGATGATAGTCGACATGAAAGAGCATAGAATCATGTTTGATGAGGAAATCAAAGAAAGTCTTGCAAATATGTATCCCTATCGCGATTGGCTTGCACGCAATCGTGTCAAACTTGATGCCATAACGTCAGGAAAGAAAGTAGGCAATAAAGTGGATGGTTTTGAAAAACTCCTACACACATTCATGTATGATAGTGAAGAGATTGAGAAGATCATTACACCCATGACTGTTGAGGCAAAAGAACCAATTCACTCTATGGGTGATGACAGTCCGCTTGCCGCCCTTTCAAAAAGACGACAACCACTATATAATTACTTCAGACAGCATTTTGCTCAGGTCACTAATCCTCCAATTGATCCGTTAAGAGAGGAACTTGTCATGAATCTTGACAGTTATATAGGAGCAGTAGACAAGGATATGCTCGATTTTTCGCCTGAGCAGTGTAAGATGGTGCTTTTGAAGCGTCCGATCATCACAAATAGGGAACTTGACCTTCTTTGCCACCTGCGCTATAAAGGTTTTGATGCAGTCCGTCTTGACATGACATTCCCAATAGAAGAGGGAGCTGAAGGGCTTGAAAAAGGGATAGAGCGTCTGTGCAAAGAGGGCGAAAAAGCTGTAGATGAGGGTTGCAGTTATATTATACTTACCGACAGGGGAATTTCTGCTGAAAGAGCCCCGATACCATCGCTATTGGCCACTGCTGCACTTCATCATCACTTGATAGACGCTCGCAAGCGTACGAAAACAGCAATTGTTGTCGAGACCGGAGATGCACGGGAAGTAATGCACTTTGCACTCCTTGTAGGCTACGGAGCATCGGCAATAAATCCTTATATGGCTCTTGCAGTCATAGACAAGATGGTGGAGAATAAGAAAATACAACTTGACTTTGATACGGCACAACGACACTATATAGAAGCTGTCGACAAGGGGCTTCTTAAGATAATGTCGAAGATGGGAATCTCCACTTTGATCTCTTACAAGGGGAGTCAACTTTTCGAAGCAATTGGTCTTTCTGAAGAAATTTGTGAGCGCTATTTCGGTCGTACACCTTCAAAGGTAAGTGGCCTCGGGCTTAAATCTATCACTGAGGATATCCTCGATGCCCACCGCGAGGCATGGAATGGAGATTTCGATGAAGCAGCTCCACTTCCATACACAGGCCGCTACTCTTTCAAGAAAGATGGAGAAATACACGCCTGGAATCCGGAAGCAGTTAAGGCACTTCGGATGGCTACAAGGCTTGATAGCTATAAAAAGTTTGAAGAATTCTGTGACATCGTGGATAAAGGCCATGATCCAATCTTCATCAGAGACTATCTTGAGATTGGAGGACTTGGAGAAGGGATTCCAATCGAAGAAGTGGAATCGGAAGAAGCAATCATGAAGAGATTCTTTACCGGAGCCATTTCCTTTGGAGCCATCTCCACTGAAGCACACGAGGCAATAGCTGCAGCCATGAACTCGATTGGTGCTAAGTCAAATACCGGAGAGGGTGGAGAGGACTCATCACGTTTTGCACCGAGGGAAGACGGAACATCCGTTAGATCAGCCATCAAGCAGGTAGCATCCGGCAGATTTGGAGTAACAGCCAACTATCTTGTGAATGCTGATGAAATTCAGATAAAAGTGGCACAGGGAGCAAAGCCGGGTGAAGGTGGACAGTTGCCCGGATTTAAGGTTGACAAGGTCATAGCCCGTACACGTCATTCAATACCCGGGATTTCGCTTATCTCTCCTCCGCCACACCATGACATATATTCTATAGAAGATCTTGCTCAGCTTATCTTTGACTTGAAGAATGTCAATCCAAATGCAAAAATATCCGTAAAACTTGTGTCTGAGAGTGGTGTTGGAACAATAGCAGCGGGTGTGGCAAAGGCCAAGAGCGACTTGATCACAATATCGGGCAGTGATGGAGGTACGGGAGCGTCTCCAGCTTCCTCAATCCGCTATGCGGGCACTCCTGTGGAACTCGGATTGGCTGAGACTCAGCAGACGCTTGTCATAAATAATCTTAGAGGTCAGGTGCGTCTGCAGGCAGATGGGCAGCTCAAGTCACCACGTGATGTAATGGTCATGGCTATGCTTGGAGCTGAAGACTATGGTTTTTCAACTGCTGCCATGATTGTCTTGGGATGTATCATGGACAGACGATGCCATACCAATAAATGTCCTGTGGGCATTGCCACGCAGAATCCTGAATTACGTGCCAAGTATGACGGTTCGCCAGATTATCTCGTAAGATATTTCCGATTCCTTGCGCGTCGCATACGAGAAATGATGGCAGAGAGAGGAATAAGAAGGCTTGATGAAATTATCGGTAGGCCGGATCTTCTCAAAGTTAAAGATGGTCTGCCGGAGGGTCTCGATCTTTCGCGTCTTCTGTATGTGCCCGAGGAAGCAACCTCCAACAATGTGATATGCGTATCAGAGCAGAAGCATGAGATAGACAATGTGCTTGACCGCAGGATAATTGCCATGGCATATCCGGCTATCCAATCGGCTACACATGTCGAGATGGAATTCCCGGTCAGCAACACCGACCGTTCTATTGGAGCGATGCTTTCCGGTGAGATTGCCAAGAAATATGGAGATGAAGGTTTGCCGGAACATGATCTGATAAAGGTGATATTCAAGGGGTCTGCCGGACAGAGTTTTGGAGCATTCTTGACAAAGGGTGTCACTTTTAGGCTCGAAGGAGATGCCAACGACTATGTTGGTAAGGGTCTATCGGGAGGTCGCATCGTTATAGTGCCACCGGAGGGAAGTAAGTTTGCTCCGGAAAACAGTATCATTGCAGGGAATACAATTCTCTATGGAGCCACATCAGGAGAAATTTACATCAATGGTAGGGTCGGAGAGCGATTCTGTGTTCGCAACTCTGGTGCTACCGCTGTAGTGGAAGGGGTCGGAGATCACTGTTGCGAGTATATGACAGGTGGTGTGACAGTAGTTTTGGGTCCTACGGGACGTAACTTTGCAGCCGGTATGAGTGGAGGAGTTGCTTATGTATACGATCCGGAAAGGACGTTTGACTATTTCTGCAATATGGAGATGGTAGAGTTGTCGCTTGTAGATGATCTTTCGGATGCGCGTGAGTTACATCGCCTTATTTCTGCACATTATCGTCATACTCGGTCGCCGTTGGCTGCCCGAATACTCGATGACTGGGACAATGCCGTCAAAGACTTCATCCAGGTGATGCCGACGGAATACCGAAAGGTTAAAGAAACGATTAACGATTAACGATCAACGATTAAGATCAAATATAAAGCATCCGGCAAATTTGTCGGGTGCTCATTAGTTAGATTTTAATGAACTACAATGTATTATAAATTGATAACTCAACTTTCGCCAGTTTCTCAAAATCTCACGCAAAGGCGCAAAGATTAACTTTTTTCGTTATAAGTATTGCGTTTTGCGAAGCTTTGCGACTCGGTTTTGGCAAGCTTGCAAAGGCTCGCTCGCTTTGATTAGGATAATCTTGCTCTGTGGAGTTTTCACAGAGCAAGATTTTTTTTAATTCTGCAAAAATCTTTTATTTCACATTACTTCTGAAATTATGTCTCCATTGTCAGTAATTCCTTCTATGATGACTTTATAGCCGGATTTTATCGGAAACTTCAGATTGATTGACTTTCCTTTTTCGTCAAATTTGACAGAGGGTAGCCAAAGCAAGGTAGGATATGCCTGCAAGTCGTATTCATCAGTATCGATGGAAAGCAAAGGACTTGCATATTCTTTATATCTCTGGTAGCCAAGAGGCAGATAGTCTTTCAATTCGAACTGACGTTCCCAATTCACCTTGTCTCCTTTTTTCGTGGTGATCACAACCGCGGCACCACCATAAGAGGGTCCGAGGACTAAGCTGTGTTCAGGACGTATGAAGTCGATCCTCTCAATGCTATTGAATGGCACCGCGGCTTCAACTTCTGATAATGTCGGACCATAAAAAGAATCGCCCCCAATATTATCTGGTATTGCCATTCTTTTCCATGATGAAGGTTGACCAGCAACATTATACTTCATAGTGGCATTCCCTCGAGGATCAAATAGTTGACCATCAATGTAGTAGTGAATTTCAGAAAATCTCCATTTTAAATGCCCCATTTGGTAAGAGATTCCTCCTACACCTTTCAAAGCTTGCCAGATGGAAGAAATTCCTCGCAGTTTCATATCGTCAGCACTTCTCGAGTATGACGAGAAATTTGCATAGATGTCATCGTTGCTTTCCTTGAAAGCCTGCACATTGACTTCATCAAGCAAAGTCCACCGTGATCCTTTGAAAAAATCGGCAACTTGATCGTCGGTTGCTAAAGGAGTATCGGTAGGCAGAATTTCTATTTCCGGGAAACTATCCTCAAATATCTCATAGTTGCCTTCCAGACCTCCTTTTTCATTCATTGCTTTAAATATGTATGAAGTGCCTTCCGGAAAATCGAAACCGTTAATATAGAACATGCCATCATTATCGGTTTCAGCAAAAGTTCCGAAATTCATTTTAGGAGCTATCGTGCTTATCAGAACACCCTCGATAGGCTTGTTTTTCCATCGGGAACGAACTTGTCCGGATATCTCTTGGCCAATTTCAAGTGGAATTTTCGGTTCTTCATACCTTCCTTGGATTGCTTCAGGGAGATTATAACGGCTCCAACCATTTACCATCATCAGGAGGTCGAGATTTTGTTCAGCTTTGCGGTCATTGTTATTGAAATAGTATGACGGATTCTCTATTCTGCCTCTCAGTTCGCTTTGAAGCATCAGCTGAGAGCGTAGGTCGTAGTCTTCGGTAGTAGCGACTAAGTTTCCGTTAATGATGCGGACGGTGCAATCAGCTGTGATTTCAATTGGCAAGTGCAGATTGATCGAAGTTGAATCTGTACTGAATTCGGAAACTTCGATGGATTTTCTTCCGGCCCCTATGAAGAAGATTCTTTCGCTTAAGACAGCATTGTCACTTTTAGAAACGAGGAAAGCCTGATAAAGACCTTCCGGCATTTCATCCATGTCGACATATAGCGGTTTGGCGGACGATATGGGTGCGGATAGCATCCCTGTACCACGAAGTGCCACTACCAGCTCAAGTTCTTGTCTTTCTCCTCCGGCTACGCTGAAAGTGGCCTTTGAACCTATTGCATGGTATCTCAAAGCAGCAGCGTCTTCCTTTGGAGATCCTATCTCAACGGAATGAGGTTTGCCATCCGGCCCTGAAAAGAAAGCTGAGTAGGTATCTCCCTTTTCGGGGACGAACGTAATACTTCCCATTCCATTATGGATAGTCTTGAAATCTACAATCTTCTCGCCATTACTATTTTTAATTACTCCAGAGGCATCGATTCCCTTTCCCTTTTCGTCGGTAGCTTTAAAAGCAACTTTACAAGGCTGGTCAGCAATGAGCCAGCCGCCTTCAGGATAGAAAGATATATCTATTGACTCTGTCGGATAGTCAATAGTGAAATATTTACCGTAGTCGCCAAACTTCACGAGTACAACTTTTTCATCTTTATTCCGACTGAACTTTCTACTTATTCCTTTCTTAGAATGTGCCATTTCCAAAGTGTTGCCATCGGGCATAGTCCAAGACATTACTTTATAATTGATTGGGTTGCCGGCAATCGCCTTGATCTTGAAACTACCTCTGACTTTGCCATCTTTTGTGGGGGAGAAATTTGATTCAATAGTGTATTTTGAGCTTTGAGGTGCTACGATCTTGAGAGGTTTACGAAAGAAGAAATCTTTGCCTTGATTTTCAGAGTATGCAGTGTATGCGGCGAGTGTGTAGTCGCCTTCATATATATCCTCGTCTACCGGAATATATCCGGCGTAGACTCCGTCGCGTTCCATAAGTTTTACACGCTTCTCAGTAAACCCGAAGGGAGTCAGCAGTTCGATGTAAGCATATTTGCTGATAGCGGTCTGTATATGGGAGTCAGCATCGACCACGAAAGCACGGAGCCAGATTGTATCTCCTCCGCAATAAAAATCTCTGTCGGTGACAACATGAAATTTCTCCTGCGGATAGATGTCGCGCTGGATATTGATGCGCTCGAGGATGTTTCTCTTTTTGCCAGAAGGAGATCCGGAATATCCAGTATTGAATGTCACTTCAATGAAATCTTTGGCTGTCTCCGGACGTATTGTGCCATCCAGATATGCCAGCGAAACCATTCCCCACATATTGATGAGGAAAATCGGTTTGTAGAGATATTCACGTGATAATGAATTTTTACTGTATATATTGACTGCGATTGACGAAGAGGAGTCGTTGGCTATAGATAGAATGGTATTTGTTGATTTAGGAGTATCAATTGAATATGATGATGCGAGACTGTAATTATCAAGCATGTCAAGCTTAGATAATAAGCCTTCAAGCTGATTCGGATCCATCAGCGACCCAATGATTACAAGTCTCTTAGCAGTGCGGAGAGCTTCTTTTTCAATTTCAGACGGTACACTGTCAATTAGTGACTTCAATTGCTTCCCTTTGACTACCTGATATTGGATATCCGGTAGATTCTTGTAGCTTTTAAGAAGCTGGTCTATAGTGAGGGCATTTGCAAGAAAGCTACAAAAGAATAGAACTATGATAATTGCGATTTTTTTCATATCAAATGAGGAAGTTTCAATATGTGGATTCAGTTAGTAAAAATGGCATTATTGAGGGTGACAACATCGATATTGCCTTTTAGGAGGATGAAGGAGACTTCGTCTTTCCCTGTGACAGCAATGAGTAGAATTTCGATTTTTTTTCCGTCGTTGCCAAACACTCCTGAAATCTGAATGTTTTGGCCATCGCTGGATGTTTCCGTTATCACTTCCAAAGGAAATTTAGAAAGAAGAGTTCTGCATTTTTTATTGACCTTTTCTGAAGATGCCTTATCTTCACAGGAAATAATCTCGATAGATGAAAGGTCTTTGAAGATTTTTTGCAAGTCAATAGCTGACTGGTTGCCGGTGATAGTCATTGAAGTCCCTGCCAGTTTCAGCATCGTCTTGCCGATATAGACAGAACTCACACCCTTTATTGATGCAGCTTCGGAAAGCAGGCGTTGTGCCGAACAAGTGAGCGATACCAAGCACAAGATGGCGCATAATGTGTATTTTAAGTTTCTCATTTCAGTATGGCTTTTGAGATTTCTTTATATTCGTCTACAGTTTTTTCAAAGTTTCGTAATGCCTCATTTGTCTTTTGTGAATTGATGGCAAGAATTTTACTGATCTCAAGGACTATCATCTTGGCCTCTTCCGGGTCTGTGATCTCAATGAAACCGTCATCCTCTACGGAAGCGTTTGAAGTTTCAGTCCTCAAATTCTCTTTCATGATTTTTTGAGATAATGTCACGTTTTCTTTCTTAGATGGCTCAGACACCATATTGGTCTCTGGATAATCCTCCGGCAGCTTAATAGATTGATGGGTTGGGGTTAGAGCTGCCTGTTCTGTAAGATGAGGTGATTGGATGCCGGGAGCGGTTAGCCACCTTATTCCGAATGTAAGAAGGCATACACAAGCGGCTGCCACTGCGTATATTGAATGCCAAATCCATTTCCTTGCTGATTTATTGGAATATAATTCATCAGTTGACTCAGCGAATGAAGAGACTTTCTTAAGAAGATCTTCGGGAATCTCATGAGAGGCAGTATCCTGGTGCAACTCTGCCAAAGATGAGAATAGAATCTGGTCTTCAGCCAGAGACTTTGGTATTTCTTCCGGACTTGAATCACTGAAGAAAGATTCAAGAATTCTTTCTTCTTCAGGGGTAGTCATGGCCTCATAATATTTATGAAGCAGAACCTTTATAGCGTTCATATCGGATTTAATCTTCATTTTTCAATAGCTTTTTTATAGTTTTTCTTCCTCTGCTCAAGATCACCCTTACATTTTCAGGAGATTCACCTGTGGCAACGCTTATCTCATCGTTGGAAAGCTGACTGAATATGCTAAGAGTAAGGACTTTTCTGTGTCTAACATTAAGCTTCGCCAGATACTTCATAATAAGAATAGAGGTTGAAGTTAGGGATGCATTTGAATCTGTATTATATTCGGATGGAAGTTGATACAAGCTGTCGATTCTCTCGAAATATCGGTTTGAATTCTGACGGATTCGATCGATACAATTGTTTCTGATCGTTCGGTTGCAGAAAGACTTAGCATTGTCCGGCACTTCCAGTCGGTGATGTTTCTGCCATAATGCCGAGAGGGTGTCTTGAACAGCATCTGATGCATCGTCGGGGTCACGGAGTATCGCAAATGCAGTAGCGTACATTTGTCGATAATGTGGAAGAATTATCCTGTTGAACTCTCCGTCGGTCATTTTTATCAGAAACTTAAATTTGTTATAACATAATGACGAGAAATCATAACGCAATGTTACAAGATTTTGTGAAGAAGATGATTTTTTATATCGTAATAAGAGTATCAATTACGGACGGTGTTCTCTAGGTAGGCAATAACATTCTCTATAGAGCTAATTCAAGAGAGTCTACATCAATGGTAGAATAGGCAAGCGATTCAGTGCACGCAACCGAATGAATATGATTTGAACAGAACAAATTGAGATTCTAATATGTTTCTATTATAGACTAAATACATATATCATGTGTCAGACTTCAGTGATTTCGAGAAACATAGCACGTATTAGTACTCGCAGCTTTGAGCAGAATCTTGAGGCTGTGACAGGTAAAGGTATAACTCATAACAAGCTTAAAAGGCTTAATAATGCTTTGGATACTCTATATGAATTAATTTATTCTCAATTCAATGAAATAGACTCAAACGACTATAAGATAATAGGACCACAATTAAGGTTGCTCCTAAATACACTTAAGGGTCTTTGGACAACTTATAAGAGTTTGAATATTACAGGTGATTTTTCGGATGAAGTTGCTTCACTTGGAAGAAACTATTCGGCATTATATGAATTAAACAGTGACATCAAGCAATTTAGGATCAGAAGAAAATTCAATCCTAATTTGGCTGATGCTTTAAATAATGCATCATCTGCAATGAGTCTGCTTTGATCATGATTCGATTTCTAACAATATCTACATTCCGAAAAAGAATTGAGTCCCTTTTGAAGGTTAAAAGAGGAGTATATCGAAATATTAATGATGAGATCATAAGGGAATTTACCGGTAAGTCGATAGAAGATATAAGAAATAACAGGGATATGATACTAATCGCTAATGATTTATTAGTCATTAAGCTTCGTCTGCCAGATAAAAAGCAACGATTGTCAAAAAAAGATGGTTATCGCCTTATATATCTTGTGTCGAAGACAACTGAAAATGTTGTTTTCCTGGAAATATATCCTAAAAACGGACCCTCTCAGCAACTCGATATTTCAGATAATGATTTAGCCATGCTTCTTGATGAGTTCACAATAGAAACAAAAGAACAATCTCTTGTGGAATTCTCGATGCAATAAAAATATTTACCTCATCCATAATCAATCATGAAAAGAATTTTAGCTGTGTTTGCCTGGGGTGTGCCATTGTTGATGGCGGGGCAGGCATATGTCAGGCAGTTTGACCATAATCCCATTGACCGCAGTCAGGAAAGAGTGATGCAATACGCTCCAACTTCCGGCGGCTATATCTATAGTAAGAACGGTAACAATCTATATACCCGAGCTTTATATGGCGGAAACACTGCTTTCCGCATTGAAACCAGCGACCGTCCGATATTCGGAGCCTTTCATGGCAAGGACAACCGCAACGTGCACTTCATCGTAACAGTAAATGGACATTCTATGCGCCTTGATTCAGTAGCAGAATGCAGATCTTACTATCGTGGAGGGGAACGGAGATATGAACTTTCCGATCCAACATGGGGGGATGGCCGCATTTCCATCATTACTCTTGCACCCCGTCATTATGAAGGTGGACTCTGGAAGATTGAGGCATCCGGAATGCCTAAAGATTCAGAGATAAAAGGTATTTGTGTGCCTACTGTGAAAATAAAACTCAGCAGAAACGGAGACATGGGGGCGGATCCAGCAAATGCTTTCGCCCCTGACACAGAAAGCCAACCTATCGTAGCTCCAGAAATTCCAATAGGTGGTGAGCGCACAACTGTATATTTCGGATATGAGGACAAGAAACTTGATGCTTCTAATCAGAAGCGTCTTGCCGATGAATTTGCAAAAGCAGAATCACAACGTGATGAACTTGCCGGAGTGCTTGAGATAGACACTCCGGATCCATATTTTAATGTGCTTGGTCCGGTCATTGCGCATGCTGCTGACGGCACATGGGACGGTAAGACCTGGCAGCATGGCGCTATAGGATGGCGTATGCCATTGAGTGGCTGGCGCGGAGCCTACAGCGGCGACTTCTTAGGTTGGCACGATAGGGCCCGTACTCATTTTGATGCCTATGCCAAATCGCAGGTGGATACTGTAGCGCCGATATATCCGCATCCCACGCAGGATCCTGATAAGAATATGGCGAGGGCTGAGAAGAAATGGGGAACTCAGATGTATAGCAACGGATATATTTGCCGAAATCCGGAGCGAAACGACCAGATGCACCACTACGACATGAATCTATGCTATATAGATGAACTCCTATGGCATCTGAAATGGACCGGTGATCTTGACTATGCCAGGAAGATGTGGCCTACACTAAAAGCAAGTCTTGAATGGGAGAAAAGGAATTTTGACCCTAATGATGATGGACTTTACGATGCCTATTGTTGTATATGGGCAAGCGATGCCCTCTACTACAACAGCGGGGCGGTCACCCATTCATCGGCTTATAATTATCGGGCCAATAAGATAGCAGCAGAAATCGCCGAAAAAATAGGAGAGGATCCGACTCCATATCAGAAAGAGGCAGACAAGATACTCAATGCTCTCAACTCCACCCTTTGGATGGATGACAAAGGCGTATGGGCCGAGTATCAAGACTTCATGGGAAACAAGAGACTCCATGATCATCCTGCGCTTTGGACTATATATCATGCTATCGACAGTGATGTAGCCGATGACTTCATGGCATACACTGCAACAAGATATATAGACAATAATATCCCGCATATTCCGGTAGAAGCCCCGGGACTTGAAGAAGGATATGCAACCATAGCCACTACAGACTGGATGCCGTATGCGTGGAGTATCAATAATGTGGCATTTGCTGAAGTGATGCACACAGCCCTTGCTTATTGGCAGGCGGGCAGGGCAGAGGAAGCAGCCAAACTTCTTAAGAGTTCGATGCTTGACGGAATGTTTCTCGGTAACAGTCCTGGAAATATCGGTCAGATTAGTTTCTATGATGCCGCCCGAGGCGAGTGCTACAGGGACTTTGCTGATCCTACGGCAATGATGACGCGTGCAGTCGTGCAGGGACTATTCGGTTTTGCTCCGGACGCGCTAAACCATACAGTGAGAATACGCCCTGGTTTCCCTTCGGAGTGGGATCATGCATCCATCAAACATCAGGATTTTTCGTTTGATTTCAAGAGGGATGGGAAGAAGGAGATATATAAGTTTGATATTGGTCTTGATTCAATCAAAAGGGCAGAGCTAATATTGCCAGCATTAACAAATAAGGTCAAATCTCTGAAGGTTAACGGAAAGAAGCATAATTGGAGTGTTCTTGAAACAGCTGTAGGACGACCAATGCTGATGGTGGAAACTCCATCGGGCAGGGAAATGACGTTAGAGATAGAATGGAAGGGACAGTATGTGGCTCAAGCACCGCAGCGGGGAACAACTCTTGCCAATAAAAAGGAAACTGGAAATGTTAGGACCGGATTTAGGGAAGTGAAATCGGGTGATTTTTCTTGGTGGGAGGAAACAGAAAGCTTTACTCATGCCAAGCCGGATGTGTCTTCACTCGGAATAGATTTGAGATTGAACGGTTCGGATAAATATGAGACTATAGACCTGAGTGGAATCTACAACGCCAACATCACTGATATTTTCCGCAACCGGTATGTGTCTCCGAGGTCGCCTTATACTACACTTCAAATACCGGTGCAGGGGATAGGCGAGTGGTGTCATCCTGAAGATACTGCGCATATTGATGATAGTGGTCTTAGACGGATGGTAGGTGAAGATGGTGTTGTAAATACATCGGTAGGTATTCCTTTCGCTTCAGCGAAGGCTGGAAAAAATATTGTCTATACATCGCTCTTTGATAATTATCCTGACAAAGTTTCAGTTCCGCTCGGCGGAAAAGCCAAAGGACTACAGTTGCTGATGGCTGGAAGCACCAATCATATGCAGGTCTATATGGAGAATGCAAAGGTCAAAGTGAAGTATGCTGATGGAACGGAGGAGACTCTTCCTCTCATTGCTCCTTACAACTGGTGTCCTATAGAACAGGATTATTATGTAGATGGCAAGCAATTCCGCATGGATACCCCTCGTCCTTATCGAATGATATTCAAAGATGGAAAAGTTACCAATGATGTTGAAGGGGCTCTTGACATTGAAGGAGTGTATGGACGTCGGATTGATGGAGGTGCCGGAGTTCTGCTAAGGATAGATCTTGATCCTACGAAAGAACTCGAGGAGTTGGAATTGGAGACACTTTCGAATGATGTTATCGTCGGATTAGCAGGCGCTACTTATGTTAGATAATAATTTGTTATTTGACTCGCGAGGGCGCAGGAGGAGGGTACGATCTCTTTATAGGCGGTAGATGAAGGGGAGGGTGATGGTGAAGATGGTGCCGGAGGGGTTGGAGTCGAATGAAAGGGTGCCTCCGTGGAAGTTTACTATTTGGCGGGAGAGGCTCAGGCCTATGCCGGAGCCGCCGCTTTTTGTAGTGAAGAATGGGAGGAAAATGCTTTCGGCTGCATCCGGACTTATTCCACAACCATTATCCTCTACCGATATCATGAAGTGATGATTCGGGTGATCAGCTTTCGTTGATACTATTACAGTCGGATTCTCTTCGAGGGATTCGACTGCATTTTTTATCAGGTTAATCAGCACTTGCTCCATTTGATGACGGTCAAGTTGCAGCTGAATGTCAGGATCCTCTATATTGAATTCGATAAATGGTTCGGGAAAAAGCGTACGCAATCCATCGAAAATATCTCCTATTCTTGTCCATTCTAAATGTGGCTGGGAAAGTCGGGATAGTTTTCGATAGTTTTCCACAAATTTAAGCAATCCTTTGCTTCTACGGTTGATGGCATTGAGTGCTTCGGTCGAGTCTTCGTCTAACTGCTGATTATTCTCCGTCAGCATTCCTGATAGAGATATGATGGGGGAGAGGGAATTCATTATTTCATGCGTCAGGACCCTGATAAGTTTTCGTTGGGCTTCAATCTCGCTCTGCTGTACAAGAAGATTGACATTTTCAATTGAATAGATACATACATCCGACCCTTCAGAAGCGTAAGACGCCATTGAGAGTTTCAGACGTTGCTCCCTTCCGTTTAAATTCAGGGTCAGCATCTTTGGTTGTCGCGGAAGAAGACTTTTCAATGCTAATGCCAAATCAGGATGCACTGCATCAAGCATTGAGATATGGTTGATCTTGAAGCCGCAGAGATTCTTGATGGCTTTCTGATTCATCCATGTGACATTCCCATCTGTATCAGCTACGATCAAAGCTGAGTCTACAAGATTTAGGATGGCTTCATACTGTCCATACTGTCTCTCCTGGCGCATTAGGTCGTCACGGAATCCGGAGATAACGTCGTTCATCTCCTCAGCAAGTTTTCTTTCGGAGCCACGCATCCTCTCTGCAGGGAAACGAAGAGAGAAATCGTGGTTGCGTATTGCCTGGAGCATACGTCGCATCCGTTCGGCTGAATTATTTGCAAACCAACTCATCACAATCCGTATTTCTCTATCTTGCGGTAGAGTGTGAAACGTGTGATACCAAGTAGGGAGGCAGCCTGCGACAAGTTTCCGTTGCTTCTGCTTATAGCCTTCATTATGGCATCCTGTTCAAGTTGCTCAAGATTAAGAGTCTCATTCTTTGGAGTTGGCTCAACCATCCGGGAAAACTCGATGTCATCAGCTTCCAATACATTTCCCGATGCCATGACGATAGCCCTTTCCATGACGTGTTGCAGTTCCCTGACATTGCCGGGCCATGAATGGCTGAGCAGTTTGCGACGGGCGGATGAGGAAATCTTCACATCCTCAAGTTTGTAACGTTGGGCTATTTGATGTGAGAAATATTCTGCAAGGAGCACAATGTCTTCTCCCCGTTCGCGTAAGGGCGGGATATGCAGTTCGATGGTATTGAGTCGATAGAGCAAGTCTTGTCTAAATTTCCCCTCAGCTACCATGCTTGCCAAATCAGCGTTAGTGGCTGAAAGGATTCTTACATCAACTTTATTTACCTTAGTGGAGCCAAGACGAGATATCTCACGTTTTTCTATCATTGTCAGCAACTTTTGTTGGGCACCAGGAAGGAGATTGCCTATTTCGTCGAGAAAAGCAGTGCCGCCGGCAGCTGATTCCAGACGTCCGGCTTTGGCAGCTTTAGCATCTGTGAAAGCCCCTTTCTCATGACCGAAAAGTTCGCTTTCAAATAGATGCTCAGGAATAGTGCCGAGGTCGATGGAGACAAAGGGTTTATTGTAGCGGTGTGAGTGATAGTGGAGGAGATGAGCTACTACGTCTTTTCCAGAACCGTTTTCACCGGTAATAAGGACATTGGCATCGGTTGCCGCAATTTTGGCAATCTGTCGGTTGAGAAGTCTCATTTGAGGAGACTCTCCTATAAGTATCGGAGCATCATCAGTCTTTAAGGGAGTAAAAACCTCTTTCTTTTCTTTCTCAAAAGATGAGTTTTTGCGGGAGAGACTTAGGTCTATGGCACTTTCCACAATGCCGAGAAGCTTGGCATTGTCCCAAGGCTTTGGTATGAAGTCAACGGCACCAGCTTTTATAGCCCGGACGGCTTTTTCAGTGTCGACGTAGGCTGTGATGAAAAGCACCACTGCCTTGGGATTTCTTTTCAATATGAAATCGAGCCATTGGTAACCTTCCTCTCCGCTGCTGGCATTGCGGCGGAAATTCATGTCGAGGAGAATGACATCGGGGTCGAAAGAGTGCATGAGTCTTCCGATATCCTCAGGATCTGTTATGACACGTACAGCTTCAACATGGCGCCTCAGCAGCATGTTGAGCGATAACAATACATCCTCATTGTCATCGACTACCAATATTTTGCCTTTTTTCTCGGTCATTACAAGTTTTAGTCTTGAATTTATAGACTCCCCTTTTTCTTAAAAATATCTCACGCAAAGGTGCAAAAGTTTTTTATTTAACTCTCCACATCTTTATAGAAAACTTCGACTGAATCATAATGAGTCACATGCCCAGCTTTGACATCTTCGATTGCTTCGTCAAGGACTGTTTTGCGTTTATGGATCGGCTTTGAGATGGTCACGTAGTCAAACTCATGAGATTGCGGTGTCATGATCCAACTCTTTTTTAACAGCACGATTGATGATCTCATTAATTGTAGTGCCAGTTGCATCTGCAAGAGCAGCAACTCTACTATGTAAGTCTGATGCCATTCTAACCACAAATTTCCCACTGTATGGCTTGGCTGGCTCTATACCACGCTCTTTGCAACTTTCAAGGTAATCATCGATAGCACCTTCAAAATCCTCCCTAATTTCATCAACGGTCATACCTTCATAAGATATTAGAGTTCCTTTGAGTCCTTGTACTTTTCCAAAAAGACAATTATCTTCATCGCTAAATTCTACCGAGCCTGTATATCCTTTATATTTTAAATATCCCATGATCAAATAAGTTTTAATTTTTGTAATGTTTCAGCTATCTGTTTCACTTGATATGGTTTCAATATTCCAGAAGGATGAGGTTTATGAAGTAAGATAGTATCATTACCTCTGAGATTTTCTACCCTCGAGCCGAATGTTTTTCCTTTGCTTCTCTCTAAATATCCAAGAGAACAAAGTAAAGTCCGGGCTTCATCGTATGTGAAATCCTTTGGTTTAGACAGAAGCCTTGCAATCAATTTTTCTTTCTTACTCATATTTGTAAATTAATGACGCGCGGTGACGCGCCCGGAGGTCGCTAACTACTTTGGCTACGCACTTGGCTATGGATGCTTCAACGAATTACGTAAGAACCAAATTTTATGCAAAGATACTAAATTTAGTATCAAAAACAAAATTTTGAGATAAAAAGTTTTATTCTTTGAGGTAGTCGATGGGGTCGGCGTGCATGATGTCGCGGATTTTTCCTGAGATGGTGAAGTAGATGGAAATGATGATGATCAGCAATGCCGAGGCGTATGCTATCGAGAGATCTGCGACACTTAGGAATTTACGGTAAGGCATCCAATCGGATACAATAATGTATAAGGACAAAGTTATCAGTATTGCCACAAAGAATATCCAAATATATGAGCGCACAAATATCATGGCTATTACCTTGCGGCTGGCACCATTGAGTTTCCGAAGAGCCATCTCCTTCCTACGGCGACGAGTGTCGAGAGCTATTCCGGCATAAATTCCAGCTAATGTAGTGATGACGCTGATCACAGATAAAATATATATGACATACATCATCGTAGTCGTCAAATTATAGTCTGGAGCCAGATCATTGAAACTATTCTCTATGGTAAGGTCAATTCTGGAAGGACAAACATCCTTGAATATACCTTCAATTGCATTCTTGGTTTCATTCTCTCTACCTGCTTTTGGAAGGATTATCCTATCGTAATATGAATCAGATCTTGAGGCATCGGTGATGATTACGCTTTCTCTGGATTGAGCAGTGGAGAAAGGAATCTTATCATATACTCCTTTCACTTCATATTCTCCCCCGTTATTATCGGGCAATCTTACAGTCTTGCCGTTCCAAAGATTCTTGTCTTCGAGCATCTTTTTGAAATCCTCACTTATCAATATATTCCTATCGGGATTCACTTCACCGGGCAGTGTCTTTATCTCTAGGTCGAAGTAATCCACAACATCCTTTCCAGTTTGAAAATATAGCGTGAATAAAGAAGAATTGTCATAGGAATCAGGATCAATACTTGTCATAAAGTGATAATATTTATACACTTTCTCTACAGATTCCAAAGACTCAATGCGTTGATAGATTTCATTAGTCTCTTCCTTGGAGATACCATTCAATCTGACTGAAAGACATCTCTTGTATCTGTCGATGTCATCGGGGATTCCGTAAAGCTCCTTCAGACCTTTAACCGACATAAAAAATAAAATAGAAAAGCAGATGAAAAGGATGCTGACGCCTATCTGAAGGGTCAGTCCCATATTGCGGATGTGGTGCTTGGGTATTGGCTTCATTCGCAGAGCAAGACCTGTCTGATCGCGACGTATGCACCTGATCGTAAATGTCACTGCTACAATGCTGAAAAATATCAATACGGCTATAGTGATAGACGCGATTGGGACTGCATCTGAAAAATCGACTTTAATCTGCTCAAATATTTTATTATAATGACTGATAAAAAAGTCTGACATTATGTATATTAGCGCTAACGTAAGAACGAAAGTAAGCGATAGCACAATCATAATTTCTGTTGAAAATAGAATGAACAAAGATTTGAAACCACCTCCTACGCAAGTTCTCAATGCCACCTCCCGTTCTCTCAGTCGGAAAAGCTGTAGCTGTTGCCGCATATAATTGGAAAAAGATACCAGGACGAATAGAAACAGAAACAAAATGATCATGTATTGATAAGACCTAATCTCTTTCTCTTTTTCTATATACTTTTGCCATACATTGTGCAATTGCTTATCACCATCGGTAAAGATTTCATTTAGTTCCTTTGCAAGAGAATCTCGGGGTGTCCCTTCACGCAGGACGAAAAGACACGAAACTCTACTATCCTTCGAAAGATAATCTGCAGGTATGAATATCTGACATCTTGTGGGTATAATTTCATTTGAGAAGTTTAGGGTCTGAATTACATCTTTTATCACAAAATTCTGATTGACATTTGTGCCATTGTATGTTGTAAAATCAAGGTTTATATATTTGCCGATTGGATTTTTCCCTTTAAATAGTTTCTTAGCCAACCAATCGGTGATGATTACCTCTTTGTCAGATATAGGGCTGGCTTTTTTGCCGGAAATGGTAGATCGGATTCCCATAAAGTTCATGAAATCCGTATCGGTTGAGGTCCCGACAGAATACATTGAGAGTTCATTGTCACTACCGGAATCCGAAGTGATTTTCATGAAGTAAGTAGTTCCTTCTGTGAAATGTATTTTTTCAGCATTTTTGAATTGATGGTTGGCTATCAATTCAAAGTCTTCATGAGTTAAATATTGAGAATTTTCTTTAGTATATAATTGCTCTACTCTCTTTGCATAAGGCAGGTCGAGCAAAGGAGTTGGCTTGACTGTCAATGTCATAGAAGCACACATCCCCATCAATGTGAGGCTGACTGCCATCGCGCAGATGCTGATAGCGGTCTGGGTCTTGTATTTGCGGAGATTCCGTAGGGAAATCTGAATGTAATGAAGAATCATAATTAAAATTTTAAGTTTCGCTTGTAAAATATCTCACGCAGAGGTCGCAAAGGCGCAGAGTTTCAATGTTTTGTGACGCTTTGCGACTCGGTTTTGGCAAGCTCGAAATGATTTTCGGGGTGCTACGCATTACCCGGAGAAAGCAGAGAAATTGCACAGTTACTACGCTAAGGAGGTTTAAGCAAGATTATTCTTTTAGGTAGTCGATGGGGTCGGCTTGCATTATGTCGCGGATTTTCCAGGCTATGGTGCAGGCGGTCACAGCAATAATAATTATTAAGCCTGTGAAGTAAGGTAGCCATACGCTTGTAACTTGGATTGATTTCATCATTAATAACCTGATCATTCCATGAGCAGAAAAACATAATGGGAGTGCTATAACAGCTGCTATTCCGATGATCCAAATATAGGTTCGGAGGAAAATCATAGCGATAATTTTTCTGTCGGCTCCATTGAGTTTTCTCAAAGCCATCTCCTTACGGCGGCGGCGAGTGTCAAGGGAAACTCCGGCGTAGATTGCAGCCATAGTGGTCACTATACTGATTGCTGAAAGAATATAGACTACTGTTATTATCGCTAATATCAACTCGAAGTCAGAAGACATAATGTCGTAATAGCTTTTGACAACTGTATCTACTCGGTTTGGAATTTCTTGATCTATGATGTTGTCTAATTCATGATTGACTTTTGCTTTCATACCATCTTTCGGCACAATTACCTTATGATATAAATTCTTATTAGGATTATCTATGTCGAAGATTACGACACCATCCCTATTATCAGATGCATCAAACGGTAAATAGTCAAATAGCCCCTTTATCTCGTATTCTCCTACAAAGGGTAAGGAGATAGTCTTTCCATTCCACTTGTTTTTCTGAATCAGCTTATCCTTCAAATTTCTGCTAATTAAAACATATTTGTCAGGGTTTGCCTTGTCGTTTATGATTTCGCTCTTCAATCCAAAAAACTCTACTGCATCGTTACCTTCTTGCATTACAAGATGAATCCGACAATAATCAGTTTTTTCCTCATCGAAAAATAATAGTCGTTTTACGCTATTAAAAGTATAAATATCTGCATAAGATTTCAATGATTCCAATCGATCATATATTAGGGGTGCCTTTTGACCGTAGGCTCCATAAATTGCTACCACAATCCCTTTTCGATATCTTTCTGTATCATCAGGAATTCCAAAATATTCTTTTACACTTTGGGCAGATAGGATAAAAACAATTGAGATAAAGGTAAATACTATGCAGACTGACATCTGGACTGTTAGTCCGACGTTGCGAAGCCTGTGTTTCGGTTGAGGTTTCATTCTTAAGGCGAGTCCTGTCTGATTTCTGCGGATGCTTATTATAGTCAAAGCTACAGCTATCATACTCGCTAAGATCAGCACACCAATAGATGCGAAAGCCAGAGGCATTGCATATTCTAAACTGTAGTTTCGGCTTTCAAAAAGCATCGGATAGTGTGAAATTAGATATTTTGAAATCACACTGATAAGTATCAGAGTCAAAATCAGAGTAAGAATGAGCACAGCCAATATTTCCCCCGAAAAAAGCAAAAGAATAGATTTTGGAGACCCTCCTACACATGTGCGCAATGCAACTTCCCGTTCCCTGATACGAAATAGCTGCAATTGCTGCTTGAGATAGTTGAAATAAGTTACGAAAGCGAATATGATAAGAAACAATATGATGCCATTCCTTAATGCCATGACAGCACTGTCGGAATAAAGCTCTTTCATATTGAGCAGTTGAATTTTGTTGTTTCCAAGCAATTCGGCAAGCTCCGCTTTAAGGTTTTCCGGTGACTCTCCTTCCCTGAGAATAAAATAGCACGAATAAGAGACATTTTGGAAAAATTGGTTGCTGCTTACAAATAGACTTTCCGGAACTTGAAACATCTCATTATTTGGGGATGGATTTTCCATAACATCGCTTACGGTATAATTTTTATCAGGTATCATATTGCCGTAAAAATCAGAATGTATGCGTATGATTTTTCCAATTGGATTTTCCTCACCAAAAAGTTTCTTAGCCATTTTTTCGGTAATAACAGTCTCATCGTCAGAAATAGCATCAATCACTTTGCCGGAATAGACAGATTTCATACCTTGGAATTTAAGGTATTCTCTGTCAGCGGGGAAAACGTCACCAGTATATTCGAGTTCATTATCTTTTCCAGAATTGAGAGTTATATGCATTGGGATGCCATATCCAGCTTCAATATGATGGATCGCATCTACGCTTTTAAACTGATGTCCTGAAATCAAAGACATCTCTTCATCGTTGGCAAAATGACTTTTTGAATCCTTAAACAGCAGTTTATAAGTTCTGTCTGCATATGGAGTGGCAACTAAAGGTATCTGCTTGACCGACAAGGCTAAGGATGCTACAATTGCTAACAGTGTAAGACTGGCAGCCATCGCGCAGATGCTGATGGCGGTCTGGGTCATGTATTTTCGGAGATTCCTTAAGGAAATCTGGATGTAATGAAGAATCATAATTTTAATTTTAAGTTTCGCTTGTAAAATATCTCACGCAGAGGTTGCAAAGGCGCAGAGT
>CAYNEZ010000033.1:0-22473 GCA_964396365.1 uncultured Sangeribacter sp. | reverse complement strand
ATATTTGACAGACGGGGATATAGAAGACATTCTATCGCCTAAATGTGAATTTCATGCCTCTCCCGGTTTCATGGAAAAGGTTGTGGAGGAAGCTGAGCGAACAGCTTTGGTAAGATATAAAAAGAAGCGCTTATTCTGGAGAGTATGTTCCGGAGCAGCCGCTGCAGTCGCTGTCTTATGCGTATTGACTATAGTCTTAAAAAATGAAACTTCAGAAAATGTTACAATAAAACAAGCAACAGAAAAAATTGAAAATAAAAGTAAGGTTGCTTCCGGGGTTGTGAAACATGTTGCATCAAAAATTAAGGAGGAGATTCACGAATTGCCTTCTTTTACACAAAATAAGGAATCTACAACTGTAAAGAAACAACAAACAATGGCGAAGCAGATAGAGAATAAGAAAAACATAGTTTCAGATAATAGCATGGTTGCGGAGAATGCTCATCAATCTGAAACAACTATGGAGCAACCAAAGGATGAACCAATACAATCATACGATGAATACGAGGCCTTATCCGGAATCGACCGGAAGCCTTATATTATAAAGGTCAGATATGAAATTTCTGAAAATGGTTCGGATGGTAAAGAGATACGTGAAACTGCATGTTTATGTGAAGGTATTTAAACATATGAAAACAAACAGATTTTTTGCCGCTATGGCAACTTTGGCACTTTTTGGTTCGGCAAGCGCTATAGTGCCCAAAATAGAGAAGCCTCTGCGATATATGAAAATAACGGATGTGGAGCGCACTGACAGCAATCTACGTGTCGGAGTGACGTTGCAACATCGTCCCAATTTTTGGGTTAGAGTGCCGTCGTCAACCCGTATTATCGATGCTTCGGACACCACCCGACAGTTTAAAATAATGGGGGCTGAGAACTTTTCTCTTGATGAGAAGGTGTGGATGCCAGGCACCGGACACTATGAGGGAACGCTCATCTTTGAAAAATTGCCGGAAGATGTGAAAGTGGTCGACTTTGTGGAGTCTGATATAAAGGATAGCAATAATAATATGATGGGAATACATCTTGACGAGACTTCCCAACGTATTACTCCCAAGTTGATAGCAGTTGAAGATATACTTAATAATCCCCACAGCCTTGCGGAGAAATGGTCCGGTCTGGATCCTAAACGCTATAGGGATCTCTCTTTTTATGATAAAAATGGAAAGACCGTTGTAAAAGGTAAAGTTCTGGACTATTATCCCAAATATGGAGGTTCAACTTTCTCAATAAGAACTAAAGATGATTTTACTGGAAATGAGAAGGTCAATGTCGGCAATATCAACTCCGATGGAAGTTTTGAAATTGAACTACCCATAACTTATCCACAATTCGACTATTTCGAGTTGGGTGATATCCATAGGTTTCTTTTTTTGATTCCAGGAGACACACTTTCGATTGCTACCACAACATTTTCAGGCATTGATCCTGAATGGGGATATGTTCCCGAATATTTCGGATATGAAGGAGTGGTGGACGATGGTGTAACAGTCAACCTCCTTACGGACAGTCTACTCAATAAAAGATATCCTCTGACCTCTCTATATAAGAATTATAGCGTAGCGAGAACCGACTCAATGAAGACGGAAACGTATAAATCAAATGAGCGTTTAGGATCACTGCTTGATTCTGTAGTTGCTGACCTTCCGGTTTTGCTGAGTGACCTACCTATAAGCAATTATTCTAAAGATCTTCTCAGTGCAATAGCCATAGGGAAGATTTGTGAGATGATGGAAGATCTTGATATGGATTTCAGATTTGAAAAGGGTCCAGGGTATAAGAAAGATAATGATGGGAATTATACTTATCAGGAGGGAGAGATACTTGACTTTAAAAGATATATTGCACCGCGCATAAAGCACAAAGATCTTACATATAATAATCCTTTGTTAATGTGTAATGGTTTGGTACTTCCCAACCGATGGACCCACAACAACCTTTTCCATAGTGTCGCAAATGCCGGCATTGGTTTTGAAAAGATTCCAGGCACTGCAGTGTCCACTTCGAGTGAAGACATTCTTGAGACTTTTAGAATCGCAGACAATTATCTTGATTCTATTGGAGTAGGTAATTGTTTCGTAGCTCAGTTGGTGCGTACAAGTTATTTTATAGATCAAATCAAAAAAGTTGAGTTGCCTTCTTATACATCCCTTGAAAAATATAATTCTCTTATTTCTCCTATTATCCAACGCAATGAGAGTCAGAGGATGAATGAAATTCTGATGGCAGAATACTGCAACTTAGTAAAAGATGCACTTATAGCAGAAGATGCCCTTTCTGATGATTCTGCTAAAATCCTGGATGGTACGCCGGAAGGAGAACTCCTAAAAAAGATTATCTCTCCTTACAAAGGTAATGTGCTTTTCCTTGATTTCTGGGGAATCGGATGTGGACCATGCCGATCAGGAATGACTTCGCAGAAAACACTCTTGGAGGAACTGGCAGACAAGCCATTCAAGGTTTTGTATATTGCAGAAGATGATGGTCATGTCGATGAACACAAGAAATGGCTCTCGGATGAAGATATTAAAGGTGAACATATTTTCGTATCGAAAGATGATTGGAAGCGTCTTTGTGGACTCTTCACAATATCAGGCATTCCTCACGGAGTACTGATTGGGAAAAACGGGAATATCATAGATCCGGACTATCATCTATACAAAGAGGAGATGCAGTTGAAGAAAGCATTGGAAAAATAATTTGAATTCTAAATAACAACAATAATGAAAACAACCAAAATTTACAGACAGTTATTACTCTTCTCGCTGCTGAGCATGGCATTATCAGCAACGGGTGCCAAAACGGTGAGGATGAAGAATCCTTTAGTTGACAAAACAAATACAGCAAAACTATTCATTGACGCTGTTGAGTTGAATCCCGACTCAACTACCGTGACCCTGCATACTTACTGCTATATGGGTAACAACATAAATATCCAACCAAGTGTCAAGCTTCTCCATGAAGGGAAAAGTTATCCTCTGCGCAGCGCAAAAGGAATAGAACTTGGCAAGACAATAGATATCCCAATGTTAGGCGACACTATCTTCACCCTCTCATTCGAACCATTACCTGTGAAAGCGAAATCCTTTGATTTCATTGAAGGAGATGGTGATAATGATTTCAGACTGGAAGGTGTGCATACAGACAAAACTGTTGATAGCCAGACACCTCTTGAATCGCTCAATGTGCTCCCCACCCAGAAATGGGAGAAAGGGACTGCTATACTTAAAGGTAAGATTATGAATTATCAGCCATCTGAAGAAGAATCTTTAGTGAAAGTATATCCTCGGTCTGCTATCGGAAGTCTGATAGATAAAAAAATCGGGGTGTCGGTTGTCAACCCTGATGGTTCATTCGAAGTGAATCTACCTATTTTTCAATCCTATGAACCTTGTTTCTTCACTGCTCCGGGTTTTTATGGGCTAATCTATCTATCGCCTGACAAAGAATCATATGTGACAATTGATAAAACTCAACGTTGGTCAAACGGGCATCAGGGTAAAGATGGCAGTGTGGCCTTCTCCGGAGAAAACGAGGAGCTTAACAACCAACTTGCTTTGAATATCGGACATGATATGGTGTGGGACGCTTTTGTAAATAATTGGCAGGGAAAAAAAAAATACACATCTGCCTCTGAATACAAATCGGATATTTTACGCCATGCGGTTAATAGAAAGGAAAAAATCAAAAAGCTTCCTTTTACACCGATGATGAAGCAGTTGATGGATTTAACTATCGACATAGGCTCTGCTTCTACACTGTTAGATAGATATTACACAAACAGTTTTGAAGATATCGATCCTTCGTTCTACGATTTTTACAGAAGTTTAGACGTTGATAATCCCAAATATATGTGGTCGGATGGCTTTGATTCATTTATTAATTATTGCTACAACCCTTATGCCGATAATCTAAATATGAGAGTCACTAATATTGAGCCTGAATATTATTCTTACTTAATTGAGAATAATATAGTCAAAGATAACGATAAAGAACTGGCCCAAAGTCTTATTTCTAACAATATTGACTGTGTACCTAAAGAAGTAGTAAATGAATATGCTCAGGCCGCCATTAAAAGAGTGATGCATTATCGGGATTCTCTAAATCTTCAAGGTTCTGAAAAAGCGAAATCTGAACTTTTGATTGATAAACTGAAAAGGGGAGAAATAAAAAAGTATAATGACGTGACATCATATTACTTGAATTGGCTACTTAATTTAAGATCTGACGGACATGATTTTTCATTACATGAAGCAGCTGACATACCATTCGAAAATGCCATAATAGAAGGAATAGAAGTTTTCCATAATGATAATGATTCAACTATATCTGCTTTTAATTCTAAATACGATGATATTTACCAAATGTGGAAGTTTGAAAAAGATATTGACAAAGCTATTGAAAATTTCACCAAACTTCATGGAAAGGAGTCTTCGCTGATGAATCAACTCTTTGCATCGCAAGCTTATATCAGATATATAGAAAGGCGCAATACACTTTCCGACAGATACATTGCAAATTGTCGCAAACGCCTACCTGATATGTTTTTTGACTACGTCATGGATCAGAATAATGCTATGGCTAAGACATTGCAGGCTACTACATACAATGTGCTTGAAACAAATCCAGAAAACTCCGGAGAACAGGTGCTTAAGGATATTGCAGAGAAATTCAAAGGTAAAGTGATCTATATCGATATTTGGGGCACATGGTGCTCACCATGCTTGAGTGCAATAAATGAAATACAACCTATAAAGAAGGATTATTCAGAAAATGTTGCTTTTGTCTATCTTGCCGATGAGACATCCCCAAAGAATACCTGGGAAGAGAAGATCAAGTCGATAGAAGGAGAGCATATGCGTCTTTCTCAGACACAGGCGCAGGATTTAAAGAACAAATTTGCCTTGAATGGCTATCCATCCTATATCGTAATAGGAAAAGATGGATCAGTGGTTTACTCAGGTTTCCTACATGGACTTGACAATATTAAGAAAATTTTTGACGAGGAAATAGCAAAATAGCTTTTTTTAATTCATAATGCATAATTCATAATTATTTGTCGCTGATAATCCAAATATAAAAGGCTCTCTATTCGTTAATCCAACAGTTGACAATTAAGTGCGAAGCCAAAGTAGTTAGCGACCTCCGGGCGCGTCAACGCGCGTCCTTCCTATCAAAACTTTCCTTATCAAAAGCGGTGCAACCCATTATTGGATTGCACCGCTTTTTATGGAGCAAGACGCGCGTTGACGTGCCCGGAGGTCGCTAACTACATTGGCACTTGAGAGAGTTCATCTCGGAGGAAGCGGGAAGTCGGAGTGTCGAGAAGCGACATCTCTTCCGGAGTTCCTGTGGCTACTAACCGGCCACCTTCTTTGCCCCCTTCCGGACCCATTTCAATGAGCCAGTCTGCTGATTTAATCACGTCAAGGTTATGCTCAATTACAACCATCGTATTACCCTTGTCGACAAGCTTGTTTATGACTCCGAGAAGCACTTTGATATCTTGGAAATGAAGACCGGTAGTAGGTTCGTCAAGGATGAAAAGTGTACGTCCCGTATCCTTTTTGGCAAGTTCGGTAGCGAGCTTCACACGTTGGTTTTCCCCTCCACTTAAGGTGCTCGAAGGCTGACCAAGCTTGATATATCCGAGACCAATCTCCTGAAGAACCTTGATTTTCTTCAAAATAGAAGGAACATTCTCAAAAAATTCTACAGCCTGGTTTACGGTCATCTCCAAGACATCTGCGATAGACTTTCCTTTATAACGGACCTCAAGAGTTTCGCGGTTGTATCTCTTGCCATGACACTCCTCACAGGGTACGAGAACATCCGGCAAGAAGTTCATCTCAATCGTACGATAACCATTACCCTTGCAAGTTTCACACCGTCCGCCACTTACATTGAAGGAGAATCGACCCGGTTTATATCCTCGGATCTTTGATTCAGGAAGCTCCATAAAAAGTTTACGGATATCGGTGAAGACTCCGGTATAGGTAGCAGGATTCGACCTTGGTGAACGCCCAAGTGGAGACTGATCGACAGTGACAACCTTATCGACATTTTCAATTCCTTCCACAGCTTTGTATGGAAGCGGCTGGGTGTTGGAGCGATAGAATTTCTGGCTCAAGATCGGTTGAAGCGTTCCATTCACAAGACTTGACTTTCCGGAACCGGAAACACCGGTCAAGCATATGAATTTTCCAAGTGGAAACTCTACATCGACATCCTTAAGGTTATGACCGGTGGCGCCATTGATCTTGAGAGCCTTTCCATTTCCTTTCCGCCTCTTTTTAGGAATCTCTATGGAGTTTTCTCCATTTAGATAAGTGGCAGTAAGGGTATGGGTCTTCTTCATCTCAGAAGGAGTACCTTGAAAAACTACGTTGCCTCCTTTACGGCCAGCTCCAGGACCAATATCGACAATATAGTCTGCCTCGTTCATAATATCCTTATCGTGTTCAACAACAATAATCGAATTTCCATTGTCGCGAAGCTGCTTCAGACTATTAATGAGACGTTCATTATCGCGTTGATGTAGACCGATAGAGGGTTCGTCGAGAATATAGAGCACATTCACAAGCTGGCTTCCTATCTGCGTAGCCAGACGGATACGCTGGCTCTCCCCTCCCGAGAGTGATGAGCTCGGACGGTTGAGGGAAAGATAGTCAAGACCTACGTCAAGCAAGAATTTAAGACGAGAACGAATCTCCTTCATTATTTCCACCGCCACAAGCCGACGCTGGCTATCGACACGGTCTTCAAGACCTTGTGTCCACTCATAAAGCTCTTTGATGTCCATGTTGGCAACATCAGCTATATTCTTGCCGTCGATATAATAATGCAATGAGATTTTGTTGAGACGCTGACCATTACATTCCGGACATACAGTGCGGGTATAGAACTGCTCGCTCCATTTCTTTGCTTCGCTACCGAAATCATCCGACTGCTGAGCCTCTATATATTTGACAAGACCTTCATAGCTTGATTCGTAGGAATAAGTCTGAAGGCTTGTGATGGCAAGCCGCGCATCAGTGCCGTTAAGTATGTCGTCAAGAGCCTCTTCAGAAAGATTCTTGATTGGGGTCTTGAGCGTAGCACCATGAAGTTTACAGATAGCTTCGATCTGCATAAATACCATACTGTTTTTATACTTGCCGAGAGGAACGATGCCCCCTTCATAGATAGACTTGTTCCGGTCAGGAATAATCTTGTCAACGTCGACAAGATTCACCTCTCCCAAACCTTTGCATCGGCGGCAGGCACCTTGAGGTGAGTTGAAAGAGAAGTTGTGGGGAGCGGGTTCGGGATATGAAAGTCCATTTTCGGAATCCATGAGCAATAGAGAGAAATGATGGAGTTTTCCACTCTCCATATCTATGACCATCATCTGCTTATCGCCCTGCTTCAAAGCTTCTTCTACCGCTTTTTTCAGTCTATCCTGCTCATTTTCGCGTACCTTAAGTCGATCAATAACAAGCTCAATATCATGATTACGGTAACGGTCAGTCTTCATTCCGAAGGCCAATTCCCGTAGTTCACCATCTACACGCACGTTAAGATAGCCTTTCTTCCGAAGGTTCTCAAACAATTCCTTATAGTGTCCTTTACGGTTTCTCACAAGAGGAGCCAGCACATAGATCTTTCGGTCGGCAAATGTCTTGCTGACCATCTCCACGATTTTCTCTTTTGTGTATTTCACCATCGGCTTCCCGCTAATATAACTACTCGGTTCACCAAGACGTGCAAAAAGCAGACGGAAAAAGTCGTATATTTCCGTTGTGGTTCCAATCGTAGAGCGAGGATTATTGTTGGTGGTCTTCTGTTCGATACTTATGACGGGATTCAATCCGGTTATCTTGTCTACGTCAGGACGCTCCATACTTCCGAGCAAGTTGCGGGCGTATGCAGAAAAAGTCTCTATGTAGCGACGCTGCCCTTCGGCAAAAATAGTGTCGAAAGCAAGTGAAGATTTCCCACAACCGCTCAAGCCTGTAATGACACTCAGCGAATTGTGGGGAATTGTGACATCTATATTTTTTAGGTTGTGGACTCTCGCACCTGAAACTTCAATGCTGTCCGCTGCCTGAATATTTTCATTCATATCTTTATGGTGTGTTTTTCAAATATTACAACAAATACCATGCCATTATTGCTCAGCACCGGAAGAAGTGCCTGTTCTGCCAACGAATTTCACTATATTTATGTCGCCACTCTTCTTATATTTCTTCCCATCAGTGCCTGTGGCTTCAATCACATAAAAGAACACGCCTGAATCCACGGTCTTTCCATGCACCTTGCCATCCCATCCCTGATCTGGCGATGTGAGATGACAAACTTGATGCCCTTGGCGGTCAAATATTGAGCATTGGAAGGATTGTAGCGAACGATAGGCCACTTTCCATTCATCATTCACTCCATCTCCATTTGGAGAAAAAGCATTGGGTATCTTGAGCTGGCTCTCACCTATCGTCACTTCATAAGTGTCGCTCACATACTCACAACTTCCATCGTCATTGCTACCAATATAACGTACATAATGTGTGCCTTCATCCAGAAAAGTATAATCAAGGTCCTGGGTTGTAAAACGAAAATCAATTTCCTCAAATTCCGGATCACGCGTTAGCTGCCATTCATTGTGGATCACACCCTCAGTGACATAGGCAACAAAACTTATATCACATGGCGCTGAGCCTCCAAGTCCGTCATTATCTCCGCTTCCTATCTGGTTGCTGCCGACATTATTTGACTCTGAATCCTCTTCTGAATCCGAAGAATGTTGAATTGCAAATGTTCGTGCATCTACAGAGACAGGCCGAACAGTCGATGTCTCGATTGTTTCTTCCCAGTTCCAAGCTTTAAGAAACTTGTCACCGGAAATCTTGAACGTAGATGAGCAGTAATTCGGAGGAGAAAGACGATATACAGATTGGAGACTTTCAAATTTTTTTATAACTTCAGCATCGTAAAAATTCCCTTCATCTGAATTCTCTTTCCATTCTTGAGTGGTATATTCTACAGTAATTTCTTGATCAAGGGTCTTTTGCATTCCATTGACAGTGAAGTATCTTATAGGATCACCCGAACCGGTTACATTAATCAGCGTCACGCCACACTCCTGATCATCAGCTGGAGCTGCAGATTGCAATTTAAGACGATGAGGAAGATAATTGATGATCCAAAAGCAATATCTACGGTCGCCATCCTCTACGATATATCCTTTATCTCCTTCCAAAACGGAAAGGGTACTTGTATTGCCATCTTGTGTGGAAGCTACCTCCTCAGCATGCCCACCACCTAAGTTTCCATATTGAAGCCAGTTGATCCGATTCCCTGCTGACGACGTGTATGATGCTGTGACTCCCTCCGTAGAGTAAAGCACGTAGATCTTTTCAAGTCCCGTTGATTTTTCGGGTGTTTCTTCAAGCACTTTCAGTGAATTTCCACTGAAAGAAAGCGATTGTGCACTTAACGTCAAAGGCAAGAGTCCTAATAAAACTGCACTGAGTATAATTCTTGTTGTCATACTAATAATAACGTGAAAATTCTATTTAAATTTTAACTGAAAATTTGTCATGCTATTTTTTTTTTGTAATTTTGTAATCCTCAAAACTACGACATGAAAATGAGTGATACAAATTCAGACGACATCAACATAATATCTGATCCAGACACCGAGCACATTGAGAGAAAGAAATCCAATAAAAAGCGCCATACGCCATTTTTTTTGCTTCTCGGTATTCTCATGACCGGCACGGCAGGATGGAAAGACCTTCGTCGCTCCAGACTCAAGCCTGAACAGACGGCTGCCGGCTGCTTCTACCCCTTGATTGCTCTTGCTTCTGTATGCCGATTTGCTGATTGGTTTTATCATCCCGATTTCAACCTTTCAGCTACGCTCATAAGCGCAGCTTCGGTTTTCGTATCATTTTTCTTCAGCTATTTTGCTGTGCAAGTGGTGTGCAGATGGCTTTTTCCTTTGGTAGCCAAGTCAAAGACAGAAACTCCTTATTTCAAACTTCTTGTGCAGTTTGCACTCTCAAGCCTTGCGCTTTTTTGGATTCCCTCAGAGATTCTTCCTATCCTTGAGCCTCTCACCGTCTTTCTTCCTATTTGGACTGCATTCATAATCACCAAGGGCATAAGATTCCTGTTGCTTCCAGAACAGCACCACAACCGATGCATGGTCACGATTGTTGTTACTGTAATAATAATGCCCTATCTTTTTATGTGGATATGTGATGAAATTTTCAAACCCATTGCATGATAAGGGCATAAAAACTATTTAACAATCAAAAGTAAAAAAGGAATTTAACTTCATGGAAGCAAAGAATATCAACATAAAGAACCGACGCGCCTCATTCGACTACGAAATAGGCGATACATATACAGCCGGAATGGTACTTACCGGCACTGAGATCAAATCAATACGTGCAGGGAAGGCCTCTCTCTCAGATTCGTATTGTATCATCGATCGAGGTGAGGTATGGGTAAAGGGGATGAATATATCAGAATATTTTTATGGTTCGTATAATAATCATATAGCGCGTCGCGATCGTAAGCTCCTATTGTCGAAAAAAGAGATCGCGAAAATCGAAAAAGCAATCTCCGATCCCGGTTATACCCTCATTCCACTAAGAATATTCATATCTGACCGTGGATATGCCAAACTCGTGGTAGGGGTAGCCAGAGGTAAAAAACAATATGATAAGCGCCAATCTATAAAGGAGCGCGAAGATAAGAGAATCCTTGACCGACTAATGAAGAAGTAATACCGAAAAAATGCGGGAACTTGAACTTTTGGCTCCAGCCGGAAATCCTGATATTGCGATAGAGGCTATCCGTCATGGTGCTGATGCTATCTATATGGGAGCATCGAGCCATGGTGCCCGGCGGAACGCGGCAAATTCAATCGACGACATAAGAAGAGTCGTGGATTTTGCCCATATATTCCGAGCAAGAGTATATGTCACTGTAAATACAATAGTATATGAAAAAGAGATCAGTCGTGTGGAACGTCTTATCTCTGATCTTTACCGAGTAGGTGTAGATGCAATAATAGTACAAGACATGGGTATCTTGCGTATGGATATTCCTCCGATCCAGCTTCACGCAAGTACACAATGTGATATCAGGACTCCTGAAAAAGCTCGTTTCCTTCAAGATGTGGGATTCAGTCAGCTTGTACTCCCACGCGAACTTACATTAGAGGAAATAAAAAAAATGTCTGAGGCAGTTACTGTTCCATTGGAGTCGTTCGTTCATGGAGCATTGTGTGTCTGTTATTCAGGGCGGTGCCATGCAAGCTTTGCTGCTTGCGGAAGAAGCGCGAATAGAGGTGAATGTGCCCAGATTTGTCGTCTCCCTTTCACATTGTCTGATTCCAAGGGAAACATAATATGCAGAGACAAACATCTCCTTTCACTTAAAGATCTCAATACTATAGACATTATACCTCAACTTATAGAAGCCGGTATATCAAGTTTCAAGATAGAGGGAAGACTCAAAGAAGCTGCCTATGTCAAGAATACAGTCGCTGCCTACAGGGAAGCCATAGATAAATATATTCTTGATAATTCGGGAAATTTCAGACGCAGTAGTTTTGGATCTTCCGAAATCTCTTTTTCTCCGGAACTGTCTAAATCTTTCAATCGAGGATTCTCACATTATTTTATCGACACCCGTTATCCAAAAAATATTACCTCTCCAGACACTCCCAAATCTCTTGGAGAGACCATACACAATATTGAAATTCTCAATAACGGCGACGGGATAAGCTTTTTTGATGCTCAAGGCAAATATACGGGTGCTATGGTCAATGGAGTACAAGGGAAAAGAATTGTCACAGCAAAACCTGTCAATATACCTAAAGGAGCAGAGATACATCGTACATTCGATAGAATTTGGGATAAGGAAATGCAGCGTGCGACTTCTTCCAGAAAGCTGGATGTCTCATTTTCTATTGATTCTGCCGGACTCTCAGCTTGGGATGAAAGGGGATGCAGAATAAGGATTCCTCTTGATTGTCAAAAAGATGTAGCTCGAAAAGAACCTGACTATTCCCGTGTTTTTGCAAAACTCGGGAATACTGCATATCGTCTCAGTCAATTCTCATCTGAACTTGATCCTAAGGTTTTTATCCCCGCGACAGATCTCACTGAAATGCGTCGGCGTGCTATTGAGGAGCTTGATAAGGCCAATATTACGTCATATCCCTATCAGTACCGGAGGAAAGAGGATCTGACTTCAAAATATATGACTACTCATCTTGATTATCGTGATAATGTGTCCAACAGTCTGGCAGAACAATTTTATCACGACCATGGTGTCGAAAAGATTGAGAAAGCCATTGAGGTTTCAAATCCTGCGGCAAACAAGTCAAGAAGATTGATGACGACTCGCCATTGCATATTGCGGGAGTTGGGTATGTGCAAAAAAGAAAAGGGATCCAAACGATATTCTGAACCCCTTTCCTTAAAATCAGGTAAAGATATTTTCACTCTTGAATTCAATTGCCGAGACTGCGAGATGCATCTGCTTGGCTGATATCTTCTACTGATTCTGACATCATGCTATCGGAATCAATTAGAGAATCAAGCTCTACTATAGGATGTAGAATAGCATGAATTCTTTCATCTCTTGCCTTTACGTATTCAAGCATAAGGGAATGAATTGTGTCATTTTGTCCTTCAGTCAGAAGCAGGTCTGTGTCGGGCGGATAACTGAAACTGATCTTATCAAGTTTTTCTTCAAACTCCTTACAAGACTTTGCCCATTCCGCACTGTCTGGTGAATCTGTGAGCTTCTCAGTGTAGTCAATGGTCAATTTGCAGATTCGATTAAACATCTCGTCTGCCTCACTGCGATCTTTGTATTTTTTTTCCTGGGTGCATCCTGACACAATAAAAAGGGAAAGGATGACAGAAATTATGACTGTAATTCTCATTTTTTCTCAAGTTTTGCTCGTAGATATTTTCCGGTATATGATTCATCACAGGATGCAATATCTTCAGGAGTGCCAGCTATTACAAGATTTCCACCTGCCTCCCCTCCTTCAGGACCTATGTCAATCACCCAGTCAGCGCTTTTTATGACATCCATGTTATGCTCAATTATGACTACTGTATGCCCTGCTTCGATAAGACGGTTGAGTGATTTCAGCAATGTCGAGATATCATGGAAGTGAAGGCCAGTGGTAGGTTCATCAAAGATAAACATTGTCTTAGGCTGTTTTTCTTGCGAAATGAAGTATGCGAGCTTTACTCGTTGGCTTTCACCTCCAGAAAGAGATGAGCTGCTTTGCCCAAGCTTTACATATCCAAGACCAACTTCCTGAAGAGGCAGAAGCTTTTTTATTATCTTCTTCACCTGATTATCTTTAGCATCTTCCTTAAGGAATGCAATGCATTCGTTTACCGACATCTCAAGAAAATCGTGTATATTCTTGCCTCTGTATTCTACATCAAGCACATCCTGCTTAAACCGCTTTCCATGACACTCTTCACATTCTACAGTGATATCAGCCATAAACTGCATTGGAATAGTGATGGTCCCTTCCCCTTTACACTCCTCGCATCTGCCACCTTCCGCATTAAACGAGAAGAAACCAGGAGTAAAGCCCATTTGTTTTGAAAGTGGCTGTTCGGCAAAAAGCTTTCTAATCTCATCGAAAGCCTTGAGATATGTAGCTGGATTGGATCGGGATGATGTCCCGATAGGATTCTGATCTACAAATTCAATAGCTCCTATATCCTTGATATCGCCACCAATTTTTTTATGTGCACCCGGAGTGTCGCATGGGTCTCCAAGTAATCTCACGACAGCTTTATATAAAATTTCCCTTACCAAAGTCGACTTTCCACTGCCACTCACTCCGGTCACAACTGTCATTACGCCAAGTGGGAATTTTACATCTATTCCCTTAAGATTGTTTTCTCTCGCACCGATGACTTCAACATATTTCTTCCAAGGACGCCTAAGATCAGGTACAGGAATATTTCTTTTTCCGGAAAGATAATCAAGCGTATATGATTCTCCGGAATATCCATCTTCGAGTGCTTTCTGCAGAGGGCCTTGGAACACAACATTCCCTCCGTGAAGACCCGCATCCTTACCTATGTCTACAATCTCATCTGCAGCAAGCATTATATCCTCGTCATGCTCAACTACCACAACGGTATTGCCGATTTTCTGAAGATTACGCAACACCCCAACAAGTCTTTCCGTATCTCTTGAATGAAGACCTATAGAGGGTTCGTCAAGGATATACAGCGACCCGACAAGAGAACTTCCAAGAGATGTGGCAAGATTTATACGCTGGCTTTCACCTCCTGATAATGAGGAAGAAAGACGATCAAGTGTCAAATAGCCAAGTCCAACTTTATTCATGAAGTCAAGTCGGCTTCTGATCTCTATGAGCAGGCGTTTGGCAATGGCATAATCTGTATCATTCAACTTCAAATCATCGAAAAAAACCTGAAGATCTGAAATAGGCATCCTGACAAGTTCCGTGATGCTTTTGCCTCCTATCTTGACATATTCTGCATCTTTGCGAAGTCTTGTACCATGACAGTCAGGGCATGTAGTGCGTCCACGGTAGCGTGCTTTCATCACACGATACTGTATCTTATATTGGTTTTCATCCACCCAACGGAAAAAACCATCGATACCTTCCCATTTCCCTTTTCCATGCCATAATATGTCCTTTTCCTCCTGAGAAAGTTCCAAGTATGGTTTATGAATTGAAAATCCTATCGATGGTGCAAGTTTGACAAGCCAGTTCTTCCATTCACTCATCTTCTCTCCTCGGAAACACATCACAGCATCTTGATACACCGATAAAGTCTTATCGGGCACTACAAGATCTTCACTTATTCCAAGAATCTTACCAAATCCTTCGCATGTAGGGCAAGCTCCATAGGGATTATTGAAGTTAAACATCAAGTCGGTCGGCTCACGAAATTCTATTCCATCTGCTGAAAACTGTCGTGAATATTCGTGCTCTTTCACTCCATCCTCACCCCATATTTTGACGATACATTTGTCACGACCTTCAAAATATGCCGTTTCAAGAGAATCTGTCAGTCGGGACACCTCATCTTTTTCTCCACTGACTGAAAGACGGTCAATCAGCAGACGATAACCCAAAGCTTCCTCCTCAGTCAATGCCCCACCATCTATCCTTGCGGCTACTTCAGAAATATCCTCAAAACATCCATCTTTCTCAAGACGGGAATAACCCTCTTTGCGGTAGATTTCAAGTTGGGTAAGAATATTTCTTCCTTCAGGAACGTTAAGGGGAATCAAGACGGCGAGTCGTGTGCCCTCGGGATGTGACAATATTTGACGCACTATCTCTTCGATTGTCTCTCGTTTCACTTCCTCGCCGGTGACCGGAGAATACGTATGTCCTGCGCGAGCAAAAAGCATGCGCATATAATCATAAATTTCAGTCGAAGTTCCTACTGTGCTTCGAGGATTGCGGGTATTGACTTTCTGCTCAATCGCTATGGCTGGAGGCAAACCTTTTATATAGTCGCATTCAGGCTTTGCCATCCTTCCAAGAAACTGACGGGCATATGCCGAGAGACTCTCTACATATCGACGTTGGCCTTCAGCATAAAGAGTATCAAAGGCAAGCGATGACTTGCCACTTCCACTGACACCCGTCATCACTATAAACTCTCCGATCGGCAGATTGAGGTCAACATTTTTAAGATTATTGACCCTGGCTCCTTTTATTTCTATTTGTCGTTTACTCATAACATTTCAATATAGCAAATACCGCGCCAAAGTCTGATAAGCGCGGTATTTTCATATAGTGGATGATCAGTCTTCAAAATCTTCATCATCGTCATCATCCTCCCAGTCAAGAAAATATGTATCTGCATAAGTGTCTTCCTTGAATCGTGACATTTCCCGACTATCCCTCTTTGTAGGTCGCCCCATACCTTTACGACGATCTACGAAACCGGAAATACGGGTCATCTCAAGCAAATCATATTGACTTTGCGGAGTGATATTCTCAAGATAATCTGGCACTAATTTTGCCCCGAGTCTGTTTTGAGTAGTAGCCTTAACTCTAAAAGTATACGTAATAGGAGGTTTGCGTACTTCTATGACGTCGCCTTCCTTAATAGCGCGGGATGGCTTCACGGGCACTCCCCACATCATCACACGTCCTTTCTTGCATGCTTCGGTAGCAATGGTACGTGTCTTGAAGACACGCATTGCCCATAGCCATTTGTCGATCCTTACTTCCATATCTTATCAATCTTCAATAGGAGAAGTCTTCTTCAGCAACATCACTTGTTTGCCATTGCTTCCGATAAACTCTATTTCATCCGCACCTATCTTTTTGGCAGTCACAGCCTCTTCAAGAGCCATTGTCATACGTGTCTCCCATCCGGAGTTAGGGCAAGCCATTCGGGTCATCCCTATTTTGGAAAAGGAGATCGAATTGGCCGCATCCATATCAGTCTCAAGCTCACCATTGATGATGTTGCATCCTGTGTTGCCGTGCATCTTCTTTTCATCTACATCAAGGGCAACTTTCATACCTTCTATATTCACTTCTTCACCGTCAATAGCTATCACACCCCAAGTCCCATCAAGGAAATGGAAATCTCGGTGCATAAGCTCCATCACTTCGCGTCCGCCTGCATCATAAAATTTCAATATGCTTTCTGAATCTTCGCTTCCTTCTACTGTATATCTGACAGTCAGACCAAGAGCCTCTCCGATTTCTGCATCCGTGATATTGCTTTCAGCACACAACATCATGGTAGTGGCAAGATTTCCAAACGAAATTGTCTTGTCTACATAGTTTGTGGTGTAAACACCATTGATGATATTGCAGCCATTGTTGCCATATATTCGTTTTTCATTCGGAACAAACTTTATGAATGGAGCTGTCTCACCTACAGCCTTCTTTCCAAGCACATTTTCTATTGCCCAATCTCCGGAAAGAGCACCTTCCTTCTGCAAATCAGCTATCTTCTGTAGTTTTTCTTCAGCTTTTGCCATTGCCTTTTCTGTATCAGCTTTAGTTGACTTTGCTTCTTTGCCAACTTCATTTTTTATATTCTTCGCATCTTTTTCCACGCCATTCACTTCAGATTCCACCCATCCCTGAAGTCCTTTTCCACTACCTTCAGAGTTTGAGGAAGGCTTAAAAACTGAACAGCTTGATATGCCAACTGTCATAGCGAGTCCTAATGCTACAATTAAATATTTGTTATTTCTATTCTTCATGGTTTTTCTATTTTTGCAAAATTAATTAAATTTTTCCACATTTACAACTATCCGTTGTAATCCCAAGGTATTTTGCTTGACACATTCTGCCTAAAAAATGCATCAGTCTCCCCAATGTTTCCTTAGCGGGAACTTGACAGGTCGCATAAGCAGACGCAGTGATGTAGAATAAGTGCAATAATTCCAAATCCAATTGAGCAATACGGTTGCCTTAGTCCTGACTCCAAGTATACTTATCAAGTGAATTGCCATCCAAAGCCACCAGGCAAATCTTCCCGCAAATGTCATCTTGCCTATCTGAGCAATAGCCTTGTTTCTTCCAATAGTGGCCATCGTACCCTTGTCGTTATACCTGAATGGTTTTGTCAATTCACCCCTATTTAGGTTGGAAGCAAGATTTTTCGATTGCTGGATTGCTGGTTGCGCCACTTGTGGATGCCCATTTGGATACTCTTCTGTCTGCATCAATGCAATATCTCCAATTGCAAACACACTGTCTGCGCCCTTCACTTGGTTGTATTCATCTACTATGATTCTACCTCCACGTCCAATCATCTCTTGCGATATTCCTGGCATCGGTTCACCCTTGACGCCGGCAGTCCATATCAACGTTTCCCAATATTCCTCATGTCCATCGGCAAAAGCCACCATCTTGTCTTTATATCCTTTCATGACTGTATTGAGCCTTATGTCTACCATAAGCTGGCTAAGATAGACATAAGCCTTTTGGCTAAGTTTCGGATCAAAAGCTGACAATAGTCTGTCAGCACCCTCCACAAGAGTTATCGACATATCATCCGGATCAAGTTCTGGATATTCCCTCGGCAACACATCTCGTTTCATTTCTCCAAGTGCTCCCGCAATCTCCACGCCTGCAGGTCCTCCTCCGATGACAAGAAAACTCAGCAACTGCTTTCTACGCTCAGAATCCTTTTCAATGCATCCTCTTTCAAGACGATCAAGAATTTCATCACGAGTATGGCTCGCTTCTCCTGAAGTCTTGATACCAAATACGTTTTCTTCAAGCCCTTCCATTCCAAAATAATTGTTGGTTGATCCTGCTGCAATGACAAGCTTGTCATATTTTAATGTCTCGTAGCTTGTAGAAACGGTTTTGGAGTTCATGTCGATATTCTTGACATGCCCCATATGATAGGTCACGTCCCCTTTGGTCTTCTTGAATTCTCGCCTGAATGGGAATGATATGCTTGGGACATCAAGTGCTGAAGATGCTATCTGGTAGAATAGTGGAGGAAAGGAATGATAGTTGTTACGGTCTATCACCTTTATTTCAAACTTTTTCTTGTCAAGACGTCTTGCCAAATTCATTCCTGCAAAACCTCCTCCAATTATAACTATTGTCTGTTTTTCCATAATATTTTTAATTTCATAATGCAAAATGCATAATTATTTGCTTGCGGTTTCCACCGTGCCAAATGTCTTCTGTCTGAAGACTTATGGCTGAAAACAGAAGACTAATAAGTCATGTTTCTTGAATTACAACATTCTGAATGCCTGTCAGGTTTGCAAAATAAAAAAAATCTTCTTAACTTTGCCGTATGAAAAGAGCCGCGCAATACATTTTACTCATATTAGGTCTTTTTCTGCCGTTTTCTGCCAATGCACAGATAAATGCAGAGCAAGTAATTACCATAGGAAGGAACGTCCTTTCTATGGACGACTATATGCTTGCCATACAATATTTCAATCAGGCTATCAAGGCTAAACCATATTTGGCAGATCCTTATTTCCTCCGTGGACTCGCAAAAATGAGTCTTGACGACTATAAAGGCGCTGAAATCGACTGCACTGAAGCTCTGAAACGCAACAAATTTAAAACCGAAGCTTACAAGCTGAGAGGATTTGCCAGGCAACATCTCGGTCTCGACTCCCTTGCTATCGAAGACTATAATGAAGGACTAAAGCATAATCCGACTGACAAGTATTTCTTGTTTTACAAAGGAGTGGCCCTAACATCCTTGAAGAAAAACGATGAAGCACTCCAGATTATGAACGACCTTCTTCGCCTCTATCCACGTTTCGAAGAGGGATATGCGGCACGAGCTTCACTCAATATCCAGCGAGAAGACACTCTGGCTGCTCTCGAAGATGTTGAAAAGGCAATAAAATTGAATCGAGCTATGATAAACCCCTACCTTATAAGGGCTGAAATCGAGAGTAACAGAGGAAATTGGGAGACGGCTCTCTCGGATATGGATGAAGCCGTGAAGCTTTATCCCGAAGAACCTGGATTCTATATAAATAGAGCTTATATTCGGTATAATACAGACAATTATCTTGGGGCAATGTCTGACTATAACTATGCCTTGCAGCTCGATCCTAATAATATGGCAGCTCTTTTCAATAGGGCACTTCTGCGTTTTGAGGTGAAAGATCTTATCAATGCAAAAAAAGATTTTTCTGCTGTGCTCGATCTAAATCCGCAAAATTTCCATGCTCTTTACAACCGTGGACTTGTAGAACTTGAGACCGGCGAATACAAAGAAGCCCTCTCCGACTTCAAGAGTATCGCCAAAAGATATCCTAATTTCTATCCTGTATATTATGCCATCGCTGAGGCAGAGAGGAATCTTGGCAACTTGAAAGCTGTCGGTGCGAATATAAATCACGCCGAAAATCTTGTGCGTAAATATGTAGCAAATCCTGAATCAAATCCTCTTGACCGCCCTACCATTGCCGCTGGAACTCCGCGCAATGCAAATCGCACACCTGACGGTGAGGAAGAAGATGAAAATGAAGTAATGAATAGGTTTAACCAACTCGTCACCATGCAGGAGCGCCCCGAGACTCAACTTTCCTATAATGAAAGGATAAAAGGACGCGTTCAGGATCGTAACGTCGTGGCAGAACCGGAACCTTTGTTTACAATTTCATTTAATCCTCCGTCTAAATCCCTTGGAGGGGTCACAAATTTCTTCAGAGCACTTGATGACTTTAACCGCGGACGATATATCACGCGTGCTCTCTATCTCTCTCCAGTGCAATCCGGGCTCTCTGATGCAGAATATGATAATCTATTCAAACTTGTAGACAACTATACATCTGTCATTTCAAGCAGTGGCAACAAAGTGCGTCCGGCCGATCTTCTTGCCCGTGGGGTAGCTTATTCAATGGTGAAAAACTATAAGTTTGCCATCGAAGATTTCGATAAAATAATTGATGCAAATAAGGATTTCACGATAGCCTATATTGCAAGAGGAGTTGCACGCTATGAATATGCAAAGACTCAGGAAGACCAGAGGCTCGCAATGCAGGCAATAGCCTTGGCGGCAGCTGACTTCGATGCAGCAACACGCCTTGATCCGCGTCTTATTCATGCTTGGTATAACAAAGGATATATCCTATATTCTCAACGCGATTATTCCCAAGCAGCCGAATGCTTCACTAAAGCTTTGGAAATGGATCCGGAATTCGGTGCAGCTTTCTACAACCGTGGCCTATGCTACCTTTCTGCTGGGAAAAAGGCTGAAGCTTTCGCAGATCTTTCGCGTGCCGGAGAACTCGGAGTGTTGCCAAGCTACAACATTTTGAAACGAATGAAATAACGTATATAAAAATTAAATATGTCAGAGCAAACAACACAACATTTCTGGAATATCGACCGCATCATGAAGCTCATCATAGGGCTCGCAATTGCAGTGGTGCTTATATTGCTCATTAGATATCTTAGCGATGTGTTACTCCCATTCTTCGTGGCTTGCTTCATCGCATATATGCTCCAACCTCTTGTTGACTTGAACAGGAAGCTCATTCATGAAAAAGGACGAGCCATCTCTTCCATCCTTACAGTGCTTGAGGTGCTCGCTGTAGTGGTCGGTATAGTATGGCTTTTTCTCCCTAATGTGATAAAGGAGCTCGACATTATGAATGGCATTATTCATGATGTAAGCTCCGGAAAACAACCTATACCCAAGGAATATGCAGATATCATACAATGGGTGGAAACTAATTTTCGCCCAGCCGACATAAAGTCTCATCTTTCAGAGCTTCATCTCGGCTCAATCATAAGTAAAGGCACATCTCTTCTCAATGAGTCTATAAGCGTCATTGTAGATGTGCTTGGATGGGCCTTGACATTGATTTATATTCTTTTTATTCTTATAGATTATCCTCAGATTTCAAGAGGGTTTAAGCTCATCATTCCGCAGAAATATAGGGAAAATGCAATGGTTGTGGTGCATGAAGTGCAGACCAGCATGAACCATTACTTCCGTGGTCAAGGCCTCGTGGCTCTATGTGCAATGGTGTTTTATTGTATCGGTTTTTCTATAGTCGGATTGCCACTTGGCATTCCTATGGGAATACTCGTTGGTATCCTTTATATGATACCATATTTTCAATATATTACACTCATTCCTGTGGCTATCATTTGCGCAGTGTTCTCACTGAGCGGAGAAGCTACATTCTTGAGTCTGTTCGGAAGCTGTCTTTTAGTTTATCTTATCAGCCAGAGCATATGCGACTATATACTCACACCTCACATTATGGGAAAAGAAATGGGGATGAACGCAGCGCTCATCCTCCTCTCTCTCTCCATATGGGGAAGTCTCCTCGGTATAATAGGAATGATTATAGCCCTACCGGTTTCGTCCTTGATAATGGACTACTACGAACGTTATATATCAAACCCTCAATCAGACCGGCAGTCAAAAACCGATGATACAAGCCTGATGACTGGCGACTAATCATCCATCTTCATACTTTTAAACTGTCCAAGCAGATTGAACGTGAGTTCCACATCATCAGAAAGTCCCACTTCGTATTTAGTAGAAGATTTCTCAATCTTTACTATCTTCACATTTGGGAAGTTTTTCTTCACATAATTACTTATGTTTTTAGGAATAATCCCTTTAGGCACCTCTCTCGTCTTGCAGTCGACTGAGGTCCACTTTCCTGCGTTATTGAACTCAATCTTCGTTCCATTCACAAGTTTAACATCGTAATCAGTTTTCTTAAGCAGATGTTTGTCGGTTTTCACCATACCTACCTTAGCCTTAGGAAAATATTCCTTCAGGAAAGCCTGAGCCGCCTCTGGAAGGTCGTTACGATCTACGGAATACTTGTCAAAAGCGTAGCCTGACATAAAGCAGCACATAACAGCTACCATCAAAAAAATATACTTCTTCATTTTATTTTCTTTTAATGTGTTTATTTCGAAATCGTTTAGAATTTATTCAAATGTACTCTGTCTTGATG
>CAYNEZ010000032.1:0-22996 GCA_964396365.1 uncultured Sangeribacter sp. | reverse complement strand
CAATCACATAGCCCGCTATGCTCAATCGCTCAAAAGCCAAAAATCGCTCCAACCAAGCGACCCCAGGGGCTCTCAAATTTATGAGATGGGCTCTTAATTCATCATTTGTAATTTATAAATTATGGATGTCATCAGACTTTTGCCCGACTCAGTAGCGAATCAGATAGCAGCTGGAGAGGTGATACAACGTCCCGCTTCTGTTATCAAGGAGCTTGTGGAAAATGCTGCAGATGCTGGAGCCACCGATATAAAAATATTTGTCAAAGATGCAGGTAAGACTCTCATCCAGGTTGTCGACAACGGCAAAGGCATGTCAGAGACCGACGCGCGTATGGCATTCGAACGTCATGCTACGTCAAAGATAAAATCAGCTGAAGACCTTTTTTCCCTTCAGACAATGGGCTTCCGTGGCGAAGCTCTCCCTTCCATATGTGCAATATCCCAGGTAGAACTTCGCACACGCACTGAAGACGCCCAAATGGGTACACGATTGGTCATCAACGGTTCTAATGTTGAAAGTCAAGAACCCTGTATGTGCGATAAAGGCACTTCTATCAGTGTCCGCAATCTCTTTTTTAATCTGCCGGCCCGACGCAAATTCCTGAAGTCCGATGCAGGTGAACTTGGTCATATTATGCGGGAGTTTGAACGCATGGCTCTCGTAAATAACAATCTTCGCATCAGTATCGATACGGGATCACGCGTACTTGATCTTAGACCCGGAAGCATGCTCCAGAGAATCAACGATATCTGGAAAAACAACCTTAACATGCAGCTTATTCCAATATCTGTCGAAACCGATATTGTGAAGATTCACGGATATGTATCGCGTCCGGAATTTGCTCGCAGACGTAATGCACTTTGGCATCTTATAGCAAACGGCAGGCATATCAACCATCTGAAATTGCATAAGGTGATCACCGGTTGTTTCGAAAATCTGATCGCAAACGACACCCAGCCTTGCTATTTTGTGAAAATTGAAGTGGATCCTGCTGAAATTGATATCAATATCCATCCCAGTAAAAATGAAGTGAAACTGGAGAGGGAAAAAGAAATTCTAAGCATTCTGGGAGCAAGCGTGAAGGCTGCCCTCGGGAAATTTGCAGCCACTCCTCAAATCGATTTCGACACTGACCTTGTGCCTGTGCAGCCCGCCGGGGTTGGGGCTCCGGATAATCCGGAGATTGAAGTGCCGTCTGACTATAATCCTTTCGCCATTGGCACTGACTCCGACTTCATTCCTAACGTGGGAAACAATTACTCTCCCCTCTCTGATTTGCCTCAGAAACAATTCAATAATTATGAGCGCAAACCAAGTGCCAGAAATTGGGACACTCTCTATGCCAGGTTCATGAACCGCCAAGAGGAATCCGCTCGTGACGTCACTCCCGTAGATGGTGTTCTCCCTGCCATTGATGAATCTTCGTCTCTCCCCGATAAGGAATGCTTCCAATTTGCCGACAAATACATTGTCACTCCAACTCGGAATGGTATCATGATTATCGACCAACATCGCGCCCATCTTAAGATTTTGTTCGAGGAATGCCTCCGTAGGGTGCGTAATATGGAAGTCACAAGCCAGCGTGTACTATTCCCGGAAACTATCTCACTCGATCCTGAACAACTGGATGCTCTTTCTCGGATACAGTCGGAACTCTCTGCCATTGGATTCTCTCTCGAATATGAAGAGGAAAACAGATGGAGCATCGCTGCTGTCCCGACTATGATCAAACAGAGTGATGCGCCTGAAACTGTAATGAGAATTCTTGAATCCGTCCGGGAGGAATCAGAAAACTTCGGAACCACACCGGATCCTGTCGACGATATTATGCAACGTATGGCTCTCGTCATGGCTCGAGGGGCTGCAATCGTAAGAGGGAGGCATCTTTCATCTCAAGAAATGGAAATATTGGTAGGTCAGCTTCTTTCTCTTCCCGATCCTTCACTGACTCCTTCCGGAAAGCGTATATTTACGATTCTCAATGAAGATCATATCTCCAATCTTCTCAACTGATCTTTAATAAAGGCTTACACAAAAAAAATTTTTTATTGTAAATAATTTCTTTATATCTCTATAAATCAACTCTTAATGTGATTTTTTTGGAAAACTTTGGTTCAAAAACGATTTATAAAGTCTATGATTTATAAAAAATTTTTACGAACTTTGCATTCCGATTTCAACAACTATTAGAGCTTTAACCAAATGTCTGACCACGTAAAACAATACAGTAGTGAAGAGGCCTTTCAGGGCGCTCTCGAATATTTTAACGGTGACGAATTGGCGGCCCGTGTTTGGGCAAGCAAATACGCCCTAAAGGATTCCTACGGAAATCTCTATGAAAGGACTCCTGATGATATGCACCATCGCATAGCATCGGAAATAGCCCGTATCGAATCAAAATATCCTAATCCGATGAGTGAGCAAGAAGTCTACGACCTTATAAAAGACTTCCGGTATATTGTGCCGCAAGGCAGCCCAATGGCTGGAATCGGAAACAATTTCCAGGTTGGCTCTCTTTCAAATTGTTTTGTGATCGGACTTGACGGACATCCTGACTCCTATGGTGGTATCATTCGTGAAGACGAAGAGCAAGTGCAACTTATGAAGCGCCGCGGCGGTGTAGGGCATGATCTGAGCCATCTTCGTCCCAAAGGTTCTCCGGTCAAGAATTCTGCTATTACATCCACTGGCCTTGTCCCATTCATGGAGCGTTATAGCAATTCTACCCGTGAAGTGGCGCAAGACGGCCGACGTGGAGCACTGATGCTTACAGTCAGCATAAAGCATCCTGATGCTGAAGCATTTATCGATGCTAAGATGGAACAAGGTAAGGTGACAGGAGCCAATGTTTCGGTCCGCATTGACGATACTTTCATGCTTTGTGCCGAAAGCGGAACTCCTTATGTTCAGAAATTCCCTGTCAAATCTGAAGATCCAATCGAGACTAAAGAAATTGATGCTTCGGCACTGTGGAAGAAAATTGTACACAATGCATGGAAGAGTGCTGAGCCGGGAGTACTTTTCTGGGACACCATCATTAAGGAAAGCGTTCCGGACTGCTATGATGATCTTGGATTTGAGACAATATCAACGAATCCCTGTGGGGAAATTCCGCTTTGTCCTTACGATAGCTGCCGACTCACAGCTATAAATCTTTACAGCTACGTCCGCAATCCCTTCACTCCCGAGGCAAGCTTTGATTTCGACCTTTTCCGCGAGCATGTAGGTAAGGCTCAACGCATCATGGACGACATTATTGATCTCGAGATGGAAAAAATTGAGAAAATCATTTCGAAGATTAAAGATGACCCTGAGACTCCTGAGGTGAAATCCACTGAGCTTCACCTATGGGAAAAGATTCGTGATAAGACACTCCTCGGGCGTCGCACTGGGTGCGGTACTACAGGTGAAGGAGACATGCTGGCGGCCCTTGGCCTTCGATATGGCACTCCTGAAGCCACGGCTTTCTCCACAGAAGTGCATAAGCAACTCGCCCTCGCCTATTATTCAGCTTCAGTGACAGCTGCTGAAGAGCGTGGCGCATTTGAGATATACGATGCCGAACGTGAAAAAGAGAATCCTTTTATCCTTCGCATAAAAGAAGCTGATCCTCAACTATATGAAAGGATGGTGAAACATGGTCGTCGCAACATTGCATGTCTGACTATTGCACCCACAGGAACTACATCTCTGATGACTCGCACCACTTCCGGACTCGAACCGGTATTTCTCCCCGTCTATAAACGCCGCCGTAAGATTGTGCCCGGAGATGAGAACGTAAGTGTCGACTTTGTCGATGAAGTAGGTGAAGCTTATGAAGAATTCCTCGTTTATCATCCTAAATTTATAGAATGGATGCGCATCAATGGTCTTGAGACTAAAAAGAATATGTCGCAGGAAGAAGTGGATGAACTCGTCAAGAAATCACCTTACTATAAAGCTACTTCCAACGATATAGACTGGATGGAGAAAGTTCGTATGCAAGGCGCTGTCCAAAAATGGGTTGACCATTCGATTTCTGTGACAATCAATCTTCCTTCTGATGTCACCGAAGAGCTCGTGGGCGAGCTCTACCTCCAAGCTTGGAAAGCCGGGTGCAAGGGCTGCACTGTATATCGTGATGGGTCTCGTAATAATGTACTCGAAGCTGTGAAGAAGAAGGACAATAATAGTTCTCATCTCATCCATACTCCCGACCACGTGGTGAAGCGCCCTATGGAACTTGAAGCAGACGTAGTGAGATTCCAAAACAATAAAGAAAAATGGATTGCTTTCGTGGGCCTCGTAGATGGAAAGCCATATGAGATATTCACAGGTCTTGCCGACGATGAAGATGGTATTTTTTGTCCTAAGAGCATCAACCATGGAAAAATCATTAAGCAAACTCTTCCAGATGGACGTAAGCGCTACGACTTTCAGTTTATAAACAAACGTGGCTACAAGACCACAATTGAAGGTCTCAGTGAAAAATTCAAACCGGAATTTTGGAATTATGCTAAGTTGATTTCCGGGGTGCTTCGTTATGGAATGCCCATCGATCAGGTAATAAAACTCGTTCAGGGTCTGGAACTTGACTCAAATAGCATCAATACTTGGAAGAACGGTGTGGAGCGAGCTTTGAAGAAATATATTCCAAATGGCACAGCTGGAAGTGGAAAATGTCCGAACTGTGGGGCTGAGACACTTGTTTATCAAGAAGGGTGCCTTATATGCACCTCTTGCGGCAACTCTCGCTGTGGCTAATCTGCGAATGCGCTGACTCAGGAGTATCTAAAACCTAAAAATGACATACCCATGAAAATAAAGATTCACATCGGTTACCATACCCAATGGGGAGAGGCTCTCTACATATCCGGCTCAATTCCAAAATTGGGTTCCGGCGATCCTCACAAAGCCCCTATGCTCGAAATGACTGCACCTGATCTTTGGACAGCAGTTCTCGACATTCCATCTTCAGTGGAAAGTTTCACTTATCGTTTCATTGTTAAGGCTGAAGGCAAACCCTGGCGTGAAGAGTGGGGAAGCCATCATCGTTTTGAGGCTGCTAAGGGTGTATCACACTATGACATACATGCTTTCTGGCAGGATGTGCCAAACGACAAGCCATATTGGTCTTCAGCCTTTGTCGATGGCATGCTGAGTCGCAATTTCCGAGATCAGCCAATCGCCGCAAAAGCTGATTCCATTCTCTTCAAGGTATACGCTCCTATGGTGCGCCCTGATGAGATACTTGCCATCTGCGGTGAACCAAAGAGCCTTGGAGGATGGAATCCTGAAAAAGCTCTTATATTCAATGATGCCCACTACCCTTTATGGGAAGTTTCATTGGATATGAAAAATGCTTCCCTCCCCTTCGAATATAAATTTGTAATCCTCGACAAAAAGACTCGTCTTCCGAAAGATTGGGAAGCAAGAGACAATCGTCGTATTGATTTCTTCCCACGCGAGAAGGGTGCATTGCTTATATTCGATGGCATGCGCTTTGAAAATCCGCGCAAGTCATGGAAAGGCGCTGGAACAGCTATTCCGGTCTTCTCTCTTCGTTCCAATGAAGATGCTGGAGTAGGAGATTTCTATGATCTCAAGAAAATGGTGGATTGGTGTGTTGTCACTGGCCAGAAAATAGTGCAGATTCTCCCTATCAACGACACTACTAAGACAGGAACTTGGACTGATTCATATCCATACAGTGCAAATTCCACTTTCGCACTCCACCCGATGTATATTCGTCTGAAGGCGGTAGGCGCAATCCGCGATAAGGAACGCCGAGATTATTACTCTGCTGAGATAGCTAAGCTTAATGAGCTGCCACAAATTGACTACGAAGCAGTAAACAATCTCAAAAATTCTTATCTCCGTGAAATATATGCTGAGCAGGGCAAAAAGACTCGTGATACCGCCGAATATAAGGAGTTTGTGAAGCGCAACGAATATTGGCTCCGCTCTTATGCTGCGTGGTCTGTATTGCGCGATCATTTCCATACTGCCGATAATTCCCAATGGGGAGAATACGCATCCTATGATGAAAAGCTTGTTGAAGAATTCATCACTGATAATCTTTATGATGTGCTGTTCTACTATTATGTGCAGTATCATCTTGACCGTCAGCTGCGTGAAGTGCGTGATTATGCTCATCAACACGGCATCGTGCTGAAAGGAGATATTCCTATCGGTATCGGACGCGAGAGTGTGGATGCTTGGAAAGATCCACGCCTCTTCAATATGGACTGTCAAGCAGGTGCTCCCCCAGACGATTTCTCAATTCTCGGTCAGAACTGGGGATTCCCTACCTATAACTGGGATGAAATGGCTCGCGACGGTTTCAAATGGTGGAAGCAACGCTTCCAGAAAATGGCTGAATATTTTGATGCTTACCGTATCGACCATATTCTCGGATTCTTCCGTATTTGGCAAATTCCGATGACTGCTGTTCACGGCTTGTTAGGTTATTTCAATCCGGCACTCCCCTTCTCTCCGGAAGAACTAAAGCAAAACTATGATTTTTGGATCAATCCGGAGATTCAGGCAAATCCATATATCATGGAGTGGATGATCGGTGACTTCTTTGGAGAATATACCGAAGAGGTTAAGAATGAATATCTGGAGGAGATTAGTGCAGGCCGCTATCGTCTTAAAGAATTCGTTGATAATCAGCGTAAGGTTGTGAATCATTTCTCACGCCTCGCTCCAGATGAAAAGAACACACGCATCAAGAATGCCCTTATGGGACTTATTGACGATGTGCTATTCATTGAAGATCCTTATCAGAAAGGACACTATCATCCCCGTATTTCTGCACAGTACACTTATCAGTTCCGTGCGCTTACTGACTACGAGCGATGGTGTTTCAACCGTCTCTACAATGACTTTTTCTATCACAGGATGAACGATTTCTGGTATGGCAAAGCAATGTGGAAACTTCCTCCACTCCTTGATTCCACTGGAATGCTCACATGTGCAGAAGATTTGGGAATGATTCCTGATTGTGTACCTGATGTGATGCATCGTCTGCAAATTCTTTCTCTTGAGATACAGCGTATGCCAAAAGATCCTAAGGTTGAGTTTGGTGTGACTTGGCAGTATCCTTATTATAGTGTCTGCACTACTTCAACCCACGACATGGATGGCATTCGTGCTTGGTGGGAGCAGGATCCGGAGGCTACCCAGCGTTTCTTCAACTATACTTTGAAAGAACCGGGACAAGCTCCAGCTTATGCTGAACCTTGGATATGTGGAAAGATCGTTGATCTTCATTTGAAGTCACCGTCTATGCTTTGCATTCTTCCGCTTCAAGACTGGCTTAGCACCGACGGATCGCTACGACGCGACAATCCACACGATGAGCTTATCAATATCCCTGCTAATTCCCAGCACTACTGGCGCTATAGAATGCACCTTCCGTTGGAAACACTCCTCGCTGCAGACAGCTTCAACTCCGGGCTTGCCGCCTGGATAGCAGAATCCAACCGCTGATCATATGGATAAGCGATTGGCTTCGCCCAAGCTGAAGTAAGACTCAATCGCCACCCACTACCGGCAAGATAACAATAAAGCCCTCGGAAAAACAAATGTTTTTCCGAGGGCTTTATTTTCCTATTCTAAAACTTGAGGTTTTAACCTCAAAACATCAATCAAGTTTATGTATCACGAGTCCGGAACGAAGCTTTGGCTCAAACCAAGTGGTCTTAGGAGGCATGATATTACCACTGTCTGCAATGGCCATAAGCTGATCCATAGTGACAGGATAGAGCGCTAATGCCATCTTCATCTCACCACTGTCCACACGACGTTTCAATTCTTCCAGTCCTCGTATTCCTCCAACAAAATCTATGCGCTTGTCGCTCCTCAAATCATTGATGCCTAATATATCTCGAAGAATAAGGTCTGACGACACTGTGACATCCAGCACCCCTATTGGGTCTGCATCATTATATGTCCCTTCCTTAGCTGTCAATGAATACCATTTGCCACCGAGATAGAGTGAGAAATTGTGTAGACCTGCAGGATGGTAGATTTCCTCTCTCTTATCCTCTACTAAAAAGTTTTCTGCAATCTTTGCAAGGAATTCATCCTCCGAAAGTCCGTTGAGATCCTTTACTACTCTATTGTAGTCTATGATGCGCAGATGAGATGCAGGGAAGGCAACTGCCATAAAATAGTTATATTCCTCGTCTCCCTTATGGTTGGGATTGTTTTGGGCTTTTTCATTGCCCACAAGGGCAGCCGCAGCACTACGGTGATGTCCGTCAGCTATATATAGAGACGGTATCTTTTCAAACTCTTTGGTTATGGTGTCGATCATATTTTCATCATCTATCACCCAGAATGTGTGGCCAAAGCCATCCGGAGCAACGAAATCATATTCAGGCTCTCCCTTTGTCACATCACGAATTATCTGCTCAAGAGTCTCATTGTCAGGAAATGCAAAGAACACGGGCTCTATATTGGCATTGTTGCAACGAACGTGCTTCATTCTGTCCTCCTCTTTATCGCGACGGGTCAGCTCATGCTTCTTTATGCGTCCGTTCATATAATCATCTACCCAAGCTCCAACTACAAATCCGTACTGGGTACGACCTTCCATTGTCTGGGCATATATATAGTAGTTTTCCTTCTCATCCTGCAGAAGCCATCCCTTATCCTGGAAATTCATGAAATTCTCTACAGCCTTATCATAGACATCGGGATGATGCTCATCAAATCCGGGCTCAAAATCAATCTCCGGCTTGATTATGTGGTATAACGACTTCTCGTTGCCCTCTGCTTCCTTACGGGCCTCTTCTGAGTTAAGCACATCATAAGGACGTGAGGCCACTTGTTCCACTAAGTGTTTAGGAGGACGCACTCCCTTGAAAGGTTTTACTTTAGCCATGATATTAAGTATTTAAGTTAAAATATTTATTATTTATGTCTGGGACGCACGGAGCGTGCATCCTTTATCTGATCGGAACAGTCACTACAGATTCCGTATATTGTGATTGCAAAACTCTCCGCCGTGAAATCTTCAGGATGCAACTGCATCACATGACCCGCAATATGAGAATTCTCCACCTCTGTTATTTTCCCACATCGTTTGCATACAAGGTGGATATGATTGTCATGGTTCACCTCATACATCGCCGGATTTTGCCCAAACACGTTCTTACTCAATATTCCTGCTTCCTCAAGAAGCTCAACGGTGTTGTAGACGGTAGCACGGCTTACATGGTAGCCATCCCCCTCTATAGCCATATGCAACGCATCTACATCAAAATGCGAATGCAATTCGATTGCCTTTCGCAATATCGCGAAGCGTTCCGGAGTCTTGCGGTATTTGCCTTCGTTGAGGAAGTTAGTGAATGCTGCCTCCACGGAATCGATATCATATCTTCGAGTCATAATGCAAATTTAATCATTCCCCCCGACATTACAAAATTCTTCAAAATATTTTTTCTGCTCAGGGTGTTAGCAATCCTTTGGTTTGACACTTCCTATTGAATTCGTAGATAAGTCTAAACAACTTCAAAAACACTTTTAACAAAATAACTTTTGCCGTTTCCATAAATTTGACTAAATTTGCAGATTAAAAATGAAGTTTATAATTCATGAACATTTTCAAGCGTAGAAAAAATAGTAAGTTTCAAGACGACGACATTCCTCTGTTGGCGGATGAAACACCTGTAAAAAAAGGCATTCGACCTACGACCATTATTAAATGGATGTGGATTGCTTTTCTCGCTTTGGGCGGTTGCATAGCAATCTTCATGCTCTTGGTATATAATGGAGTCATCGGCTATATGCCCCCTATCGAAGAACTTGAAGACCCCCACGACAAACTGGCAAGCGTAGTGTATGCATCCGATGGCACCACAGAACTCGGCAGATACTTCGCCGGTGCAGGAAATCGTGTATATACCGATTACGACGCCCTCTCTCCATATGTGATCGATGCCCTTATAGCAACGGAAGACGTGCGTTTCGAGTCTCACTCCGGCATCGATTTCATGGCTCTTGGACGCACTATGGTAAAGACAATCTTAATGGGCGACAAGTCTTCAGGTGGTGCTTCTACTATCACCCAGCAGCTTGCCAAACAACTATATTCCCAACCAAGCGCAAATATGTTTAAGCGTGCTATGCAAAAGCCTATCGAATGGATGATTGCGCTAAAATTGGAACGTTTCTATACGAAAGATGAGATATTGAATATGTATCTCAACCGTTTTGACTTCTTGAATAATGCCGTCGGCATCAAGACTGCTGCAAATGTCTATTTTGGGAAGGAACCGGGCGACCTTCGTTGTGAAGAAGCAGCCATGCTTGTCGGAATGCTAAAGAATCCAAGCTATTTCAATCCTCTGCGCCATAGCGAACGAACTCTCAATCGACGCAACGTAGTGCTCGACCAGATGCAAAAAGACGGAAGGTTGTCTAAGGAAGAGTGCGATTCTCTTAAGCAACTTCCTCTTGGTTTGGACTATCATAAGGTAGATCATAAGGTCGGCACAGCTCCATATCTCCGTGAGGAAATCCGTAGATTGATGACTGCCAAGAAACCTGTACGCCCTGAAAAGTCAAAATACGACAACAAGATGGCATATGATATCGCCATGGGCAATTACAACACAGATTCTACTCAATGGGAAGAAAATCCTCTTTACGGATGGATTGAGAAGAATCCGAAACCTGATGGTTCATACTATAATCTTTATACAGACGGCCTGAAGATTTACTCTACTATTGACCTGAGGATGCAAGAATATGCAGAAGAAGCGGTGAGGAAGCATTTAGGCGAGACTCTTCAGCCTGCTTTCTTCCAAGAGAAGAAGGGCCAGAAAAATGGTCCTTACACCACAAACCAGGCTGAACTCTCCACTAAAGGAGTCGAACAACTCATCAAGAATGCAATTCGCCAGTCTGAACGATATCGTGTGATGAAACTTGCCGGCTGTTCGTCTGATGAAATCGATCAGGCATTCAATACCCCTGTGGAGATGGATGTTTTCGCATATGTAAAGGAAGATGGGAAGACTGTGCCGGGAAGCAAGACCGTCACAATGACTCCCCGCGATTCACTCCTTTACATGAAATCCATTCTGCGTACTGGCTTAATGAGTATGGACCCTCACTCTGGCAATGTGAAAGCTTATGTCGGTGGACCAGACTTCCAGTGGTTCCAATATGATATGGTGAGCCGTGGCAAAAGGCAAATCGGTTCTACGGCTAAACCGTTCCTTTACACACTGGCTATGGAACAGGACTTTACTCCATGCTCAAGATTTCTAAATACTCAACCGACATTCAATGGTTGGAGTCCGCGTAACAGTGGCGGTGGACATGTTGGAGAGATGGTGACCCTTCACTGGGCTCTTACAAACTCCAACAACTGGATTTCCGCTCGCCTTGTCAACGAACTCAAGCCCATTAATCTCGCCAACAAAATGAGAGTGTTTGGCCTGACTGGACACATCGAAGCATATATGCCTCTTTGTCTTGGCACGGTCGACGTTCCTGTGCGCGATATGGTAGGGGCATACACTACATTCGCCAACAAAGGCATCCGCACCGATCCGGTGTTCGTGACCCGTATTGAAGACAATCAAGGTAATCTTATCTACAACGCCACTCCACACCGTACGGAAGTGACGAATGAACAGTCTTACTGGAAAATTCTCTCTATGCTGATGAGCGTTGTCGAAAGCGGCACCGGTGCGAGCCTACGTAGCCGTTATGGTATCTCAGCACAGATGGGTGGCAAGACCGGTACCACCAACTCTAACTCCGACAGCTGGTTTATGGGATTTACGCCTGATCTTGTGACTGGTGTATGGGTCGGTGGTGACGAACGTTACATCCACTTCAACACTATGGCACTTGGACAGGGTGCCCGCGCTGCTCTCCCGGTATACGGTCTTTATATGCAGAAGGTATACGCCGACAAAAACCTACCTTATAGTCAAGATGCAAAGTTCGAGTTCCCGGCATCTTTCGATGCTTGCGGCGGAGAAGTTTGGACCAGTGGAGACGAGGAGGTACAGGCTGAATCTGTAGAAGGCATCTTCGAATAATAACTTAGATCAAATTAATGATAAGGTTCTTCTGATGTCTAAAGATCCCGGCAACTCTCCCCCCAATCTTAAGACTGAAGACTGAAGACTGAAGACTAAAGACTAAAAAACTGAAGACTAAATAACAATAACCCATAAATTTACATCTATGGCAAAGACACTAAAAGTAAGAGACCTGACTCTACGCGACGGACAGCAGTCGCTGTTCGCTACTCGCTTGAAGCAGGAAAACATCGACAAACTCCTCCCCCTCTATCAGGACGCCAAGTTCTATATCATGGAAGTTTGGGGAGGTGCAGTGCCCGACTCCGTGATGCGCTATCTGGGAGAAAGCCCTTGGGATCGTCTCCGCACTTGCTCAGAATATATGAAGGGCATATCCCTGCTGAGCGCTCTGTCGCGCGGACGCAACCTCTTCGGCTATGTTCCCTATCCTAATAGTGTGCTTGAAGGTTTCTACAAGGAAGCCATCAAGAATGGGCTCAATGTGATGCGTATATTTGATGCTCTCAACGATATCAACAATATCAAGGACTCCATAAAGATGATCAACGATCTTGGAGGTATCGCCGACGCTGCTGTATGCTACACTGTCGATCCTAAGGAAGAACCGAAGGAGCCCGTGAAGAAAGGGTTCTTTGCTCGTCTCTTTGGCGGCAACGATGAGCCTGAGGCTCCTGAACTTATCTTTACCGATGAGTATTTTGTTGAGAAAGCAAAGGAAATGGAGCGCATCGGTGCAAAAATGATCACGTTGAAAGATATGGCAGGTCTTGTCAACCCAAGCCGTATTTTCAGTCTCATGCCTAAATTGAAGCAGGCTCTTACCGTGCCGGTTGATTTCCACACCCATTGCACTCCTGGCTATGGTCTTGCATCTGTTCTTACTGGCATTATAAAGGGCGTAGATATCATCGACACCAACATCTGGTGGTTTGGAGGAGGTTCGGCTGCTCCTGCTATTGAATTGATTTGGATATTCTGTCAGAAACTCGGCATCGAACTTGAAGTCAACATGGATGCTGTGGCTAAGATACGCAAGGGACTCGTAGAAGCTCGCCAAAGTTTGGCAGCTTTCGACCTCAATAAAGATAAGTGGCCGAAAGATTTCGACGAGGCTTATGCCGCTATGCCTGCTGAAATTAATGCTGAGTTCGACCGTGCGATTGAAGCTGCTACCAACAACCGTGAGGAAGAACTCCTGGACGCTTGCCATAAGATTGAAGCTTACTTCGGATTTCCTAAACCCAACGAACTCGTTAAGAATGCTGAGGTTCCTGGTGGAATGTACTCGAATATGGTGGCAAACCTTCGCGCCCTGCACGCAGAAGATGTGCTTGACGAAGCAATGGCACTTATCCCGAAGGTTCGTCGCGATGCGGGTCTTGTTCCCCTTGTCACTCCTACAAGCCAGATCGTAGGCTCTCAGGCTGTGGCTCTTGCACTCGACCGTCGCAAAGGTGCTCCCGATTATACTAACAAAAACAATCAGTTCGTAGGGCTCGTGAAGGGTGAATATGGTAAGACTCCTGTGGAAATTGATCCCGCTTTCCGCGAGCAGATCACAGGCAGTCCGGAAGAAAAGCCCTATGATGTAAGTCAATTTAAGCAGCCTGATAATCCGGTTCTTGAAGAATTTGGAGGTGTGAAACTTGCTCAGAATGATGAGGAGTATCTGCTTCTTGAACTCTTGCATGCAGTTGCCACCGGATTTCTCAAAAATAAGCGCAAAGCTGAGTTTGAGGCGGCCAACGCAGCAGCGGCTGCCCTCGCTGAGGCAGAAGCTCAGGCTAATTGTCCTTACGACCCTGTGACCGGTCCCACACTTAAGGCTCCGATGGGAGGTACCATCATTGAGATCGACGTGAAGCCGGGCGATAAGGTAAAAGTACATCAGAAAGTGCTCGTATATGAAGCAATGAAGATGGAAAACGATCTGGAGTCTGAAATTGAAGGCGTTGTCAAGCAGGTGCTGGTGCAAAATGGCGATGTGGTTGCCACCGACCAAGACCTCATAGAATACGAATAAAAATATTCTCACGTCACGACCCTGAGGTTGTTCAGAATCTCAGGGTCGTCAAAACTTATCTCTCCCCACAATAGGGTTTCTTAAGAAATATTGTTAGATTCAAAAAAAAATGACCATACATGGAATGGTTGATTGAACTTTTATCGCCGGGTAATGACTCCCTTGCCTCGGCGGTAATGCTTTATAGTTTCATTATCTTCGCAGGTATCTACCTCGGGAAAATTAAGATTTGCGGTGTGTCACTTGGCGTGACGTTTGTACTCTTCGTAGGCATCCTACTCGGGCACTTCGGCTATATGGTCCATCACGACATTCTGCATTTCCTGCGCGACTTCGGACTTATACTTTTCATATTCTCAATTGGTATGCAGGTTGGTCCAGGTTTCTTTTCCTCTTTCAAGGAAGGTGGAGTCAGAATGAATATGCTTGCTGTCACAGGAGTCCTGCTTAATGCTGTCATAGCGGTGGCTATCTATTTTATCCAGGGAGGAGCCTCCGGCAATACGTCGCTTCCGGAAATGGTAGGCATCATGAGTGGTGCAGTCACCAATACTCCCGGTCTCGGTGCAGCTCAGCAGACAGTACTCCAAATCAATGAGAATGCCAGCACAGTGTCGCAAGATATGGCGATGGGCTACGCTGCAGCCTATCCACTCGGAGTGGTAGGCATTATCCTTTCCCTCATTTTGATAAAGGTCTTCTTTAAGATCGACATCAAGAAAGAAATAGAGGAAGTGGAAAATGATACAAAAGATTCGCAGCTTGCTCCTCATGTGGTCACTTTAAAAGTGACAAACGAACTTATGGCAGGCCTTGATATCCGAAAAATTCATACTCTTATCAACGCCAACTTCGTAATCTCAAGAATTGAAAAACCGGATGGCACTGTAATGATCCCCACTTCCGATGACACCCTTGAACTTGGCGATCTTGTCCTCCTCGTATGCTCTGTGCAAGATGAGGAGACTTTTAATCGATTTATTGGTCCTGTAGTTGAAAAGAAATGGGAGATGGTGCAAGGGCCAGTCGTTTCTCGCAAAATTGTTGTGACGAAGACCGACTACAACGGTGTGAAGCTCGGTAGCCTTCGACTCCGTATGGGCTACAAACTAAACGTAACTCGTGTGACGCGTGCAGGTGTTGACCTGCTTGCCACTGCAAGCTTACGTCTGCAGCTTGGCGACCGTCTGACAGTGGTAGGAAAGCCGGAAGATATTCAGCGCCTCGGCGACCGGCTCGGCAACTCCATGAAACGTCTCAACGAGCCTAACCTCTTCACAATGTTTGTCGGAATCTTTATCGGCATAATTGTCGGAAGCATACCTTTCTTCCTACCTGGGATGTCAGTGCCGATGAAGCTCGGACTTGCCGGTGGTCCACTTGTAGTGGCCATCCTCATCAGTGCGTTCGGCACAAAGATCCATCTCGTGACCTACACCAATTCTTCAGCCAACCTGCTTCTTCGTGAGATAGGCATTTGCTTATTCCTCGCATCTGTAGGTATCGCTGCTGGTAAGGATTTCGCAGCCACTGTCTTCAATGTAAGAGGTGCCATGTGGGTTGGCTACGGTCTTATCATCACTCTTATTCCTCTATTGGTTGTCGGAATTATAGCGCGCTGGAAATACAAGATGAACTATCTGACTATTATCGGTATGCTCAGCGGCAACTACACCGATCCTCCGGCTCTTGCATATGCCAACAAGGTAGCTAACAACGATGCTCCTGCAGTGGCTTACTCTACCGTATATCCGCTGACAATGTTCATGAGAGTCATAGTAGCCCAGCTCCTCATTCTTTTTCTCGCAAGTTAGTAGTCAAATTATTTGCTCAGGTCAAGTTTTTTTTGTAATTTTGCACCGCCAATTCGACGGGATCGCGACCTGTCGAGAAAAATTAAAAAATAATTAACTGCAGAAAATTAAAATGAAAAAAGACATCCATCCTTCCAACTACCGCGAAGTGGCTTTCAAAGACATGTCTAACGACGAAGTCTTCATCACTCGCTCTACTGTCGCTTCACGCGAGACAATTGAAATCGACGGCAAGGAATATCCCCTTGTAAAGCTCGAAATCACCAGCAGCTCTCACCCCTTCTTCACTGGCAAGCAGAAACTCGTCGACACCGCTGGTCGCGTCGACAAATTCCGCAGCCGTTATGGCAACCGCACAAAGAAGTAATCGGCGGAAGGAATCATCAGAATTCATTGCAAAGCCGCACCATGACGATGGTGTGGCTTTCTTTTAATTCACAATTCATAATTCATAATTCATAATTCATAATTAGCCTGCTCTTTTATGAATCATCTCGAAACTGCTGTCTTCACTACAATCGTACGTTCTAAAGCCAAGTCACTACTTGTGGCGGTAAGCGGAGGGGCAGATAGTGTTGCTCTTCTCGTAGCCACATCCCGTCTATCCCCCCGTCTTGGTTTGCGCGTAGAGGCGGTCAACTGCAACTTCCATCTACGCGGTGAGGAAAGCGACCGTGACTCAGAGTTCACTGCCAACCTTTGCAAATCTCTTGGAGTAAAACTCCATACGTTAGAATATGACGTCACAAATTATTTGCAATCTCATTCTGAGATGAGCTTGGAGATGGCATGCCGAGAACTCCGATATGCTGATTTTTTTCGCATTATGGAGCAAGAAGGATTCGATCGGGTGGCTGTAGCACACAACTCTGATGATGATATCGAGACAATGATGCTAAATATGCTGCGAGGAAGCGGGACGCGTGGACTTAAAGGGATGGACCAAGACAACGGCAGAGTGATTCGACCACTACTCGACGTAAGCCGCAAAGAAATTGAAAAATATCTTAATTCTCTGAGCATTGAGTTTGTCACAGACTCCAGCAATCTTTCAAGTGAATTCAGGCGCAACTTCATCAGAAGAGACATCATCCCATTGATTGAGTCTCGGTGGCCCTCAGCAAGAAAGACTCTATCAAAAACAGTAGGTATTCTTAAAGAAGAGGCGGAAATAATTGAAGATTATTACACCACTCAACTCAGGGATCTTTCTCCAAGGAAAGGCACACTCTTCATATATTCTGATGATATCAAGACTGGAACAGTCGTGAGATTCTTAGAGCCGTATGGAGGAAATCCGGAGATTGCTGAGGAGATATTGGATGCACTCCATAAAGATTTTGAACAGCGCACTTGGCATCTTTCCGAAAGACATAAAGCCATCCTTGAACGTGACAGACTAATCATCTTTGATTCAGAATGTAAAGATACCTTTCCTGAATTTATCTGGACAAGATTGGAAATGAATCCTGCTCTAATGACGGAAATAAAAGCAAACAGCGACCATAATATCATATATCTACCCCATGATGAATCTGCCTACATCTTGCGCCCTGCCAAGACAGGCGACCGAATGGCACCTCTTGGAATGCGAGGTACTCGCCTCGTCAGCGATATCATCAGCGATGCCAGATTAGACCGTCTGAAGAAATGCCAGATTCGAGTGCTGGAAAGGAAATCAGACGGGGAAATCATATGGGTGGCGGGACTGAAACGCAGCCGCCATGACCTAATCAAAGAAACAGCACAATGTTGCTTCAAAGTGGAACGCCAGCTTCAAACTGAACTATCCTTCAACCCATAACGTTTTAACTACAACAACCCTTAACTAAAATCAAACTATGAAAAGAATCATTATTATGGGCGCCTCTTCAGGCATAGGACTTGCCGTAGCAGAAGCATTGGCATCACGCGGAGTGAAAACCGGCCTTGCAGCCCGACATACAACAGCCCTACGCGCTCTTAAAGAAAAATATCCCGACTGCGTGGAATATGAGTCAATTGACATCAACCACAATGATGGGCCCAAAAAACTTGAAGAACTTATCGACAAGCTCGGAGGAATGGATATTTATTTCCATGTAGCCGGTATCGGCTACTCAAATCCTACGCTCGACCCTCACCGTGAAGCTGAAGTGATCGCTACCAATGCAGCAGGGTTTGCACGCATGGTGAGCGCGGCATATGGCTATTTCCGCGACAACGCCCGCAAGGGCCAGATTGTGGCGCTTACGAGCGTTGCAGGTACTAATGGAATCGGCGACATGGCCGCCTACTCAGCATCTAAGAAATGTGCCCAGACTTATCTTGTGGCTCTTGAGCAACTCGCCAACAAGGAGAATGTCGACATCACCTTCACCGACATCCGTCCGGGATGGATCCGCACTCCCCTTCTCGACGACGACAAGAAATATCCGATGGAAATGACTCTCGAATATGTAGTGCCGCAGATCATACGCGCCATCGTAAAGCATCCACGCGTGGCTTATATCGATGCCCGCTGGGGAGCACTTTGCGCAGCTTGGAAGGCTATTCCTGATGCCATTTGGACAAAGATGAACTTATCGTATGCAGAACCGGTTTCCCAGCCGGAGTCTCAAGGAGAACCGACCTCGCAGCCGGAAGAATCAGACTCTAACGAGTCTGAGCCCAGCCAACCCGTGCCGCAGGATTAGCACCGGGGCCTTTGCTGCCTTGCTCAATATACCGGGCTGTCTTCTCATTGTTGGCATCCCCCCAGTTATGCCATCCTTCGGGTCGGATATGATCGCCCATCTCGCAATTGATAAACTCCGTATAGGCATACGGACGCCATGGGCGACCTAAATATACCTTATCGACACCCGGCTCTGCTGTCAACTTGCAATTATTGAAAACGAATCCAACTTCCACATCCTTGGGTGTGGAAGCTGCTGTTATATAGGAATCAGCCTTGCTGTGAATCTCACAATTCGTAAAATATGCAGTAGCGGGCCCAAAGATAAAGTCGGTGGTTCCCTCTATGTAGCAATTATCGAATTTCAAGTTTGAATCGTGTCCAGCGAGGAAAAGAGTATCCTGGTCGCCTAAGAAGCGGCAGTTTTCAAACGTAATGTTATCTCCCTCTGTGTGTAATGCTACTGCCTGGCCCACTCTTCCCGCATTGTTGCGGATAGTAAGATTCTTAAAGGTCAGATCGCATCCATCTACACGCATTGTATAGGTGCGGAATGTACCCATATTGTCAAGTTTAGCGTAGTCATTATAGGTAATGATGGTCTTTTCTGGATCTTCTCCGATGAAATCCACATTTTCAAGCCATGATGGGATGATGAGCTTCTCGTGATATTCCCCATTTTTGATGTTGACGGTCACCTTATAATCCATATAGGCGCGTATAGCTTCAAGAGCCTCAGAAATGGTCTTGAAATCCCCAGTGCCGTCAGCTGCCACAGTTATCTCACGCATATACTCCACACTCCACGCTTTAGGAACTGCCATCATAAGCATGATGGCCATCAATACAATTCTAAAAACTTTCATAATATTGTAACTTTAACTTTATCATTTATTCCCCCTTTAGGGGGGGGTTAGGGGGCTTACCAGTTGTCAGAGCGGAATGGCACTAAAGGCAAATAATTGCCTGCGTGCACATTTCCCGGCATAAAATCCCCCCATCCATAACGTACGGCTACCGGCTCAGGAACGTCCTTGCTTGACACTACAAACTCATTTGTGCGCCAGTCAAGCCATACTGAATCAGCAGGATGGAATACCTTGTCGGCTCCTGCCACTTCAAAGCCCACTATATCATAATTCCTGCATATGCCATCGCTCGGAGAATCTATAGCTACATATACAGCTCCGTCCTTGATGCTATGCCCTTTATAGCGAGGGTTTACTACTGGAAAGACAGTATTGCCATAGGTCTTATTTAAAGCAAGTTCAGCCAATCGCTTTCCAGGAGTAGCCTTATCAGCCGGATGGATGTTAAAGCGCTCGTAGGGCTGCACAAGATCGTTAGTGCAAATAATTCCGGAATTAGGTATGATCTCAGCAGCTTTCCACTGTGCCTCACGCAAAAGCGGGCTTTTACCATCCTGTTCAGGGGAATCGTATTCATAAGGAGCAATCTCTACTTGATAGAAAGGAATCTCCCCTTCACCCAACTCCTTACGCCAATGATCCACCATATTGGCAAGACGCTCTGCATATACCTTGTCCTCTCCCACATTAGAGCAACCCTGATACCATATGATACCCCTGTAAGTGTAATCCTTAGCAGGATTAAACATTGCATTATACATCAAAAGAGGACGAACGTAATGAGTCATCTTATCTATATCATCAGGGTTGAGAGACACATCTGAGTAAGTCTCAAGGATCTCGCGTGGTGTCCAACTCTCCACGCGAGCACCGCCATATGCACATCTGACAATACCTACCGGCACATCAAGCACATCATTGAGCCGCTTAGCAAAGTTCCACCCCACTGCGCTATACTCGGCAGCTGTGTCAGGTGCGGGCACAGTCCATGAAGCCTCGATATCATCAAGAGGTTCATAGCTTTGCTTGAGAGGCACAGTGTAGAAGCGTATTTTATCCGCACGCTCGCGTGCAGAAGCCACTTCATCATAACCACCTTCTACACAACAGCCTGGAAATCCCTTAAGAGGCATCTCCATATTTGACTGCCCGGATGCAAGCCACACCTCCCCTATCAAGATATTATTAAGAGTCACAGGCGATCCATCAGTGATCGTAATTGAATAGGGAGTATATCCTCCAGCCGGGGTATCAATTTTAACTTCCCATTTCCCTTTTGCATCAGCCTTTGCAGTATAAGGCTTGTTGTTCCAAGATGGAGTGACAGTCACATTCTTGTTAGGATCGGCTGTGCCATAAAGGCGAGCCTTCCCATTTTGTTGAAGCACCATATTGTCGGTGATCATCGACCCGGGAGTCACCTTGGCATCCATTGCCAAAAATGAAGCTGCAAGGAGAGGCATTAGAAATAAGATTTTCTTCATGATATTCGGTTTTAAGAATTGATATCACAAAGTTAATCATAATTTCCGAAAAAGCTTCCATATATTCAATAATTTTTCGTAACTTTGTAGGCTTATCTGTTTTCGACCCGCAATATGGAGAATATCCAATCAGAATCATCCACTGAAGCCCTAAAGCCGAAACGCCGGCTTTCAAAATGGGCATATGGCATAGCCGGAATAGCCATAGCAGGCATTTTGGCCATGGCATGCTTGTTTAGTGGCTGCAGCAATGGGCAGAAAACTGTCAGTCAAGAGAAGAAAACAAAGCAAAAACATGTCGCAGGAGTCTTAACCGATTCTATCCATGGCCATCAATGGGTGGATTTAGGGCTGCCAAGCGGTCTGAGATGGGCCACTTGCAATGTCGGGGCAACCTCGCCGGAAGAAGCAGGCGACTATTTTGCGTGGGGCGAAACAGAACCCAAAGAAGAATATTCCACTATCAACAGCACCACCTACAAAGTATCATTCAAAAAGCTGAATAAAGCTGGCATAATAGATGAAACCGGCACATTGACTCCGGCTCACGATGTGGCGACAGTGCTATGGGGCGATGAATGGCGAATGCCGACCATCGACGAATTTCAGGAATTAATATCTTCATGCAATTGGGAATTCACCTCTCTCAATGGCACTAACGGCTATCTTGTCACCGGCCCCAACCACCAGACCATCTTCCTCCCTGCAGCTGCCTTCCAGCAGAACACCAGAATCGAAAACCTTGGAGAATTTGGCGACTACTGGAGCGCCTCGATCGTCGACGAACTCACAGGGGTAGCCCACAGCCTCGGCTACAGCTCCAAATCCTACGGCCGCCGCCGCTACGCCCGCTACGCCGGACGCACCATCCGCCCCGTCACCGACTAACCATCAAACTTTATAACCCATTTCATAAAAAAGTATCAAGAGTCAATTGGACTACGCTACGATAGCCGCATGTCGAGCATGGGTGGATGCATTATTCGTAGAGGTGGTGGGTTTGTATGTAGGAGGAGACGGCAGGGGAAAGGGTTGAGGAGCCCCCTGCCCCCCTAAAGGGGGAATTCTGAGAGTTAAAGGTTGAGGGATCTGACTTAATCATTTGGCGGATTTGTGTGGAGGAGATGGGCATCTTGGGGGCAGATTGAAGAATTGTAACGTTTTCCCTTTTTTGTTTTCCTTTTTCCGTAGGGGGTTGGAGGGTTTCGCCGGGTCGGGGATAGACAATTACGCCGAAATCCGTCAGGATTTCTTCGGGGTTACGCCAGCGGTCAAAGTCAGCCCAGTTGTCGCCTCCTATTATCAGGCGGAAGTCGGTGTCGGGGTAGGCTTTTTTTAGTTCGGTAAGAGTATTGTAGGTATACGACGGGATTGGGAGATTGAATTCGAAGTCGCTGACGCGGATGCCGGGGATACCTTCTACGGCGAGACGCGCCATTTCAAGACGCTGCCGGTCAGTGGCAATGGGTCCGTGATCCTTCAGCGGATTACGGGGAGAGACCATCAGCCAGACTTCATCGAGATCTGTATGGTCGAGAACGTATTTTGCCAGATTGACGTGACCTTCATGGATGGGGTCGAAACTACCTCCGAAAATACCTACCTTCATTTAATTTAAAATTGTGAATTGAGAATTGAGAATTATCTACGCAATTCAAAAACTCATGGCCATGCATTCTATTTCTTTTTGCGGACGGAGAAACCAAAACCACCGAGAAGGTCGCCGAGAGCAAAGTATTGGCCGTGACTATAGACGAGCATTCCGGCTCGTTCGAGCTCCAATTTGCCCGTTTCGGGATTAAGGAAGCGTGAGTCGGCACGCACATTGAGGACATCTGCGATAAACATGTCGTGGCTGCCAAGATGCGTGACACTCTTGACGCGACATTCAATACTTATGGGAGACTCGTCAATAGTAGGACTTTTCACCATCTCTCCGGGAAGCGGATGCAACCCTGTCTCCTTCCACTTGTCGAAGTCACGGCCAGAACGCACTCCCGCCCAGTCGGTGGCGCGTGCCATATCTACAGTGGTGAGATTAAGGGTGAATTCCATATTTTTCATAAGGAGCGCATGCGAATAGCGCTCGGGACGCA
>CAYNEZ010000031.1:0-23193 GCA_964396365.1 uncultured Sangeribacter sp. | reverse complement strand
CTTTGCACGCCAAAACGCCACACCTGCCGATGCACACCATCACAAGGGAAAAGGAAGGATAACGGCTCGTCGGATGTGGTGTGCCGTCGATACTGTCAGGAAAAATCTCCTAAAACTTCTTTTTTCGGCTCTTCCGTTCCGATAATCAGCACGATAGAAGGCTGAAGATAGCGGCTAAATCAAGGTATTTTGTTAACTTTGCGTTTGGAGAATCCTTAAATTAAAAAAAGTATGAACTGTAGAATATTCTTCCCGACTAAATGGCATTTCAAATTAATTGCCATGATGCTAATAGGCGCTGCAAGTTTAGAACTTAGTGCACAACTTAATATCGTTGAGAAAAACGATGCCCTTAAAGTCTACACTGTGGAAAATGCTTTGCCTTACGACAGCCTTACTAATATTGAGAATTATGCTGCTCTTCCCGGGCAAACCTTGTTTGTGTCCGGAATCAAGGATCCCTCACGAGGATACGTGGATACCTTTTTCAATGGTAACTTTCTTACTGAAAAACCTACCATATATGGCACTGAGAATACCTTTGCCTCCACACCCGCCGAGATGGTCGAAGGTAAATATTTTGATGTGGTGAAGGTGTGGCTGAAGAATGGAGCGTTAGGAAGCGCCGCGTGCTGCATGCTTCTTAAAGAGAAGGAGAGCGGAGATGAGGTATATTATAAACCGTCACTCTATCCAAATGCCGTGACTTGTATAGGTTATTATGCGAAACTTAAACGCCATATAGGTGTTCCCTTCCTTTCGCTTGGCCGAAAAGTCAAGACGATGTCAGGCGACAAGATTGTTGCGGAAGAAGGAAAGGAATTCAGATGTGTTGACATTGCAATAGAGAAAAATGCTGATGGCCCGATCTTGATAATGGAAGATTCAGAAGGGCTGCTGGTAAAAGGCACCCCGTCAGGCAACCAAGTTTACGAATTTGTAAGTCTTTACGATATAGCGGCTTGTGTGAAAAGATTTGGTAAAAAATATGGTAAAGAAGTTGCCATGCGCCGTGTAGTTTCTGGCATGAATGCTGAAATGGCTCTTGCAGCGTGGGGAGAGCCATACAGCAAAAACAGTGTCGATGATAAAGGAACCACAAGAGAATACTGGCGATATTCTCAAAACCGGTCCCTGGATCTGGAGAATGGCATCGTTAAAAGAGTGTATCAATAAATGCACACTGCAACATTCTTTGAGATCAAGAGCTGGGAAAAAGATGATAATTAAGAATGGGACTAAATAGTTAAGCTGTCTTTCAGCCGTCGCTCAAGATGGACGTGACCGAAATAGGGGAAGTGTTCACTGAACAGGAAGGGAAAGCGATGTTTGAAGCGGGGATAAAGGTTATCTCTGCGAAGAGTTAGAATGATAGTCACCGAAGCGTTGTTTCCGCATCTGACCGACCAACATTTAATATTCATATTTCAATATGGAAGCCATCCTTCGGAAGTGTATGTATCAGGATGGCAGATGGTCAGTTTGTGAGGTTCGGAGCTGTACCCGAGATAGTTCATTTTGTAATCGTCAAGTTCTTTAGAAGTTAGAGGACGGACAAGACGAGAAAAACCATAATAAGTACCTTTCCGAGATTCGACTGTCTTTATTTCTGTTTTATCACAATATATAAATACTAATGATTCTGGATTGTTTGATTCACCTGCAGCAAAGTAGCCATAAGTCATACCCGCTGACAAAGAGACATTATCCATAGGATCACCATTATATGGCCAGTAACAACAAACAGGAATTTTATTCTTACCTTCTTTTACCGGCTCTTCAGAAACAAGGTACATCCTTAATTTAGATACACGAATTTTTCCAGCACAAAGTTTTAATATATCTATTGTAGGGAAATTCCATTTTTCATAGATGGAATTATCGTAAAATGGAGAAATACAATATTGTCCAGAGTTACGCTCAAATTTTTGAAGCCACAAATATCTTGAGGAAGAAACAGATGTACTATTCTCTGAGACGATAGCATTAGATAAATTTTTATAAACGCCACGATATAACACATGAAGAGACTCACTAAATGACTCTCCTTGATTATTTCTATCTTTAAAAGGAATTGTGAGTGCTGGTGATTGTGACAAATAATTATATGCCTGATATTTGCTTCCATCAGATTTTATTCCAATATACTCACTAAAATTAGAATAGGATAAATCTTGGACATTTCTGTCAAATATTAGCCAACGCTGTCCTTTAGTATCGGAGATAATGACATCATCAATGATAGTAGCACGTGGTTTAATTGTCAATGTATAATTAATTTCATGCCAATTCTCATTATTAAACAATCTTATATTCCTTTTGATAGGAGGATCATCTGGAGCCATAGCCCCGACAGATAAATATATAGTATCATTATTCTTTACATTGTTAGCACTCTGAGCATAATTCATATCATTTATTGTTAACTCTTTGTCTTTTGACTTGGAAAATACGCTTATTTTCCCGGAAGAAGTAGAAAAAGAATTTGAACAATAGAAATAATCATTATATTTATGTTTAGACACAGCTCCTTCAAGAGGCCATTTAAGTTCCGAACTAATAGATAAGTTTTCTTTGGAATTGTCTGATTTGATGTAGACTAAGAATGGGATGTCAATGAAGGAGTTGAAGCAGTCGGGATCGAAAGCGTCGATTTCAATGGTGCCTTCACTTGCATCATGAGTGATTTTAACACGTTCACCATCTAGAGGGAGGATGGCAAATGGAAGATCAGGAATAACCGGAACATATGGTTGTTCGGCCATCGGATGCTGCGATAAAGCAATTTCCACTTTAAGTTGACTTCCTTCAGAAGACATTCCAGAAATTTCACATTTTCCGGAAATCACGTAGCTTTCAGTGTTCTCGGCAACCGGACTTACTGCGATGGAAGATTCAGAAAGCTTTATGACTTTGAATGCTTCTGATGAGTTATCGTCGTCAGGTATATAAGAAGCGTTCCACGAAAGACCTTTTGACGTGAGAACTTTCACTTCCCTGTTCCCATCATCATCTCCATCGAAATTCAGACGGGAGGAAGAGACAACTATAAAGTTACCATTTTCATCCATTGCGAAATTTGAACCGTCAAGATCCCAATCCTCCACCACAGAAAGGACAATCGGAGATTCAGAGGCCGCATAGGCTTCCTCTGGAGTCGACGCACCACTCCCCTTCACAGACTGTATAGTGATAAAATATTTGGTGTTGGCTTTCACATTAGATACATTGCCATTCAATCCTACGTTGACTCGATAATAGGAAGATTGCGTGTCGCTGCCATACTTAGCTTTTATGATCAGAGCAGTAGATTCCTTGTCGGACAAAAAAGAATCATATGATACGGATGGAAAACAATAAATCATCTTATTTAACCGCTGGATCCCATCCTCATCGAATTCCGGCATTGTAATAAACATATCATCAGTGGCATTCTCCTCAGAAAGCACACCATGCACCTCACCAAGTCTATTCCCGATAGAGGCATCAGGCGAAGAGGTAGCCACTGCATCACGCCAGTTGCACAATAGGATACCCTCAACTTTGAAACCTTCCTTGACAATATTGGCAACATCAATGCGAGCAACCATCCTTCTGAACGACAACGATGCCGAAACCTTGTATGCCCCATTTTCCATAGAGAACCGGAAACAAGAATTACCTGCAACGCCTCCACTCATTGGCAAACAATCAATCGGTGAGATTATCCGGTCACAAAACAACTGCAATGGAGAAAATTCAGAATCAGAAGAATTTCTACACCACGCTTCTATATACTCTTCGTAACTACTAAATCCATTGGGGATATAATCATCGGCATTTCCAACGGCAAGCAGTTGATAATCCGTATCAGGATTAAGCAGTAAGGGTATCTTAAATTTAAGAGTTCCAGGAGACGCAGCATCTATTTCGGCTCTCACCGCAGCTATAGGCAACCCTGTTTCCAAAGAAACATCTTCCTCATAAAACAACAAATAGGCATGGTCAACAACAGACTCCATATCCTGAATATCGCCATCACGTGTCGATACTACATTTTCTACTGAAAATCTAATGAAGGCATCCCCTGCCCCACTATCAAAAACATTTCGATTGCGGAGATCATCAATACACCCTGCCATAAAAATCAAGGTGATCACCAATGACATGAATCTTGACAGAGGAAATCTGGACATGGTAATAACAAAATAGAACCGCTACAGTGGTCTTGCTAAAAGATTGGGCGCCATCTATCCAGTGTTTAAGGAATTTGATTATTGAAGATCTACATTCTGGTTTATCTCATCCCACTCCGCAACAGTAATGGACGCCGAAATCCATGTGTGACCATCTACATCGAGAAGGGTTTCAGGATTTTCAGGACGCAGCATTTGTTCTGAACTAAATCCGAGGCTTTTAATAGAATTGAGATTGACTTTGTAGAACTTATTTCGCATCACTTTATATTGGTTCTTTTCAGAATCGCCAGAAGAAGCCAAATGAGCAATGTTGACACGATAATAAACGTAACCTCTTTCGAATTTAACAACCTCGTATTGTGGAGCCGATGTGTCTTCTTCCGTCACAGTAGCAACACGAAGTGGAGAATCAGTCTGAGACACAGTGATAGCTGATGAACTGCCATTATTGAGTGAATTACTATACACCGACGCGTCAACTTCATCATTAAATGTAACTATATGGTGATTACTGTTATCAAGCACGTAATCAACAAGGCCATTTTTTCTATCAAGAATTCCAACTGCAAAATAGGATGTTGATGCTTTGGGAGTATCAGATTTAATTTCAAGCTTAGAAGCAGTAGGGTTGAAAGTGTAATATTTTTCAGGAGTGGTAGCAAAACGTACACACAGATAGGTTGTGTTTCCACTGACAGGCTTAGACACTATATTTTCAGGCATATAAGCACATCCAGCGGCAGTAAAGTCATCCGAGACTCCGTCCAGATAATTATTTCCATCATTAATGGTATAATTATCGTAAGTACCATTATTATTAGAATCAGCATAATTATCGAAAACATCCGAACCATTATGGACCACCCTCATTCTCTCACTTAATTGGCAAGCTTTGAATGCAGAAGCACCAAAGGAAATACCAAAAGATGAACCATCAATACCCGATGTCTTTACCTGAGCCTTAGCCACCAATCTGACAAGCTTGATATTAAAGACATTTGATTCAGGCAAATTTTCTTTGGAAGCAGTATATACCACATACTGCTCAGAACTCTTTCCCACCATTACAAAACCATCATTGGTTTTTATATTACCTAAAGAAGAATTGAAAGTGGATTTTTCATATTCTGTCAATGACGTTCCAACGCTTGGATTAACATTTGATTGAGCTGATACGACATATAATGTCTTAAGCCCATAAGTAACTTCAAGATCTACTGTGTTGGCCCCACTTGTGACATTAACAGTTTTTGTAGTTTCAAGAGTTTCATTTGCATCAAATACATGGACAGTCACTTTCTTTATCTCTTTTTCCTCTGCCGTAGACAAATCTCCAGCTCTTGTCTCTTCTACATTGATTTTGATTTGGATTTTTGCATACTTGCCCCTCTGCGGCAGTTTTACATCAAATGGATTGGGATCGCTTGAACAGGAAGTCACTGAAGGCAACAATGTGGCGATGGCTAAAGCTGTCGCAGCAAGGCAAAGTTTATTCATTGGTATAGTTTTTATGGTGTTATTTCTATCTGATTGAATATAGATCAGTCAAGCTTGAGGACAGCGAGGAAGGCTTTTTGTGGCACCTCTACCCGACCGATCTGCTTCATGCGCTTCTTGCCCTCCTTCTGCTTCTCGAGAAGCTTGCGCTTACGGCTGATGTCACCACCATAGCACTTCGCTGTCACATCCTTACGGACAGCCTTCACTGTCTCGCGGGCAATGACCTTAGTGCCAATAGCTGCCTGAATTGCAATATCGAACTGTTGACGCGGTATGAGTTCCTTAAGTTTCTCACACATGCGGCGTCCGAACTTCACGCTATTGTCGGCATGCGTGAGGGTGGAGAGGGCATCGACGCTCTCGCCATTGAGAAGGATATCAAGCTTGACAAGGTTGGATGGACGGAAATCGTGGATATGATAGTCAAAGCTTGCATATCCTTTGGATATTGACTTCAATTTATCATAGAAATCAATCACAATTTCGCCGAGTGGCATGTCGAAAGTGATCTCCATACGGTTGCCAGAGATATATTCTTGCTTGATAAGTTCACCACGTTTACTGAGACAGAGGGTCATAATAGGTCCGATAAACTCAGCAGCAGTAATGACAGTGGCACGGATGTATGGCTCTTCGATATGGTCAATGAGTGTTGGATCCGGAAGACCGGAAGGATTATGCACCTCCAACTTATTGCCCTTTTTATCATAGACAAAATAGGAAACGTTGGGGACAGTGGTGATCACATCCATATTGAATTCTCTGCCGAGACGCTCCTGAATAATCTCCATGTGGAGCAGGCCAAGGAAGCCACAGCGAAAACCGAATCCGAGAGCTGCAGATGACTCCGGTTGGAATGTGAGGGAAGCATCGTTGAGCTGGAGTTTTTCGAGCGAAGCACGAAGGTTTTCGAAATCTTCCGGATCAATGGGATATACACCAGCAAATACCATCGGCTTAACCTCCTCAAAGCCATCGATGGCCTTATCACAAGGACGGTTTACATGAGTAATGGTATCACCTACCTTCACTTCGCGTGAAGTCTTGATGCCTGATATAATATATCCAACATTTCCTGCAGAAAGTTCTTTTCGTGGAGAAAGATCCAGTTTCAGCACACCGATCTCATCGGCATGGTATTCCTTGCCTGTGCTGACAAACTTCACGAAATCGCCAGTACGGATAGTACCATTTACAATCTTGAAGTAAGCGATAATGCCACGGAAAGGATTGAAGACAGAATCAAAGATAAGAGCCTGCAACGGAGCCTCCGGATCCCCTTTAGGAGCGGGGACACGATCTACGATAGCCTTCAGTATCTCATCTACACCCATACCCGTCTTGCCGGAAGCACGGATTATTTCTGAGCGGTCGCAACCAAGGAGATCCACAATTTGATCTTCCACCTCATCAGGATTAGCGCTTTCAAGGTCGCACTTATTGATGACGGGAATTATCTCAAGATTATTGTCGATAGCCATATAAAGGTTTGATATGGTCTGGGCTTGTATGCCCTGACTACCATCGACTATAAGGAGAGCACCTTCACATGCTGCTATAGAACGAGACACCTCATATGAGAAGTCCACGTGTCCCGGAGTGTCAATAAGGTTGAGGGTATAATGCTCGCCATCTAAAGCGTAGTCCATCTGGATAGCGTGGCTCTTGATAGTGATGCCACGTTCGCGTTCGAGATCCATGTCGTCAAGGACCTGGGCCTCCATATCCTTGGCAGAGATTGTATTGGTACGTTCGAGCAGACGGTCGGCAAGTGTAGACTTACCGTGATCAATATGAGCGATTATGCAGAAATTGCGGATATTTTTCATAAATAAAAGTAAATTGGCTACAAATTTACGAAAAATTTCTCAGATACTGAAAAGAAGCAGTACAATTTTATAAAAAAACTGCTTTTCCAATTAGTTACAAAGTATGCTTCGGCAGGACACATGCGGAGTGAGCGTTGCCACTAATTTTGACCAGGTGAGACCTACATAGCTTGCGGACTATCATTAAGGATTGACACGTCGGGTCCAGTCAAGCGACTCATAGTATTCTTCAGCGGAAGCAGATGAAGATCCCGGGAAATGACATGAGAGTCCTGAGTATATGGCAGGATCAAAAGCATTGTTGGTGCCGTTGAAATTCTTAGTAGAGCAACCGGCATAAAGAGTTATTTCGCTCAGGGCTGCCTCGAATTCATTTTCAAGAGCAGAAGCATTGGGATCAGATGCTGCAAGATACTTCTTCGTGAACTGGCCGAAATCATAAAGACCAACTTTCAGGCGACTATAATTTTGCAAGCCGGAAGGAGAAGATGGACGTGAACCAGTAGCATAAATGTCAGCCGTAGCTTGTGCAAGACGATCAATACCATCAGTCTTCATAACAGTTACAGTGACAGCAAGATTCTGATCATTGTAATAATCGTAAAAAGCCTTACCTACACCAACAAGGTCGGGAGTTGGAGCAGCCAGCATAGGGAGTGTAGTCTCATAATTCATGCCAGGGCTCCAATCTTCAGTAGGATAACCACCAATATAGTCACACTTATTACGAAGCTGATACACAACTTCTACTCCCATCATATAACAAAGGTCGAACCAAATATAATCGAACATACGGTCGGGAACAGCAGAAGCAAGTTCATCAAGGTCACAATAGTCAGTGACACCCTGATATTTGTCCATACCATAACTTTTTTGCATACCGGCAGGAACCTGATGGTTGGAGAAATTTGGTATCCATCCCGTGCCGTGCGACCACAGAATAAGACCGTAAGCGTCAGCCGGGGCTTCATCACGAATATCGCTGAAAACCTCATGCATTCTTGCAGGATCAGTAGAGAATGTATTGCGGTCATAGCTCTTGACCGGCATGAAATTCCACTGGCCTGAATCATCGGAGATAAGCTCGGAAAGAGTCGCCTCGGTAGCAGATTGGGAAGCAACACTATAAAGGAGTATACGGACATCCTTTCCAAGCCCCGCTACATCAGGAGCGGCTTGGATCATCTCGTTCTTATCATCAGTGAGATAAGAAGAGAGATTGTTGGATGCGACGGCATATATAAGGACAGTACGCTTTGTTGCAGAAGATTTGGGCTCATCATCCTTCTTATGACAAGAGGGCAATGCAAAAAGCATTGCGGCTGCAAATAGCAAAGTAAGAATTCTTTTCATAATAAATATAACGAAGATGTAGAGGAATTATTACTCAATGCATGAAATTAAAATTATAAGTGCTGTCAAATGTGTCCGAAAAGCCAGTCGCTTTTTTTCCAGTTAGTTTTACGATTAATTAGCGAATAAAAAATAAGTTTAGACATCTTCATCATCCAAAATGAACCAAGAGAGGGGGGTAAGTGTTAAAAAATAGAAAAAATATGATTACAAGAGTTAAACATGAAAAAATCGATAATATGGCTGCTGACGGTCGTGATGGGCATCACATTCTGCGCTTTGCTATATTTTCAGATCACTTATCTGGAAAATATGGTGAAGATGCGAGAATCGCAGTTTTCTGAAGGAGCGATGCGATCGATATATGGCACAGTCGGTCTGCTCGAAAGGAGGGAGACGATGCACTTTCTCGAACAAGACATCAGGATGCTCTATTCATATGATGACAACGGGGATGACACATCTTCAGAACTACTGACCTCTGAAGAGCTCTTCCCTATCCCACTTCCGGGAAAAAATCCAGTGATCTCCTACCGCCATCCAACAGAAAAACTTGAAAAGAGATATCACGAACTTCAGGAAGCCATTTGGGAGCAATACGTCTACCAACGTGGACTTTTAAATGAAGTAATCCTTTCTATCCTTTATGACGGTGCGCGTCGACCCGTATTGGAACGGGCTGACGCAGACACAATCCGCAAAGTGCTGACAGTGGAACTTGCCAACAATGGCCTGGAGGTACCGTTCAGTTTTGCAGTGACCGACAACAACACCATCATATATTCCACACCGGACTACGATCCTGACAAATCTGAAAAGCAGATCTACTCCGCACGTCTTTTTCCCAACTCCAACAGCCGGTATGAACTGAAAGTGGAGTTTCCTACCAAAGCCAATTACATCTACTCCTCGGTCAGGTTTGTGATTCCTACCCTTGCATTGTCAATACTTCTGCTTGCCATTTTCATCTTCACGATGATACTTGCATTCAGGCAGAAGAAAATCGGGGAAATGAAGACTGACTTCATAAACAATATGACTCACGAACTTAAGACCCCTATATCCACCATATCGCTTGCGGCGCAGATGCTCAATGACGACTCCGTCAGGAAATCGCCGGCTACACTCCATCATATATCGGAAGTGATCAATGCTGAGTCAAAACGACTGCGCTTCCAAGTGGAGAAGGTGCTGCAAATGTCGGTGTTTGAAAACAGCAGCAGTGCATTGAACTTCACACGCGTTGATGCCAACAAGATAATAGCCAGCGTAGTGTCGACATTCAAGCTCAAAGTGGAGAGGTTTGGCGGAAGCCTGAGTTTCATCAACGATGCTGACGAAGCCATAATCAATGTAGATGAAATGCAATTCACCAATGTCATATTCAACTTGCTTGACAATGCAGTGAAATACCGAAATGAAGACATAGAGCCTGAATTGACGGTAAGGACCACTGACGTGGACGGCAAACGACTGAGAATCCAGATCCGCGACAATGGAATAGGGATGAAGAAAGAAGACCTCAAAAAAATCTTCGAAAAATTCTACCGTGTGCATACAGGCAACCGGCACGACGTCAAAGGATTTGGACTTGGATTGGCATATGTACACAGGATGGTGACAGTCTTCAAAGGCACCATCACAGTAGAATCAGAACTGGGAAAAGGATCGGAATTCACCATCGAACTTCCGCTTGCCGAGAAGCCAGAAACAGATGAAGATTAAAAAAAATTGACATTTCGAAAGGAATAATTGCAGTTCACGCGTTATAATATGTGACAAAATAGAAATAAAATTTTAATTTAATACTCAAAATTATTAAGCCATGGAAGAGAAAATTAAAATACTGCTCTGTGAAGACGACGAAAACTTAGGAATGCTCCTGAGGGAGTTTCTACAAGCAAAGGGATTCAACGCTGACCTTTTTCCCGACGGAGAAAAGGGCTATAAGGCCTTCTTGAAGGGAAAATACGACCTATGTGTGCTCGACGTGATGATGCCGAAGAAAGATGGCTTCACACTCGCGCAAGAGATACGCAATGTAAATGGAGAGGTGCCCATCATATTCCTTACAGCAAGAAACCTTAAAGACGATGTGCTCGAAGGATTCAAGCTGGGAGCAGACGACTATATCACCAAACCATTCTCAATGGAGGAACTTGTGGTGCGTATCGACGCTATCCTCCGCAGAGTAAAAGGGAAAAAAGACAGAGACGTGACACTTTTCCGAATAGGGAAGTTTACATTTGACACCCAGAAGCAGGTTCTCGTCTCGGAAGACTCCACCCAGAAGCTCACCACCAAGGAATCGGAACTTCTTGCACTACTCTGCTCTCACATCAACGACATTCTTGAACGTAACTATGCGCTGAAAACAATCTGGGTAGACGACAATTACTTCAATGCGCGTTCGATGGATGTCTATATCACAAAGCTTCGTAAGCTTCTCAAAGGGGATCCCAGCATAGAGATCATCAACATCCACGGCAAGGGATATAAGCTGATAGCACCGACACCTGAGGAAGAGTGATGTTTGACATTGTATTTTTACGATGTAAGATTAAGTTGTAAGTTAGAAGAGACGACAGCTGGAAAATATGAAAGTGCTTTATAGAATCTACCAATGGGTGATTGCTGCCCCCATTTTCGTGATAGTTACCTTTATCACCGCCATCATCACGCTGATAGGATGCGCGATAGGGAAATCGGAATTCTGGGGATATTGGCCAGCACACTACTGGAGCAGATTTTGTTGTGCTCTCGCATTGGTAAGAGTGAAGGTTGAAGGGCGTGAAAATATCGACAAAAGAAAATCTTATGTCTTCACAGCCAACCACCAAGGAGCATTCGACATATGGTCGGTCTATGGATATCTAAACCACAACTTCATCTGGATGATGAAGAAGGAGCTGGAATCAATCTTCATGGTAGGCTGGGCATGCAAGAAAGCCGGACATGTATTTGTTGACGACCAAAGTATCGCCAACATACGTCACACCATAGAAGAGACTGAGAAGAAACTGCAGAGCGGACGTTCGCTGGTGATATTTCCGGAAGGAAGCCGCAGCTGGGACGGGAAGATGATTCCCTTCAAGCGAGGCGCCTTCATGCTTGCTGCAGAGTTCCGGCTCCCAGTGGTGCCGATCACAATAGACGGTTCGTTCAAGGCTATGCCTCGATTCACATACAATATCCACCCGACTACCATCACTCTGACTATCCATCCAGCCATCGTGCCCGGAGAAAAGGGCTTCAATACGAAAGTTCTTATGGCTCAGTGTAGAGAAGCGATCGAGTCTTCACTGCCAGAGCAAGACAAAGGGATGAGCACTGAACAACGACCAATTAAAAATTAGAAATTTGACCTTAAAATTTAATACGATATGTTGCAGTATGTGACAGACGCGAAAGCTAAACGAAGCGTCGAAGACCAAATAAAGGATGCACTCGGAGCCGGATGCAATTGGATCACCATTGATCCTTCCGGAATGAGCGACGACGAGGTGAGAAGCCTCGTGGAGAAAATTATGCCGGCATGCCTTGAAAAGCAGGCATTTTTGCTGATCAAAGACAAAGTTGAACTCGCAAAAGAGATCAACGTAGGAGGAGTCGTGTTGAGTCAAGGTGGCGTTACTCCATCGCAAGCCCGAATGACACTTGGGGCAGCTGCTGTGATAGGCGTAGAGGTAGAGAATACACAAGAGATAGATCGACTCACGGGTTTGGACGTAGACTATGTAGTGATGCCCTACAAGAAAATTGGACTTGATGTCATAAAAAGCCTCTGCAAATATATGGAAGAAAAACAGATGGAGCTTCCAAGAGTAGCAGCCGAAGGTGTGACTTACGATGATATTGCTCCATTGATGGATGCCGGATGCAATGGAGTGGCAATGTCAGAGGCACTTGCAGATGCCGCAGACATATCCGCAGAAATTGAAAAGGTCAACACTCTTCTTAAGAAATATGAGGAGAAAGAGACCGCTGAACTCAATGACTAAAGATGATTGATTGACGATAAACTTTTGGGATCAATCCCGAAAAACATTCATAACACTTAACTCTTAAATACTTATATTATGGTGACACAACCAAAACTTCCGTATTCCCCTGATGCTTTGGCGCCTTTCATATCTGAAAGAACTGTCAGCATTCACTTTGGGAAGCACACAAAAGCTTATTTTGATACTACCAACTCTCTGATCAAAGGCACAGAATATGAAGATATGCCTCTTGATGAGATCGTAGTGAAAAGCGATGGGATTCTATTCAACAATGCCTCTCAAGCATGGAATCACATCTTCTATTTCTTTACATTCGACCCTGAGGGGAGGCACGAACCGGAAGGGGCATTCCGCAAGAAAATAGAAGAGACATTCGAGAGTGTTGAAAATCTGAAAGAGACAATGAAAGAAGCTGGCAAGACACTCTTCGGATCAGGATGGGTGTGGCTTTCAGCTGATGCAGATGGCCAATTGATCATCACACAGGGAAAAAATGCGGAGTCCCCGCTGAAAGATGGACTCACACCCCTGCTATGTATCGATGTTTGGGAACATGCCTACTACCTCGACTACGAGAATCGACGTCCGGAATACATCGACCAGCAATGGAACATTGTAGATTGGAAAATCGTAGGGCAACGCTACGACAACATCTTTGAAGATCTATAATAGAACTTTTGGCTTGATAATTGTTATAAATAGGGAGAGTATTGCGACTAAGGGTTGCAATGCCCCCCTAATTTTTATTTGCTACTTATTTTTTATTATAGATTATGAGCAAAATCAAAGAGATAATAACATCAGCCATTCAGGATAAAAAAGGTTATGACATTTCGATCTTAGACCTATCGAAAGTGGATGGTGCCCCCACCGGACAGTTTATCATCTGCTCCGGTAAATCTACGACTCAGGTAAGCTCCATTGCCGACAACGTGAGAGAAGAAGTTCAAAAACAAGCAGGAGAAAAACCTATCAACTATGATGGCTATCGCAACAGCCAATGGATAGTGATAGACTACGGTGACACAATGGTGCACGTATTCTTACCGGACACGCGGCATTTCTATCGTCTGGAAGAGCTATGGAGCGACGCTGAGACCACCAATGTGCCAAACTTGGACTAATGCATAAAATTATTAAAGCATAATATAACTGATAACATAAAAATGGGAATACTTCCAAATAAAAGTGGTGGCTCGGGCAAACGTCCGATGTTCGGAATGTACTGGATGTACATACTGATAGTGGCATGTCTCTTCGGACTATATTATTTTCAAGACAGCAGCCAGACTAAAAGCGTGGATTGGACTGAATTTGAAGATGCAGCCAAGTCGGGCGAAATCTCAAAGATTGAGGTAGTGTCCGAATCCGGGTTTGCCATTGGTGTCCTTACAAAAGAGGGAGCCAAAAAGCAAAAGATGCAAGATGACATTCAGGGACCTGATTCTGAAAAAAGACTGAAGACAACAATTCCCAGCACAAACAAGATTCAGGACAAAATCGATGCATGGAACGAGCAACTTGTAGCGGAAGGGAAACCAGAGATATCGGTGAAATATGAAAAGGGGAGCGACCTCATGAAGTTTTTCTGGGTATTTGGTCCGTTCCTGCTTATTGCCGTATTCATTATTTATATGCAACGACGCATGACCGGGGGGTCAGGCGGAGGAGGAGGCATCTTCAACGTCGGCAAGTCAAAAGCCAGAATATTTGACAAAGACAATGGCACAGATGTCACCTTTAAAGATGTAGCAGGTCTGGCAGAAGCTAAGGTTGAGATTGAGGAAATAGTGGAATTTCTTAAGAATCCGCAACGCTACACTGAGCTTGGAGCCAAGATACCACGAGGCGCACTCTTAGTTGGACCTCCGGGAACAGGTAAGACACTTTTGGCAAAAGCTGTGGCAGGAGAAGCCGGGGTGCCTTTCCTTTCGCTTTCAGGCTCAGACTTCGTAGAGATGTTTGTAGGTGTCGGTGCCGCCCGCGTGCGCGACCTCTTCAAGCAAGCAAAAGACAAGGCTCCTTGTATCGTATTTATTGACGAGATCGATGCTGTGGGACGAGCCAGAGGAAAGAATCCGAATATGGGAAGCAACGATGAACGGGAGAATACTCTCAACCAGATGCTGACAGAGATGGACGGATTCGGATCTAACAATGGAGTGATAGTACTTGCCGCCACCAACCGCGCGGATATGCTTGACAAGGCTCTTCTGCGCCCCGGACGCTTTGACAGGCAGATATATGTGGATCTTCCTGAACTTTCTGACCGTGTGGAAATATTCAATGTGCATTTGCGCAGGATAAAGACAAACTCACACCTTGACGTTGAGCAGCTGGCACGTCAGACACAGGGCTTCTCTGGAGCAGACATAGCCAATGTCTGCAATGAAGCGGCCTTGATTGCAGCCCGAAACAACAAGCAAGCTGTAGAATGGGACGACTTTATGGCAGCAATCGACAGAATAGTCGGAGGCCTTGAAAAACGATCAAGAGTGATCACCGACGACGAAAAATTTGCCATAGCCACTCATGAGGCAGGCCACGCCACTATCAGTTGGATGACTGAATTCGGCAATCCATTGGTGAAAGTGACGATAGTGCCGCGAGGACGCGCATTAGGAGCTGCTTGGTATGCACCGGAAGCAAGGCAAATCATCCCTACCCAGGCATTGCTTGACACAATGTGTGGAATGCTTGGCGGCCGCGCAGCGGAAGAAGTTTTCCTCGGAAAGATCGGGACTGGTGCATCAGACGACCTGGAGAAAACCACGAAATTGGCAAGATCTATGGTGATGATGTATGGCATGAGTGACAAACTTCCCAATATCAACTATAATGACTCTACAGGACAGGACTACGGATTTACGAAACCCTATTCAGAAGAGACTGCCAAACTGATAGACGACGAAGTCTTGAGACTCATCAATGAACAATATGAGCGAGCCAAAGCTATACTGAGAGAATATGCATCGCAACATAATCAGATCAGAGATCTTCTGGTGAAGAAAGAAGTGATCTACAACGAAGATGTGAAGGCAATTCTTGGTCCGCGTCAATGGAAGAGCCGTACAGATGAGATCATCGAAATCAACAAGAAAGAGGAACAGAGCAGGAAAGGGATCGAACTTAAAAAGGATTCAGATAATGACGCCAACGATCCCGGGACTCCCCCACCGTTTAATCCAAAGAATTAATGATCAACGATTAGAAATATGCGTGCCTTGGTTTTTTCCAAGGCACGTTTTTTATAAAAGCACCAATCCGTAATTGTGGAGTGTCATAATGCAATCATGGCATACCTTTACTATTGATTAACAATAATTAACCAAAAAAAACGAATCCCAATCCTAATAATTTGTTGAAAATTCCGTAATTTTGTAAGATATTTTCAGTCATATTCTGCGAATTTACTGAAAAGGGAACTGAAAAGTACTAACCAAAGCATAAACATAAAACATAATAAACTGATAATGAGCAAAAAATTACAAAAAACGCTATTGGGAGCCGCACTTGTGGCAACCATAGGCGCATCTGCTACGCCTACAGGCTTTCCTACATTGAGGGGAAAAGAAAGCTCTCCTCTTAGCAGAATGCGTAAAATTGAGTCAAGGCAGCGATGGTCTGGAACTGAGATAACAGGCAGACAAAAAAGGATAGCACCGTTTTACACTACACCTCAGAGCGATGAATTCCAATATCTATTCGGTCCGGATGGCTCACAGTGGTATGCAATCTGCAATTACGACTATGATAAAATAGAGTATGAATACTATACTGAAAAATTGATCAGGGGATACACATATACCATATATGACAGCAACTTCAATGAAATAGGCACCGTCCGCGATAAGATAGAGCTTGAAGAAGGAGAAACGCAGTGCGCACAAGTGATGCTTGACGTGACAGTTACAAAGGGGTTCTTCAACTACGACAGCAAATATGAGGTGATGGTGTCGATGAGCATGAACACTCCGGATTACTCGGTCAACGTGCGAACAAAAGCATATCAAATCGATAAAATAGGGAGTGACGAATACTCAACTCCTCTCACCGTGATCCAAGGATATCCTGTAGACGCTGTCAACTGCGCAAAAGACAGATGGAGTGAAGACTTCTACATCACCTTCTTGACAGAAGAAATGGCCGAGGACCCAGATGATTATACATACTATATCGATTTCTTAACTGACTGCAAAATAGTGCTTACCACCTACGGAAAAAACAATCAGTTGGTGATGGAGCGCAAAATGTCACTGCCTAAACTTCCCGGCGACCAGATGAACTCTCCGATGATGCTTTGCAAAAACGAGGGAGGAAAACTGACCCTTACCTACGCTGAATATGAGAAAACCTTCTTCGAAGACCCGTCCGGCTTTGGAGGAAATGACAAGGTCACTGAAGACAACAGACTTATTATCGACGTCTATCAGATGACAGATCCATATAGCAAGAAGATGGAACTCATTAACACTACCAAAATCGAGGCACATCAGAACACCGATAATCCAAGCGTATACTGCACATATTATGGCATCGGCACCCTTATGTGGGATAAAGACGTGGATTTCGGAACATATTCAAGCGACGAAAGACCATCGTTTGTGATCACTACCGATGATTATCTCTTCAGCGACGACGACCATTACAATTCTTCCTACTACGTATATGACGCGGATGGAAAACGTATCAATACGATTGCTGAAAATACGTATGACTTTGTACTTATGTCCGATCTACCTGGCTATGAACCGCAGGCAATGTTCATCAACATGGGAGACGACATGAACTTTCAGATTGTAGACCTTTACAGCTGCAAGACCGTCACTGAAGTAGACCAAATGTATCGGGACTATAATCTGTCGACATCGCTTGACCGAGTTGCGACTGCAGATGGCTATGTATACGCTTCCGCATTGTCGGTCGGAATCCCAACCGGAGACAATAGTCTCGCTGCTCCTGTCTGCTGGTTTGACAGGGACGGAGAATTAATCAGACTTGACTTGATTCCTACAGGCGATGGAATAGAGTTGGCCCAGATATATATGAACGGGGAGGCTCTCAGCCCTTATATCTTCAATACTGACACAGATTTGGAATACATGATGCTCGTCAAGCGTCGCATAGCCGGGACAAATGCACTCAGCGAAGAACTCCTGATAGCTTCGCCCGAAAAAGGAGTGCTCCACACCTTCACAAAAGACAATGAAAAAGGAGGCATCCGCATGGTCTACCTCACAGAGGGAGACAACCCTGAGCTTTTGATAGCATACCTTGACGACAACGACAGGTTTGTAACCGATGCTTATTCCCTGCCGTTCAGCAAATTTGCTGGAGGCACGGGCACATCTTCAGACCCATACCTTATAGCCACCGCCGGCGATCTGCAACAAATAAAAAGTGAACCATCTGCCTTTTACAAACTGACGAACGACATTGAATGTGGCGGTCTGAATTTCAGGACTATAGAAGAATTCAGTGGATCCCTTGACGGAGCAGGGCACGTTGTAAGCAATCTTAGACTCACAACCACCACCTATGGCAAGACCGGTATATTCAACTATTGCACTGATGCAACAGTGAAAGACATTGACTTCTACAATGCATCCATGCTTTTAAGTGGCGACAGCGAAGCGGCTCTCATCGCTGCTACCTCCTCAAACAGCACATTCGATAATATACATGTGAGAAGCTTTGAAGTCAACGGAAACACTTTCAGCGGTGTGTTCGGAGGAATCGTTGGCAAGATGTGGACGAGAAGCGCCATTAATGGATGCGAAATAGCAGGAGCCAATATTGATCTTCCATCATGCCCGAGTGCAGGAGGTATGACTGGAGACATCAGGACTGGATGCACGATAACAGCATGTGCAGTTTCCGGCAAAATGACAGCCAACAACACTCTTGGCGGAATAGTTGGAAGCACCACTACCGGCGACGAAGTGATCAGTCACTGCCACGTAGATGCCAACCTGAAGGCAGAGAACACAGTGGGAGGTATTGTCGGGTTCCTTGACCGTTCGAAAGTGAAAAGCAACTACGTAGAAGGTATCATCGAGGCCACAAAACCTTCAAAATGGAACAAAGCTATCGCCCTTGGAGGAATAGCCGGAGAACTTGAGGGAGACTGGCAAGGGAATGCAGACGTTCCTATTGTCAACAACCTTATCGGAGTAAGCGCTCTCATATATCCGGATATGTCTGAAATGACTGAAGATTTTCCACGCCAGCTCGCTACAGTTCACCGTGTGGTTGGCCGAACAAGCTACAACAATTATTTCGAAGATGAGCCCAATAAAATAGTATACGAAAGCGGTGTGCTCAACAACCTGATAGTATCCGACATTGCAGTCATAGACCAGAACTTTGCAGAAAAGACACTTGAAGGCACTACTACAGACAAAGATGAAGTTGACTGCGACATGCTGAAATCAACTCTTGAATTCGAATATGGCACTACAACAATTGCTCCGTGGGATATCATGTCGTGGTATGCATATGATCCAAGCCTCTATTATGAGAGCATGGCATATATACCTACTTCTGAAATCACTGTGGTAAAGGGTTCGAATTTCAATATAGAAATTGCAATTCTCTCACGTGAAGAACTGACTGCCGAAGATTTGGCCGATTCATTCATGTGCGAATTCAATGAGCAAATGCTCATGATGACCGGAAACATGGACTACGACGGAAAGACCTTGAGCATCGAATTCAATGCTATTGGAGAAGGAGAAACACCCTTTACTACAAGCATACTCTCCGGCAAAGCTGGCTGCACCATCAAAGTGGTGAATGGAGAACAATCAGCTGAAACCATAACAGCTGAAACAGAGTCTCCTGTATTCAAAGAAGGACAGGTAATAGCAAACGGTTGCACCATCACTGTATATGATATGAATGGAAGACTGATGCTTTCCGGTGTGAATAATGTCGATGCAAGGTCTCTTGACACGGGCATCTATGTTGCCACAGCGGCAAACAAAGAAGGCAAGACAAAGTCACTGAAATTTGTGAAATAATCATTATTCTTGATTCTATAAGTCTATCAAGAGAAAGGGTGCAGACATATGTCTGACACCCTTTTTTATTGTTCTTTTTTTCCTTTTTGTGGATAACAACGCGCTATATTTATTTTTTATTTGTTGTAGCATTAAGACATAAGTCTACAGATATACTCTACAGGCAATCTGATTCCACAGATAAAAAAACACAACTATAAGTATATGAAACAGAATCTAACTAAAATCGCAGTCTGCTCTCTTCTGATCTCCGGCAGCGGACTGGCCTTGACTTCATGCAAGGGCGATGGCAATGCCCAGCAACAACAGGCAGCCCCCACACTCGCAACCCTAAAGGTGACAGAATCTGATGCCGACCTTAACACAAACTATCCAGCCACACTCCACGGTAAAAACGATGTGGAGATACGTCCGCAGATATCAGGCTTCCTGACCAAGGTACACGTACAGGAAGGTCAGAAAGTAGCAGCCGGACAACTTCTCTTCACCATTGACCAAGTACAGCTTCAGGCAGCAGTAGATGCTGCAAAAGCAGCAGTAGCAGTCGCTCAGGCAAGTGTAAACACAGCTCAGACAAACGCTGACAACAACAAGATACTTCTTGACAAAAACATTATATCCGCTCCGGCTTATCAGACCAGCGTAGACCAATTGAACGCAGCAAAAGCCCAGCTTGGACAGGCTCAAGCCAACCTCACGTCTGCGCAAAAGAATCTTTCCTATACTCTCGTGAAAGCTCCCGTAGCGGGAGTGGTAGGCACAATTGACAACAAGGAAGGAGCATTGGTTTCGCCGTCAACTCTTCTCACCATCCTTTCAGACAATGGACAGATGGAAGCTTATTTCTCAATGACCGAAAAGGAAATCCTTGCCCTTACAGACAATGGTCGCAAGAGCATGACACAGGTGCTTGATTCCCTCCCGGGAGTAGAGCTGAAGCTTGCAAATGGAGAAATCTACAGCCAGCCTGGACGCATCGTGTCAATATCCGGCGTGCTCGATCCTTCTACAGGAAGTGCTACTGTTAAGGCGGCTTTCCCGAATCCGGATGGCATGCTCCGCAGCGGAAACACAGGACAAGTGCTTCTTCCTCAGATCAACAGAGGAGTCATTACAATTCCGCAGAAAGCCACATTTGAAATCCAGGATATGAAGTTTGTCTATGTTGTCGGCGACAGCTCAAAGGTGCACCAATCTCCTATCATCATTGATTCAAAAAATGATGGAGTCAACTATATAGTGACCAAAGGCTTGAATCCCGGCGACGTAATCGTGATAGAAGGCGTCGGCTCTACAGTAAAAGACGGAATGGTCATCACACCCAAGAACTAATCCTACGACAATAACAAGAGAGAGAAATGAAACTTGACAGATTTATAAACAAACCGGTGCTTTCGACGGTGATCTCAATCTTCATCGTCATCTTCGGTATCCTTGGCCTTACAAGCCTTGCCATAGAGCAATATCCGGATATCGCGCCACCGACAATCTCAGTAAGCACCACATATACAGGAGCATCTGCACAAGCTGTGCTCAACTCCGTGATCGCACCTCTCGAAGAGCAAATCAACGGTGCAGAAAACATGGACTACATGGTGTCTTCTGCTTCCAACAATGGATCAGCCACCATTCAGGTCTACTTCAAACAGGGTATGGACCCCGACATGGCAGCCGTAGACGTACAAAACCGTGTGGCTAAGGCTGCTGCCTTCCTACCATCGGAAGTAAACCAGGTAGGTGTCATCACCCAGAAGCGTCAAAGCTCAATGCTTATGGTAATGGCACTCTTTGACGAGACCGACACATACACCAGCCAGTTTATTGACAATTACATGTCAATAAACATCATTCCGGAAATCAAACGTGTACCGGGCGTAGGTGAGGCTATGGCATTCGGTGCAGACTACTCCATGCGTATATGGTTGAAGCCTGATGTAATGGCTCAGTACGGACTTATGCCAACTGATATCACAGCCGCGCTTGCAGAACAGAATATCGAGGCTGCCCCTGGTAGTTTCGGCGACCAAGGCAACCAGACATTCCAATATACGATGCGCTACAAGGGTCGCCTTCAGGATGAGTCAGAATTTGAAGATATCGTGATCCGCGCCACCAAAGATGGAGAGATACTTAAACTTGGAGACGTGGCTGAAGTTGAACTTGGCAAATTGAGCTATGGATTTGCCAACCGCGACAATGGCCACCTTGGCTCCGCAGCCATCATATTCCAGTCGGCAGGATCAAACGCAACCGAAGTTATCAAAAACATAGAAAAGCTTCAAGATACCTGGCGCAAAGACTTACCGAAAGGACTCGTGATCGAAACCACCATGAGCGTCAATGACTTCCTCTTTGCGTCAATTCATGAGGTAGTAAAGACTCTTATAGAGGCATTTATCCTGGTGTTCATAGTGGTGTTTATCTTCCTGCAAGACTTCCGATCTACTCTTATCCCGATGATCGCCATCCCGGTGGCACTCATTGGTACGTTCTTCCTACTCTATATATTCGGCTTCACCATCAACCTTCTGACCCTTTCTGCACTCGTACTTGCGATCGCGATTGTAGTCGACGACGCGATAGTCGTGGTGGAGGCTGTGCATGCAAAGCTTGACCAAGGCTACAAATCAGCACGTAAGGCCTCCATCGATGCAATGAGCGAGATCGGTTCTGCACTCGTATCAATCACTCTTGTGATGATGCTCGTGTTTATCCCGGTATCCTTCCTGGGAGGCACATCGGGTATCTTCTACCGCCAGTTTGGTATGACTATGGCAATGGCTATCGGCCTTTCGGCAATCAACGCACTTACCCTCTCCCCGGCACTCTGTGCCATCTTCTTGAAACCCCACAAAGTGGAAGAAGGAGATGAAGATCCTCTCGGAGGCTACGATGTGGAAAGCCGAAAGAAAGAGAAGAAGGAAAAGATGAACTTCATGAAGAGATTCTTCTACTGGTTTAATGTAGCATTCGACGCTCTTCTTTCGAAATACAAGAAGGCGGTGACATGGTTTATCAACCACAAGCTTGTCTCTTTCGCCACAGTAGCAGCATCCATAGGCATCCTCGTATGGCTTATGAACATTACTCCTACCGGACTTGTGCCGACAGAAGACACAGGAACGATTATGGGTGCCGTCACTATGCCCCCGGCAACATCTCAGGAACGCACTCAGGCTGTCATGGACAAGATGGACTCTATCATCGGATCGATACCGGAAGTAAAGAGCCGCACTGCTATCACCGGCTACTCCTTCATTGGAGGACAAGGCAACACATATGGTTCTTTCATCATAAAACTGAAACC
>CAYNEZ010000030.1:0-23219 GCA_964396365.1 uncultured Sangeribacter sp. | reverse complement strand
GTGGTAATAGAATCACTTTGCCCCTGCAATGCTGGAGCGATCCGTTGTTGGGACCTTGGCATTTTGATATGGATTATCAAGAAAATACAAACAACTATAGACTGCCATTCTATCATCGTCTTGACTTATCTGCTACGCGTAAGACAAGAAGAGGTTATTGGACATTCAGCGTCTATAATGCCTACAGTTATATGAATGTGATTGCTGTAAGACGAGATAGCGATATTGGATATTATGATCCTTCCGGTAATTATCATCCTAATGAAGTTTTCCAACATGTCAGAGCTATTCCGATTATTCCTTCTGTATCTTATACCTGGCTTTTCTAAAATAATTGAAATAATTGATTATGAAAACAATAAATAAAAAAAATTCATATATACTCTTGACTACTTCAATGTTATTATTGTCAAGCTGCTATACTAATTTTGAACCTGACCTTAAGAGTACTCCTGTGGTATGTATTAATTCTCTTCTTAGGGCTGGAGAAGATATTAAGGTAGAGGTAACAAGGACGTGGAGATACTCAGAAGGAACCCCAACTGTAGGTCTTGATATAAGTTTAAAAGAGGCCGAAGTGTACCTATATGTAAATGATGAGCTGGAAGAGAAATTGAGTTTACGCTTACATTCAGATGATGGCCCTGGAATAATATGGTCTCGCCCAGATAATGGAGTAGATTGCTATTTTGCAGCAAATTATATTCCCAAGAGTGGTGACAAAATAAAGATCGTAGCAATAGATAAAACTTATGGAGAAGCAGATGCTGAGGTTATAATTCCCTACCCAGTGAAAATAGACGATGTGGAAACAAAAATTACAAAATTGAATTCATCTTATAATTGGGATACTGAAACTTACAATGCAGACTTTGATTTGATGCTGAGTGTCAAGTTTACTGATCCAGCTTCTATAAGCAATTATTATGTCTTTGATATTCAAACAAGAGCTTCAATCCACAAGAATACAGAAGAGGAGTATTATCACCCAAGTGTCGAGTCAGTTTCTATTAATCCCGATTATGGATTTGAGCCCTTGTTTTCAGAACATATCACTCCTCTTGAAACCATAATAACAGATGCATACGGGTTATACACGGTGTTTTCTGACCGTCAGATTTCCGGCAAACAATATAGCCTTGAGGTCCCTTTAAGCGGAAATTATAGTTGTGACTATTCAGAGCATCCTGGTATGGACAAGAAACTCCTGCTCAATGTTGAATTTGGACATATTTCAAAAGCATACTATAATTATATGATGTCACTGTGGGCCAATACAGAAGGTATAAGTGGAGCCTTAGGAGGAGTCGGTTTGGGTGATGCAGTTTTTGAATTTAGTAATGTCTCCACTGGGGCCGGAATAGTTGCAACCCAGGCTAACTCGATCTACGAGTTAGATATGCGTGAAATTGTCAACCAACATATCAAGAATGATTGAGTCAGAAATGAGTATTTCTCGTTCATTGATAAAGATATTATTTCCTGACGAAACAAGTACTCCCCTTTCAAACAACGGCTTGCAATTAACCATTAACGAAGTATAAGCAGCATCTCCAAATCTGATGCGAAAATCATCAAGAGGAATTCCTTCTTTCATTCGCATTCTGGTCATCACATATTCTTCAATTAGTTCTCTAAATGAAAGGAGTTCCATCTCAAAAAAAGGGGTGGACCCTTTTTTTTCTGGATATGAGGATGTCCAATAGTCCAAATAGCCTCTTAAATCTGCCTTATTAGCCTTTCTCATTTTCATTCCGTCATAGCTATGTGCTGATGGTCCTATTCCAAGATAAGGCAGCTGTAGCCAGTAGGATGAATTATGTCGGCTCCTATATCCTGGAAGTGCGAAATTACTAGTCTCATAGTGGTCATAACCTGCTCTATTCAACTCTTCAATCAGAAGAAGAAACATCTTTTCCGTTACGTCCTCGGGCGTTTCTGCCAATCGTCCGATATCACGCAATGTTGTCAGTACCGTTCCTTCCTCAAACATCAGAGAATAGGCTGATATATGCTCAGGGCGCAATCTTATTGCTGTCTGTAGATCACGTGTCCATGTCTCAAGTGTCTGTCCCGGAAGACCAAACATTAGGTCGATAGAGACGTTTCTGAAAACATTTTTTGCAAGATGATAAGCTTGCAAAGCCTCCTTACTGGTATGACGCCTTCCAATGGCATGCAAGGCATAATCATCAAAGGTCTGAATACCCATACTAAGGCGATTTACACCACCCTTTTTCCATACCCCAAGCATATGTTCATTCACATCATCAGGATTGACTTCTAAAGTGAATTCCTCCACGTCAATCAGATATGGCTTTATAAATTCGCACAGGTGGATAAATTCCTCCTCAGGCATAAGCGAAGGCGTGCCCCCTCCGATATAAACAGTACGGAGTGGGCACGCCATTTCTTTTATTCTTTCTTTAAACTCGGAGCATAAAGCATCTACATATCTATGCCAGTCGGCAATCCTATCCCCCGCGCTAAAAAAATCGCAGTAGATACATTTCTTACGGCAATAGGCAACATGGATATAGAGTCCTCCCCTTTCAGGAGTATCTTCCACATGGGCACAGCCTTCTGCTCCTCTTTGCATGAACAGTTAAAGAGCCAGCAGCTCAATGATTTTGTCGCGTGCAGCAGAAAGTCCGTCAACGTCTTTACCTCCGGCTTGGGCGAAGAAAGGTTGACCACCACCGCCTCCCTTAATAAGTTTGGCAGCTTCACGCACAATCTGACCTGCATTTGCACCATTTTTCACCATATCATCAGACAGCATGACCGTTAGAAGAGGTTTTTTATCTGGCGACATTGTAGCCCCGACAAACACTGTATTTTCAGGACTCTTCTTTCTTACTGTAAATGCGACATTTTTCACAACATCAGGAACATTTACTCCAACTAGCTCTACAACTTTGACGCCATTTGTCTCTTTTGCCTTGTCAATTAGTTCAGAAGCTAAATTATTGATGCGTTCTGCCATCGCTTCCTCTACTTGCTTGCGCAGCTCGCCATTTTCTTTAACAGCTTTCTCTACTGCTGCCCTGATATTACCATTTGTTCCTAGCAAGTTGGAAAGTCCTATCACAAGATCCTGGAAATCATCAATGATATTCTCTACTCCGGCTCCACTGACAGCTTCAATACGACGTATTCCCGCTGCAATACTGCTTTCAGATACAATGCGCACCATACCGATATTACCGGTATTGGCAACGTGTGTACCACCGCAAAGTTCAACAGAATCGCCAAATTTCACGACACGCACCTTATCGCCATATTTCTCTCCAAAGAGGGCCATTGCTCCCAGAGCCTTAGCCTCTGCAATAGGCATATCTCGATGCTCATCAAGAGGCATCGCCTTACGTATACGGGCATTTACAAGATGTTCCACCTTGCGTAGCTCTTCGGGTGTGACTTTCTGGAAGTGAGAGAAGTCGAAGCGTAGTGACTCAGGAGAAACGTAGGACCCTTTCTGCTCTACATGTGTGCCGAGCACTTCGCGAAGAGCCTCATGCAAGAGGTGGGTTGCTGAGTGATTTGCAGAAATAGCGGCTCTTGCATCAGTATCAATTACAGCTTTGAAAGTGTCAGCCGGATTGTCAGGCAACTTATATGTGAGATGTACGCTCACATTGTTTTCACGCTTGGTGTCGAAGATTTCGATTTCTTCTCCGTTGGAATCGATCAGTTTACCCTTATCGCCAACCTGGCCTCCCATCTCGCCATAGAATGGAGTCTCATCAAGTATGATCTGGAAGAATTCCTTCCCTTTCTGCTTAACCTTACGGTAGCGAAGGATACGGCATTCGTTTTCTGCTACGTCGTATCCAACAAACTTCTGCTCTCCATCCTTAAGGATTACCCAGTCGCCTGTCTCAATGGCAGCAGCATTGCGGGCACGTTGCTTCTGACGGTCCATTTCTTCCTCATATCCCTTGTGGTCGAGGGTCATACCTTGTTCGCGGAGGATTAGTTCTGTCAAGTCAAGAGGGAATCCATAGGTGTCATAGAGTGTGAAGGCATCCTTGCCGCTTATCTCCGTTTTGCCTTCTTTCTTGGCTGCAGCCACGAGATTGTCAAGAAGACCAATACCCTTGTCAAGAGTACGGAGGAAAGATTCCTCTTCTTCTTTGATCACTTTCTTAATAAGGTCTTTCTGAGCCACGAGTTCAGGATAAGCCTCACCCATTTGATCGACCATTACGTCCACGAGTTGATATATGAAAGGATTCTTTTGGTCAAGGAACGTATAAGCATAGCGAACTGCACGACGGAGAATACGACGGATCACATAGCCAGCCTTTGCATTGCTCGGAAGCTGGGAATCTGCAATAGAGAATGCAATGGTACGGCAATGGTCTGAGCAAACTCTCATAGCCACATCCACCATCTTATCTTTACCATATTCCTTACCGGAGATTTCACTTATCTTTGCAATATACGGAGTGAATACGTCTGTATCATAGTTTGACTTCTTTCCCTGAAGAGCCATACAAAGACGTTCAAAACCCATACCGGTATCAATCACCTTTGCAGGAAGTGGCTCAAGGTGTCCGTCAGCCTTGCGTTCATACTGCATAAACACAAGGTTCCAAATTTCTATAACTTGTGGATTGTCTTTATTTACAAGTGATGCACCATCAACTTTAGCCCTTTCTTCGTCGCTGCGAAGGTCTATGTGGATTTCTGAGCAAGGACCACATGGTCCTGTATCACCCATTTCCCAGAAATTATCGTGACGGTTACCATTGATGATATGGCTCTTAGGAAGATGGGCTTTCCAGTATGAAGCAGCTTCATTATCGCGCTCAAGTCCTTCAGGAGCATACCCTTCAAAAACGGTTGCATATAGACGATTTGGATCCAGTTTGAGTACATCTACAAGATATTCCCAAGCCCAATCGATGGCTTCTTTCTTGAAGTAATCACCAAACGACCAGTTTCCGAGCATCTCGAACATTGTGTGATGATAGGTGTCGTGGCCGACTTCTTCAAGGTCGTTGTGCTTACCGCTAACGCGGAGACATTTCTGAGAGTCTGCAACACGAGTGTATTTTGCCGGACGGTTGCCAAGGATAATATCCTTAAACTGGTTCATGCCGGCATTTGTGAACATAAGAGTGGGGTCATCCTTGATGACCATAGGAGCAGAGGGCACGATATGGTGACCTTTGCTTTCAAAAAATCTTTTGAAAGATTCTCTGATTTCCTTTGAAGTAGGCATAATCGTTAAAATATCTTTGTTCTTTCGGAGAATCATTTCGACTCGCCTTTGTTGTCATTTTTCTTATAAGTTGCAAAATTAGTCATTTTTCGCGAATAATACAAATTATTACCGACTTTCGCTGATTCAAAAATAAGTTAAGGAAATTTGTCGCATCGTAAAAATTAAATTGTCGCATAGAATAATTGGAAGAAAACTGTAATTGTATTAATTTTGTATCGCCAAAACAGACCATGTTTTGACTCAACATACAAATAATAAATATGACAAAAAACCTTGCCCTTGCCAACGACATATTGCTCGGAGAAATATGCACCCTCCTTTTGGAAGGGAAAAAGATAAAACTTCGTCCAAAAGGGACGAGCATGCGCCCCTTTATTCTTGAGGATAAGGATCAACTTGTCATTTACCCTCCCAATACTCTGCGCAAGGGAGATATAGTGCTAGCAAGAATTGATGGATGTCGGTATGTCATTCACAGGATAATAAAAATAAAGGATAATCGCTTTGTGCTTATGGGAGATGGAAACCTGTTCGGATATGAACAATGTAGTCGTGATGAAATATTTGGAATAGCCGATTGCATTTTCCGAAATGAGCAAAGGATTAGTTTAAGATCTATCAAGGCACGCGGTTTGGCATTTGGATGGAGAATGCTTCTTCCCATTCGCCAAATCTTTTGGAAACTAAAACATTTAAAATAGAATATGAAAAAGATTAAAGGTTTAGTGATGAGGAGACTTGGCCAGGAAACGGTATTAGTAGCAGAGAGTCTTGATTTGATTGATTTCAATCGTCTCGTTTCTCTTAATGAATCAGCTGCCTATATCTGGGAAACGCTTCCGGACTCATCATTTGACACCAACAATATTGTTGAGTTGCTCACTGATCGCTATGACGTGGATCAGGAAACAGCCGCCAAAGACGCACAGGAATTAGTCAATGTCTGGATCAGTGCAGGAATAATAGAAAGTTGTAACGACATATGAGAACAACCTTAGAATATAAGGTAGGAGGGCATAAGTTTAGTGTGAATGTGGAGAATGAGGATATAAAACTTATGGGCAACTATTTACCGTTTGTCGACTGTAAGAATCCGAAATTCCAACAAAACATTTTTACTCTGAATATCAAGATAGGCAAACCTGTGGTATATTCTGAAGAATTGAGACAAGAAGATGAGGGTCAGACAATAATCTGTGGAAAAACTTCTGATGGCCTCATGGTCTTCGAATTTCAATGGGTAGGAGAATCCGGCGGATGGTTGGTTTGCTCAGATAACTATCAGAATGGATGTCTCATCACGACTGGAGTGTTTAAAAAGGCAACTATCGACAATGCCCTAATGGTAATTTATGCCTTGGCAACCGCTGACAAAAACACAGCATTGTTTCATGCAGCTGTTGTAAGTTATCATGGAAAAGGTTATATGTTTCTCGGGCGAAGTGGAACTGGCAAAAGCACCCATGCCCGGTTATGGCTGCAGCATATAGAAGGAACGGAATTGGTGAATGATGACAATCCCGTAGTGCGTATTGATGACAATGCCAAAGTAACGGTATATGGAAGTCCATGGAGTGGCAAAACTCCCTGTTATCGTAATGTGAGTTTTCCCTTAGGAGGGATAGTTTTGTTGAGCCAAGCTATTCATAATAAGATAACTCGGTTAAATGGAATTAGGGCATACGCATCAATAATTCAAAGTATCAGTGGAATGCGCTGGGATAAACGAATAGCTGATGGACTGCATGAGACTGAGAGTGAATTGACAGCTCTCATACCCATTTGGCAGATGCATTGTCTCCCTGACAGCGAAGCTGCAGAGGTATGTCAAGCGGCAGTGACATCTCTTTGACTCAATCTGACATATCCTGACTTTTTATACTTAAGCTGAGAAGCAACCCAATGAACAATAACTCAATTTTCAGTTTGGAATCAACACAACTGTTGTCGCTTGTGAGGTGTTCCATATGGAATGCTCCCATCGAGCGCAGTTTATTTTCCAACCATCCCGTAGACTGGGATGCAATAGGAAAAATGGCGATGGAGCAAACCGTCGGTATTCTCGCCACGCAAGCTGCTCTTTCACTTCCTGACGATCTACTGCCTCCAAAAGAATGGATACGAAAAGCATATTCAATAATGGAACGTAATCGTCGCACCCACAATATACTTGATAAGTGTGTTGCTGAAGTTGTCTCAAAATTGCGAGCTACAGGTATCGAATCTGTATTACTAAAAGGGCAGGCATATGCTCGTGCCTATCCTTCTCCGTCATTTCGCCAATGCGGAGACATAGACTTATACGTAGGGAATGATAATTATTATTCTGCTTATAAAGCCGTCAATAGATTCGGATGGGACTGTGAAGAAAGATTTATTCCGGAAGCCAAACATTATGGCTGTTCTCTGAGCGGAGTAAGGATTGAACTTCATCGAATTGCAGGAATACTGCCCACAAGAAAAGCTAACCGAAAGTTTCAAGAATGGAGTCAGCAGGAATTCTCCCTTAATAATAGCTGGACAGAAATAGCGGGCGAGAAAATCCCAATCCCCTCTCCCATTTTCTCGGTCATCTTTGTGTTCATGCACATGTATCTTCATTTTCTGCAAGGAGGAATAGGACTGCGTCATATATGCGACTGGACTATGCTTCTTCATGCTCATTACAAAGATATTGATACTATAGAACTCGAAAAGTTATTAAAAGACTTTAGGCTTTTGAGGGGATGGAAATTATTTTCCACTATTGTCGTCAACTATTTAGGTCTTCCTGTAGAAGAATGCCCATTATATTCAGATAAAACTCCCAAATTATCATCAAAAATTCTTTCCTTTATCCTAAAAGAAGGTAATTTCGGTCGAGCTACTCATAGAAGTTCAAATCGACCTAATGGGTATATTGCAGGGAAAATATATTCATTTCGCCGCAACAGCGTAAAGATAAAGTCGAAATTTACCGTTGATCCTCATACAATTTTACTGACCTATGGCAGTTATATATATAAGGGGACACGTCGCATATTAATTGATTTGCTAACGTCCCGATATAAGAGGGATAATCAATGATTCGATATATTTTTGGACTTACCCAAGGTTTTCGCGCACGCATCACTTTTAGCGCATCTGCAGGAATCCTTCGTGTAGTCACCGGGCTGACATTTGTTTGGCTCAGTAAAAGAGCCGTAGATTTGGCAACAGGTGAAACATCAGGCAATCTTGTTCTTTGTATAGCTGGATTGGTAATAGCTTTGGCTATCGAACTCATATGCTCCGCACTTGGGAACCGCACCACAGACCTTTCTGAGGCAGATATGAAAAATATGCTTCAGAAAAGGCTTTTCAGTAGTCTTATGACATCTTCATGGACAGGACAGGAAAAATACCACTCCGGTGATGTATTGTCTCGCCTCACAGAAGACAGCCGCGTGGCATCCGAGTGCCTATGTCGGACTGCGCCGACTGTGATCATTGCAATCATCCAATTAATAGGAGCCTTTCTTTTTCTTTGGTATTTCAGTCCTATCCTTGCAATAATACTGGTGTTAATCCTTCCGGCGTTTTTAATATTTGGCAAATTTTTCTTCAAGAAAATGAGAGTCTTGACGAAAAGGATACGTGATATTGAAAGCCGTCTTCAAGAAAAGATGCAAGAGAGTCTTCAACACCGTATTCTTTTGATGACATGCCGCCATACGGTTCGAACAATAGATGCTATATCGGCACTCCATCATTCAAGATATAGTGTCATACGACGTCGTGCTAACATTACAATGTATTCCCGAACTGCAGTAGTGGCTGGATTTGAGACCGGATATCTTGCAGCCTTCCTTTGGGGAATCAACGGTCTTTATAGAGCAACGATTTCATTCGGAATGATGACGGCATATCTGCAACTTGCCGGACAAATCCAGCGCCCTTTGGCTGAATTAGCACGTCTTCTACCAGGTTTGATTAACTCACACACAGCATTCTCCAGGCTTCAAGAAATTGAGAAAATACCTACTGAACAAACAGCGGACTTGTTGCAATTATCCTCTGAAGATTCTCCAGTGGGGATATCAATACATAATGTTTCGTTCTGTTATCCGGGGAATTTACGTCCCATCTTCAATAATTTCAGCCATACTTTCATTCCGGGAAGCAAAACTGCAATCATGGGAGAGACGGGAGCAGGAAAAAGCACACTGCTTCGTCTTATCCTTGCTTTGATTTATCCACAGCAAGGGAAAATAGATATCTATACTGAATCGGGAGAAAAGTCAATATGCGTACCGGTTTCTTCAGCGACACGCAGAAACATTGTCTATGTGCCGCAAGGCAACAGTCTTTTAAGTGGAACAATCAGACATAATCTCAGAATTGCCAAACCGAACGCAACAGAAGAGGAAATGAAGGCCGCTCTGCATGATGCAGCTGCAGACTTTGTTTTTGATCTCAAATATGGATTAGAGACTTCTTGCGGGGAGCAAGGTGGCGGCCTTAGTGAAGGGCAAGCTCAGCGGATAGCTATAGCAAGAGGTTTGCTAAGCCAGGGGACAATTCTTCTTCTTGATGAGATAAGTTCATCCCTTGATGAAGAGACCGAAAAACTACTTATGCAGCGACTTTCACAAAGGAAAAATTCACATACTATTCTTTTTGTCACTCATCGATCGGGTGTATTGCCTTTCTGCGATGATATATTACGTCTATAAGATTTATATGATCTCTCGCACAGAATCTATATCTGGCAGATTTGTGATCTGCTCCATCACCATTCGTAGTTCATCATAACTATGCACAGAAAATGTAATAAGAATAGTTGCAATACTATCCTCTGTCTTTGTATTGATGCTTCCGATTGAAAGATTCAAGCTGTTAGAAATACAGTCTACGAGATCAATTACCATATGCGGCCGATCGACACATACCACCTCTATCTCAACAGGGTAAAGGGTATCATTTGCCTCAAAATCTACGCTCACGATGTTGTCTCCAAGTTGCGAAGACATCTTTATCACTTCAGGACAATCGCGTTTATGCACCATTATGCGGCTCCCCGTGTTGTGAAATCCAATCACTTCCTCCCCAGGCATTGGCATACATATCGGACAACGGTCATACTTCGGTTTCGGAATTTTCGACAGATATGAGCGTATAGCTTTTCTTGCTTTATATGTAACCGTGGCATCAAGCCATTCCTTGGTGGGATGACTTTCTGCATCTGTAAATACTTCTACGATATCACCACGGTGAAGTGGCGTTTTGATGGAGGCAAGGCGTCCATTAATTCGGGAGAATTTTGCTTTTTCACCAAGTTTTGAATGTATCTCGTAGGCAAAATCAAGAACTGTCGACTTTTGAGGAAGCACAATAGGTTTCCCTTGTGGTGTAAAAGTCATTATGTCGTCATTATAGAACGAAGAAACTACATTTTCAATAAATGTGCTTCCACCTTCATGGGCGTTTTTGGATATTTCCCTGAGATTTGATCGGAACTTATTGATCCATCTCCTGATGTTCCCTTCAGAACTGTCGCTCAAGAAACCATATTGCGAATTTGTCACCATACGTTCACTACTGATATGCACCTCCTGCCACCTGCCAAAATCAGCAAGAAGTTTCACATGGAAACTTTGGTAACCATTTTCTTTTGGAGTGTCTATATAGTTTGAAATTCCTCCTGGTTTTTCTTTAAATCTGTCAGTAAGGAGCGAGTAAATCCTCAAAGCAGTATTTTTTTCTGACTGTCCTTCCTCATTTTTGAATACTATCTCCACAAAATGGCGATATTTAAGATGATCGAAATCATCACCATACTTATTCATTTTTCTCCAAAGAGAGTATGGCTGACGATACTCCACAAACACTCTCGCCTTTATTCCTCCGCGCTTCAGTATATGTGAAATCTCATCTGTGAAAATCTTTAGCCTTGCATAGTTTGACTTCTTGTCTGCTTCTATTCTTGCAGTCAGTTCAGCAAATTCATGTGGACAGCGGAAACGCAAGGAAAGATTCTCCAGTTCAGTCTTGACATTGTAAAGGCCTAACCGAGTAGCAAGAGGGGCATAGAAATAATCGGTCTCGCCGGCTATCTTCATCTGTTTGTCTGGACGCATTGAGGAAAGTGTACGCATATTGTGCAGACGGTCAGCAAGCTTCACAAGAAGAGCCCTTATATCATATTGCACTGCTGTCAGCATCTGCTTGAAATTATCGAGTTGTTTCGACATTTCATACTTTTCCTTCTTTTGCTTGGTCACAACACGCACCAGGAAGGCTACATCATTGCCAAAGCGTTTTTGTATCTGATCTACTGTCCAGTCAGTATCTTCAACAACGTCATGAAGGAATGCGGCTATTACTGAATCAATGTCTAGATTCAATTCCTGAGCAGCAATGGTAGCTACAGCAATTGGATGGAATATATAGGGTTCACCCGTTTTTCTCTTTTGCTTGGCATGCGCTTCACGCGCCACCTCGAAGGAATCCACAAGACGCTTGTAGTCTTCTTCTGATACACGCTGACGCATGGCATCAAAAACTACCTTTGCCCTTTGATCTATTTCTACAGAATAGTCCTTCTTCTCGCCTACAGGCTTTCGACCCTTTTCTTCCATACTTTTGAATTTTGCCTTTCCTATTAATATTGAAATATCCTACTGAAACTCATCCAAGCATCATTTATTGATTGGCCTTACGCTCCATATATCCCTTCACTTCCTTGAATAGAGTTGATGCAAATACCAAGTCATTGAGACTCTGGTTGTCGCTTCGATATATTGTCTTGTCATCACCCGACCAGTCACAATATCCCTTATTGATGAAAATGATATGCTCTCCTATTCCAAGCACAGAGTTCATATCATGAGTGTTTATTACTGTCGTCATCTGATACTCGTGGGTGATATCGCCAAGAAGATCATCAATCATCAGGGATGTGCGAGGATCAAGACCTGAGTTCGGCTCATCGCAAAAAAGATATTTTGGATTTAGAGCGATCGCTCTGGCGATTGCTACACGTTTCTGCATACCTCCTGATATTTCTGATGGATACTTATTGTCAGCGTTCTTAAGTCCGACTCGCTCAATACAGAAATGAGCCCTATCAAGCTGATCCTTATAGCTAAGTGGAGAAAACATCTTCAGGGGAAACATTACGTTGCCCAGCACAGTTTCATTATCGAATAAAGCAGAGCCCTGAAACAGCATCCCTATGTCCATACGAAGTTCCTTACGCTGCTCCGTATTCATTGTGTTCAAGCAACGTCCGTCATAATAAATCTCTCCTTCTTCCGGACGCAGCAGACCTACAAGACACTTAAGAAGAACTGTCTTTCCAGAACCCGACTGTCCGATAATAAGATTTGTCTTACCGGTCTCAAAAGTTGCGGTGATGCCATGGAGCACCTGTACTCCGTCAAACCATTTGCTGATATTCTTAACTTCGATCATTGCAACAAGAGTTTAGTGAGGATTACATCTGCAAGAAGGATAAGTATCGAACTCGATACTACTGCGTTCGTACTTGCCTTGCCAACTTCGAGTGCACCACCCTTGACATAGTAACCGTAAAATGACGCCACAGTTGCGATTATATAAGCAAATACAACAGTCTTTATTATTCCATACCATACATACCATTCGTTGAAAAACGATTGGATACCGAATACATAATTTTCTACAGTCAGCATATCGGTAAATTCTGCTACAAGCCATCCGCCCCAAAGACCTACAAACATGGACATCACACAAAGTATAGGCACAAACATTACGAATCCTACAACTTTAGGAAGAACAATGAAGTTCGCTGAATTGATACCCATAATATCCATGGCATCAATCTGCTCTGTCACTCGCATTGTGCCGATTTCCGATGCTATGTTAGATCCAACTTTGCCTGCAAGGATCAGACACATCATAGTGGATGAAAATTCCAATAAAAGGATCTCACGTGTAGCAAGTCCGGTAGAATAACTCGGAATCAAGGGGGAGACTATGTTTATGGTCATTTGGATGGCGATCACTGCTCCTATGAAGATAGATATGATCACAACAAGAGGAATTGAGTCAACACCCAGCTGGGATATCTCCGTCACAAGTTGCTTGAAGAACACCTTCCACTTGTCAGGGCTGCGGAAGACCTGAGTCATGAACAGACAATAACGTCCGAATGTCTTTATTGATTTTGTTATCACAATTTTGTCTTTTTTTCTTCCTTTTTTCTTAGAAAGCTATTCAGAACATGTCTGAAAAAGCCTTTACTTCGTCTATAAATCCAAATCCAACTGCAAAATTAATAAAAATTTTCAAAGTTGAGCCCTATCTATTTGTTTACAACAATCGTTTTTATTAATTTTGTCTGAAAAAGTAGAAATTTATGGCTATTCACACCAAATTTTGCGATATATTAGCGATAATCTGGGTATAGTCCAACTTAAAAATTTAGAATGTTATGTTAGTAATTGGCATCGCTGGAGGCACCGGATCCGGAAAATCCACAGTAGTCAGAAAGATAATAGAGTCTTTGCCTAAGGATGAGGTGGCTGTGCTTCCTCAAGACTGCTACTACAACGATAATCATCATATTCCTCTTGAAACTCGACTCAAGATGAACTATGACGAACCTAAAGCCATCGATTGGCAGCTTCTTACCCAACAGCTTGATGAGCTTAAGGCAGGTCATGCTATTGAGAGGCCGACATATGATTTCCTCACGTGTTCCCGACTTGATGAAACTGTTCGTATCGAGCCTCGAGAAGTAGTGGTAGTGGAAGGAATACTTGTGCTTTGCGAAAAGGAACTTCGCGACAGAATGGACGTAAAGGTGTTCGTAGATGCCGATGCTGATGAAAGGTTGATACGTGTCATCCACCGCGACTGCATAGAACGAGGACGTACACCCAAAATGGTAATTGACCGTTATCAAGAAACCTTGAAGCCAATGCATGAGTTGCATATCGAACCTTCGAAAAGATATGCCGACCTCATTATTCCACAAGGTGGCAACAACCAAGTCGCCATCAAACTCCTGACAGATTATATTCGTACACTTCTTCCATCATTCAAAAACAAGAAATGAAAATATTCCCATTATTTCCAAAGAAACAACCGAACCAACCCTTAGTGACTTCCGAAAAAGAAACTGATCTTTCGGTTTCCGACGGAGAAGGAACTGAAGGGGTCGTAAAAGAGATCAAAAGCTCATTGGAACTACCGGAATCAGTTATAGCTGAAGACATGATCCAGACTGGTGTCATGCCCGACACTATGATCAAGGAAAATGAAGAAGAAATCTTTCTTGACACTCCGGATGGTGGACTTGAAGAAGAAATCATAGAAGCTGAACCTGAAAAAGGTATTCTTCGCACTAAAGATCTCGTCAAGAAATATGGTAAACGGACAGTTGCAAACAAAGTGTCGATTTATGTCAAGCAAGGTGAAATCGTAGGTTTACTTGGACCAAATGGAGCCGGAAAGACTACGACATTCTATATGACAACGGGACTCATCACAGCAAATTCAGGAAAGATTTTTCTTGACAACCAGGATATCACAGGATATCCTGTCTATAAGCGTGCTCAACTCGGTATAGGATATCTCGCTCAGGAAGCTTCCGTATTCCGTAAGCTGACCGTTGAAAACAATATTCGTGCAGTCCTTGAGATGACTAAGATGACCAAAGAGCAACAGAAAGAAAAACTGGAAGAGCTCATAGAAGAATTCAATCTTCATAAAGTCAGAAAAAACCTTGGCGACCAGTTGTCTGGTGGTGAGAGACGCCGTACAGAGATTGCTCGCTGTCTTGCCATTAATCCCAAATTTATAATGCTCGACGAGCCTTTTGCTGGAGTTGACCCTATTGCTGTTGAAGATATCCAAAGCGTGGTCTACAAACTAAAGGAAAAAAACATCGGGATACTAATCACTGACCATAATGCACCTGAAACCTTGAGCATAACAGACAGGGCATATTTGCTTTTTGAAGGGCGTATTCTCTTTCGAGGCACAAGTGAGGAATTGGCAGAGAATCCCATTGTCAGGGAGAAATACTTAGGACGCAACTTTATCTTCCGACGCAAGAAATTCGATTGATATGAAAAGGTTTATTGACATATGCCAATTTGCTTTGGTGCTGATGGGACTGATGATATGCGGCTTATTCCTAACCACTCTCCTTGGTCTGCTTCCTTTAAATGGTTATTCAGCTCAATGGACTGTTTTTGCAGGTCAAAACATACTTGCTTTCATTATTCCAGCTCTTTTGACTTGGAAATTTTGCTTCAAAGTCTCTCCACTGACTGCCATGGAGGCCACTCACACCCCATCAATCCGAATGATCGGTATAGCTCTCCTTATCTACTTTGTCGGGATGCCGGCTCTTAATCAGATAGTATATTGGAATCAGGAAATGACCCTCCCGGATTTTTTGTCATCATTCGAAGAATGGTGCCGAAATATGGAAGAGCTTGCAGAAGAACAAACCAAAGGATTGCTTAGCAGTACTGCCCTTTTACCAACTGCAATGAACATCCTTATTATTGGTGTCCTTACCGGTATTGGAGAAGAATTCTTCTTTCGCGGTGCATTTCAGCGAATGCTTGTATGGTGCAAGGTCAATCCACACGTTGCTATATGGACAGCTGCGGCGGTCTTCAGCGCACTCCATTTCCAGTTTTTTGGTTTTGTGCCGAGATTACTCTTAGGTGCCTTTTTCGGCTATCTTTATTGGTGGAGCGGTAATATCTGGGTAAATGCCTTTGCCCATGCTCTCAATAATAGCCTTGTGATAGTTTCCACATGGTGCATTAACAAAGGATACGTTTCTGAAGAGTTTGATATGATGGGCGTAACAGATAATGGAGTTCCTTTATCGGCACTCATAAGCACAATCGCCGTCGTCTCTATCATATACATTCTTCACCACTACGGAATACTGAAAGGACAATCAATTCCCCCCTCAAGAATACCCACTAAAACTATAGAAAATGCCACCGAAATCAAATAAAGAGCTTACTTATCGTGACGTCCTTGACAGAATAAAAAAGCGTGATTTCGCCTCTGTCTATCTGTTGATGGGTGAGGAACCTTACTACATTGATCTTATAGTAGATGCTCTTGAGAAAAATGTTGTAAAGGAAGAAAATCAAGCGTTTGACCAGCTTGTGTTTTACGGCGCTGACTCCGACCTTGAAGTCGTAGTGGCAAGTGCACGTCAATATCCTGTCATGGGCGATCGTCAACTTGTGATTTTAAAAGAGGCTCAGACTTGCGCAGGATCTAAAGCACAACTTGACAAGCTTGCTCCTTACATTTCTCAACCAAATAGTCAAGGAGTATTTGTCGTCGCCTACAAAGGTGATAATCTGTCGGCTACTTCTGCCATTTTGAAGGCGGCTGCCAAAGCTGGTGATAAGGTTGTCGTTTTCAAAAGTCCAAAGATCCGTGATTATCAGTTGTCAGGTCCTATCAAGGAATATTGTAGACAGAAGAAAATTGGGATAGAAGAACAAGCCATTCAGATTCTTATAGAATATATTGGCAATTCTCTTCAAAAACTTTTTGGGGAAATAGACAAATTGATAGTCAGTGCCGGGAACGGTGCTCAGCGCATCACAGCTGAGATGGTAGAGGATAACATTGGAATCTCAAAGGAATTCAATAATTTCGAACTAACTAAAGCATTGTCTACAAAAGATTATCCCAAAACAATGCGTATTCTTTCCTATTTCAAAAAGAATCCTAAGAATAATCCTACAGTCATGACTACCTCAATCCTCCAAAAATTTTTCAGCCAGCTGGTTGTGGCTCATTTCACCCCAGACAAGACCGACAGGGGACTTATGGAAGCTTTGCAGCTCAAGACTCCTTATGCTCTTAAGGAGATAAGAGTCGGTCTTCAGATGTACTCTCCTCGCCAATCTCTTGCAGCCATATCGGCTTTACGCGATTTTGACTGCAAGAGCAAAGGCATAGGATCTCTGCAAAATGAATATGATCTTCAACAAGAACTTATGTTTAAGATATTCACTGTATCTTGAATTGGGCGAAACGTAAGTATAGTTTCTTTTCTCCAGCTTGGGAGAAGTGGACTGTAATGACGCCCTCTCCCATCACAAAATCCAGTTTAGTCACAACTCCTTCACCAAGTTTAGCATGAATAATGTGGGTTCCTACGGGCACTTCATCAGGACTATGTGTGCCTGTGGCTTTTGCATTAGACGCTGTGGCAGGCCTAATTGAAGTACGGCTTGAAGCCTCAGATAATTTTGATGAATTTTCGCCATATGATACCCTATATGAAGAATCATACGTAGAAGAAAATGATTTTTTGACACTAGAACGGAAGGAATTATATCGTTCCATAGGATTGACAAAAGATGCCGTTTGGGAACTTTCAGAAAAATCAGAAGATGTCTCCATCTGAACAAATTTTTTCCCTATTTCAGAAAGGAAACGAGAAGGTCTTGTCTGCACTGTCTGACCATTACGGAATCTGGTTTTCGCATATGTAAGGGCACATGTTTCTTTCGCTCTTGTAATAGCTACATAGAGAAGCCTACGCTCCTCTTCCACTTCATCAGTAGAATTCATCGACATCGCTGAAGGAAGAAGTTCCTCTTCCACTCCTACCACAAATACATGCTTGAACTCCAACCCTTTTGCCGCATGGCAAGTCATAAGAGTTACCTTTTCGTCAGAAGTCTCATCAGAAGAATCTTGATCAGTAGCAAGCATCACATCAGACAGGAATTCCTGCATTCCAATTCGTTCATCACCTTCCTCTTGGCGCGTATCGACAAAATCTTTAAGTCCTGAAAGGAGTTCCTTAAGGTTTTCTTGCTTACTTATTGATTCTGGTGTATTATCGTGGTTCAATACAGTGAGAATACCACTCCGGTTGAAAATAAGCTGTCCAAGTTCATATGCATTCGAACCCTTTGAATTATCATCGATGAATTCCTGGATCATGTCTCGAAAGGCATAAAGCTTCTTCAAAGTCCCTGAATTGACTCCAACACCTTTTCCCAGAGGATCCTGAAGCACTTGCCATATGCTGGCATTAGCCATGGTAGCTGCTTCCGAAAGTTTTCTCATGGTGGTTTCCCCAATACCTCTTGCCGGATAGTTGATTATGCGGCGTAAAGCTTCGTCATCATCGGGATTGATAGCAAGACGGAAGTAACATACGGCATCTTTTATCTCTTTACGCTGATAGAAGGACAGTCCTCCATATATTCTATATGCTATATTGCGTTTTCTTAATGATTCTTCAACCGCACGACTCTGAGCATTAGTTCGATAAAGCACAGCATAATCTTCATAAGAATCATGGCAACTAAGCCGGGATTTGGCGATCATGTTAGCCACAAGATAAGCCTCCTCTATGTCAGAATAGGTAGACAATATTTTGACACGCTCACCTTCATCATTCTCGCTATATACATTTTTCTTCATCTGACGCGTATTCTTGTCAATAAGGCTACCGGCAGCATTAATAATGTTTTTCGTAGAACGATAGTTTCTTTCAAGTTTGAATATTCTAAGATTGGGATAACGCTTCTCCATGTTGAGGATATTACCAATGTTAGCTCCTCGGAAAGAGTATATGCTTTGTGCATCATCTCCTACCACACAGAGATGCTTATGAAGCGCTGCCAACTGAGATATGATGAGATGTTGGGCAAAATTAGTATCTTGATACTCATCTACGAGAATATATCTGAAAAACTCCTGATAATGTCTTTTTATATCAGGGAAATCACGCAGCAAAATATTCATATAGACAAGGATATCATCAAAATCCATTGCATCTGCTCGTTTGCATCGTTCGCAATAGGCCTTGAAGATCTGCCCGGTCAGCGGCCTCTTAGCTTTTTTGTCAGCATTATAATTATCAGTATCCTGAATATATTGTTCAGGGCCTATCAATGCATTTTTTGCATTCGAAATGACTGAATGAATGGTAGCCGGTTTATATATTTTCTCATCAAGTTGCATTTCCTTAATGATACTTTTGAGAAGAGATCTTGAGTCAGAAGTATCATATATGGTAAAAGATGGTTTGAATCCTATTTCTTCAGCATGCTGACGAAGAATGCGAAGGAATACGGAATGGAAAGTTCCCATCTTTAATCGAGAAGAAACCTTTTCCCCGACCACATCAGTTATACGCTCTTTCATTTCCCTTGCCGCCTTATTGGTAAATGTAAGGGCAAGAATACGCCATGGTTCGAAGCCTGACCTAAGGAGGTCAACAATCTTGTAGGTAAGGACGCGAGTTTTTCCGGATCCCGCACCTGCTATCACAAGAGCGGGGCCTTCTTTATAGACCACAGCTTCTCGCTGCTGATCATTGAGAAGATCCAGATAGTTATAATTGATTTCAGACATTCTTGTGGAACATTAAACATTTAAATTCCCGCTGTCCAGACCGGAATATGAGGAAGAAATCTATAGGATTCATTCTCATAGTCCATCTCACAGCAGAAATGGCATAAACCGTTGCTGACGATAAGGAAGCGAGACCTAAGGACCATATTGTAGCGAGCTATTTGATCGAACACCTTCTGTGTAATTGCCACTGTAGGTGCTTTATACTCAACAATCACAGCTGGAGAGCCATCACTTCGAAAAACAACGGTGTCGCATCGACGCTTAGTGTCGTTAAGAGATAGTGATACCTCATTATTCATAAGAGAAGCCGGATAACCGAGATTCTCAGTCATCCAGGCTGTAAAATGTTGTCTTACGTATTCCTCTGGAGAAAGAGCTACATACTTTCTGCGCAAGGGATCGAAGACTTTCAAAATATTACCTTCCATTCGTAGTCTCAAATCGACCGGAGGAAGATTCAATGGTGGCTGTTCTGTCACTTATAATGAGGATCAAAAAGTGAGTTGAGAAGATGTGCCAGACGAAGTCCTCCTTTAAGGAGCTGCTGTTCGATGACAGGAGTCCATTCAGCTATGTAGTCATAACTGATGTTGGTCCCTTCCGGAGTCTTATCATAGATTTCTGTAGCATATGCAAATGTTTCCTTGCCCCAATCGTCAGGATCAGTAGAGGATATTATAGCTGCTTCCTCTGACTTAGTCGCACGGTCTATCTGATTTTGCCATTCAGTATATGTCCAGTTGTGGGCAGACTCTACAAGGCTACTGTCCCAAATGCCATGAAGATTACGATCACTATTAAAATATTTCACTTTGACACTGTTGCCTCCCCTATCAGATAGATGTCCCATATGCATAGGTTGATGAATATCGCCTACGAAATGCACGAGAAGCTTCAAAGCAAGCTGTTTTTCTTCAAGTGTAGAATTTGGATCAGCAAGCACAGCATATTGACCCTTGATCGCAGTTGTCACATCACCATTTTCATTTCGAGGAAACTTATCGTAGTCATGACCTGCATCAATATTGCGATAGTGCCATGTCTTGGTGTACTCATACTGAGGAGTATGGCAAGCATTGTCTGCCCAATTTGACCAATACACGATAGACTTACCTCCGAAAATGGAGTCACACGCTGCCTTGGCGGCAGGAGTCAGGTGTTTTTCGGCAATAAATGCTGTCACATCATGTCCTTTCTGCCCCCATGCAAAGGCTGAGGCAGACATTGAAAGCATGATTCCGAATGATAGTATAGATTTAGCGTTCATATTATTATTTGCTATTTTTCACCACAAAGTTAATTAAATTATGGCATTTTTGCAACTTATTCTAAATAAAAAAACATATTATCGCACCATTTTGAGGAAAAGTTTGTTATAGTATCATAATAAATCTTTAAAAATAATATTATGAAAAGCAAGAATTTGACTTATACAGGTATCGTCACCTTGATTTTAGGTATAGTACTTTTGTTTATGCAGGCGACCGCCATCAATATTGTAGTCATGGTAGTAGGCGGTGCATTTCTGCTATCTGCCGTCATTGATCTGATAGTGGTTTTCAGAAGCAAAACAACATTAGAGGTGAACGGGGAAAAGAAATCTACGACATCAATTTCAATAATATCAACACTGACAGCAGTGGCAACCGGTGCACTTGGACTATGGATGCTACTTAGCCCAGCAAGTTTCAGCTCACTGCTTGTCTTCGTATTTGCAGCCATAATTCTTCTTGCAGGTCTCTATCATATCAGTATGTTGGGATTTGGATTCAGAAATGCAAGGTTTCCTTTTGCCTTTTATATCTTGCCAATTCTTTTGGTTGCGACAGGAATTGTGATCTTTATACTTGGACCGGTGAAAATGATGAATGCCATAGTGCTCGTCACGGGTATCGCATTGATAGTATATGCTGTATGCAACTTCCTTGAAGCAGCCGGAGAATCAAGCTATCAGAAAGCTATAGAGCAATAATTTATTAGTTTGAAATTATCAATATGTTAATCTGACTGTTTGCCATTTTGACGATTTAATAATAAAGATAAAAATAGAAGGCAGCGGTTCATCCCGTTGCCTTCTATCTTTTATTATTTTATTATAAAGGTTTGATGGAGATAGCGTAGCCTCCACCGGCAATAGCATGGAGAGAAAGCTTGCTTTTTGATGTGACTGTCTTTTTGGTGATTTTATACCGGGTCTGACCATCTATTGTATTGGCATCTGGACCCTCAGCATATATCGTAGCTTCATATTTGCGGCCAGGATCAAGGAAGGAAAGAGATATGTCACTCTTTCTGTCAGCCAGTCCGGAGGTACTTCCGACATACCATTCATCAGAGTTCTTGTCTTTACGAGCAATAGTGACATACTCCATCGGTTCAGCTTCAAGATATACGCTTCTCTCCCATTCTACCGGAACATCCTTGATGAATTGGAATGCATCCATATGTTTTTCATAATGTTGAGGAAGATCGGCAGCCATCATCAGGGGACTGTACATTGTCACGTAGAGAGCAAGCTGTCCCGGAATTGTAGAAGCAACTATGCTCTTGTTCCAAGGAGTGAATGAACTTAGATCAAACTCAAAAATACCCGGAGTATAGTCCATAGGACCACCTTGCAGACGAGTGAAAGGAAGAATTGAAGTATGCCACTTATCATTTCCTCCCATAGCATGATATTCTGTGCCACGAGCACTTTCATTTCCAATAAGATTAGGATATGTGCGGGCAAGCCCGGTTGGTCGGGAAGCCTCATGAGCATTGACCATTATCTTATGTTTGGCAGCCTCTTTCACAGCGTACAGATAATGATTGTTGAGCCACTGAGAATAATGATACTCTCCTCTCGGAATAATATTACCTACATAGCCACTCTTGACAGCATTATAGCCATTTTCATTCATAAACTTATATGCGTCTTCCATGTGCCGCTCATAGTTGCGCACTGAGGAAGATGTTTCATGATGCATCATGAGTTTGACGCCTTTGCTGTGGGCATACTCATTTAGCTCTTTCAAATCAAAGTCAGGATATGGTGTTAAAAAATCGAATACATAGTCTTTCGACTGTCCAAACCAGTCTTCCCAGCCTTCGTTCCAACCTTCTACGAGAACCTGATCAAAGCCATGCTCCGCAGCAAAATCAATATATCGCTTTACATTCTCAGTGTTGGCACTATGCCTACCGTTGGGCTTAGTCTTTGAGTAGTCTGTCTCGCCAAGTTTAACTGAGTACACATCATCTGTATAGTTCCAAGAGCCTGCTCCGGAGATCATCTCCCACCATACACCGATATATTTCACTGGTTTGATCCAAGACGTATCTTCATATGCCGTTGGGTCATTTAGATTATAAATTAGTCTTGATGCCAAAATGTCCCTGGCATCGTCAGTAATTATAGCAGTGCGCCATGGAGATTTTGTTGGAGTCTGCATATATCCCTTCCGTCCTTGATTGTCAGGCGTAAGCCATGACTTGAATGTCATAGTGGTGTCATTCAAATTTAGATGCATAGTAGGATAGTCGATGGTGCCGGCTTCATGAAGATTAATATATATCCCATCGTCTGTCTTCAACTGAAGTGCTGTTTGCACTCCCGTCGGAGAAAAAG
>CAYNEZ010000029.1:0-23810 GCA_964396365.1 uncultured Sangeribacter sp. | reverse complement strand
ATATGCCGGAAAGATGGCGGAAGATTAATAAAAAGAATTTTTATTTTCATATTTTATAATTAATTTTGTATTCGTAAATAAGTCGAAACAACTTCAATGTGTCTTATTATTTGATTATCCACTCATATCTAAAAATAATGAAAAAACTATTTCTTACAGCAGCCTTAGCGGCTATCCTTTGCTCCTCCATGACTTCCTGTATGGGGAAATTCGCTTTGACAAGAAATCTGTATGCTTGGAACGATCAAGTTTCCAATAAGTTTGTCAACGAAATTGTATTCGTGGCTTTCTGGATCTTACCTGTATATGAAGTGTGTGGACTCGCCGACCTTCTTGTGCTCAATACTATAGAGTTTTGGAGCGGTGATAACCCAATGACTGCATCCACAAAGAGTATTGACACTGACCATGGTCGCTATTTAGTGGAATGTGATGGTAAGGGATATGACATAACATTAGAAACAACAGGGGAGAAGTTTAGACTAGACTTTGCTCAAGAATCAAACACATGGAGCCTTAAGACTGATGGAAAAGAATATCCTTTGATGACTTATTTGGATGATACACATGTATCTGTTCCTATGCCATCTGGAGAATGGCAAACTGTAGAAATATCTCGTGAAGGAGTGCTGGCTTATAAAGCAATCGCTTCTTCTACCATGCTTGCCTACAAATAGGCATAAGTTTTTTTCTTTAATATTAATCCAAATCGCCGTTTGATTGTTGTAATAATAAAAGATTAATAATTTAAATCAAATATTAAAATGAAACCATTACACATTATCTGTGCCGTAGTAGGCGGTGCCATTGCTGGAGCAGCAGTAGGCCTTCTTGTAGCTCCTGAAAAAGGAGAAACAACTCGTAAGAAGATCATGAAGATCCTCAAAGAAAAAGGTATTAACCTTAAGGGAAGTGAGCTTGAAGAGCTTGCAGACGAAATCGAGGATCAGATCGAAAAGAGTTTATAATTGAAAATAAATCATAAGGATAAAGTATGAAAGCACTTAATATTCTTTATGCATTTCTTGGTGGTGCAATTGTTGGTTGCGGAGCAGCTATTCTGTTCGCTCCTGAAAAAGGAGAAGAGCTTCGCAGTCGGATTGTGCGTATACTTAAAAGAAAAGGCATTAAAATCAGCGACGAAGAAGTTGATGCTCTCGTAGCAGAACTTACTGGAGAGAATTGATATCGTCGCATAATATCATCGATTGATGAGTAATAATTCACTCTTAGATCAATTCAAGGACTTGTTAGCCCGGTCGAAAGACTGGGCTACTCTTGAATTGGAATATGCCAAACTGACAGCAGCAGAAAAGTTGACCATGCTGGCCGGATTAGCCTGCACAGGCGCGGTTTGTCTCCTTTTTGGAATCACCGCATTGATAATGTTTGGAATTTCACTTGCATTTCTGTTTAAGGAGATCTTGGGGTTTGCACTCTCTTTCCTTGCAGCTGGCGGATGCATCCTTGTCTTATTAGCAATTATCTATTTTCTTAGGGAAAAGATAATCATAAATCCTATCGCAAGGATAATAACCAAAATATTATTAAAATAAAATCCTGACTATGGATAATGTTAAACGTATAGAGGCAAAAGACAAGGTATTGACTCAGGCGGATGATTCGGTAGAATTTGAGGGTTATACTCTTGATGAGATACGTCATCATCGTGCGTTGGTCGCGGTCAGGAAAGAATTTGCAAAGGTCAAAATACTTGAACAGTTGGATGGCCTTAAAGACAGGAATCCATTCGCTCCCGACGGGACACTTAAGGCTGCCTCACGTCTGGGATCTATTCCAATGAAAATAGTTCGCGGTCTCAATTATACGGACTATATTATGATGGGATTCTCTGCTTTTAGTGCGGCGAAAAAAGTTTTCTCTTTTTTCCGTAAGAAGAAGAAAAAGTAGCTATCTATGAATTATAATAAAGTGCGCTTCAATTGCGCTCCATGTTCAGAAGACATTACGGATCTTTTGGCTGCTTTCCTCGCTGATGCCGGTTTTGAAAGTTTCGAACCTGATGAAGCGGGGTTGACAGCTTATGTGCAAGCATCTGAATACTCTCAAGATGCCATTAAGGAAATTTTGGCTGATTTCCCTATGGAAACGTCAATTTCTTTCACATCGGAATTTGTTGAGAGCCAAAATTGGAATGAGGAGTGGGAGAAACACTATTTCCAGCCAATTGTAATTGCGGGAGAGTGTGTAGTCCATTCTTCTTTTCATAAGAATGTGCCTGAAGCTCCGTATGATATTTTAATTGACCCTAAAATGGCATTTGGCACTGGTCATCATGCCACTACATCTCAGATGATGCGGTATGTGCTCGACTTCGAGAATTTGGAGGGAAAATCTGTGATAGATATGGGCACCGGCACTGGGATTCTCGCCATTCTCTGCAAAATGAGAGGGGCTCAAGATGTCACAGGCATTGAGATTGATCCGGGTGCATTTGATAATGCATTGGAAAATGCAGCTCTCAACAGGCAGGCTATCGATTTTATTTTAGGAGATGCGTCAGCTTTGGAAAACTGTCAACCGGCAGACATATTCCTTGCTAACATCAACCGAAATGTCATCACATCAGACCTCGGCAAATATTCTGAAAAGTTAAAAAATGGGGGAGTGCTGTTACTCAGTGGTTTTTACACTGCCGACATTCCAATTGTGATGGAGGCTGCTAAGCCTTTGGGTTTCACTCTTGACAAAACTTCCGAAGAAGGCGACCATTGGGCAGCAATCCGCCTCATAAAGAATTAACCAATATATTAATTAAGAAAGAGGGTATTCATAAATCATAATATGAATAACCCTCTTAATTTTATCTGTGGAGCATATCGGACTCGAACCGACCACCTCTTGACTGCCAGTCAAACGCTCTAGCCAGATGAGCTAATGCCCCATCAAAAGTTTTTCTTCGGTGCAAATTTAAGCATAAATTTTTATATTTCCAAATTTTTATTGAGAATAATATTAATTTTTACTCTGAATTGGCTATCGTTTCCTTATTAACTCGCTCTATTAGTCGTTCAATAGCGGGTGGCAATGGTTGAAGATTCTTTGGTGTACGGAATGGTATAGACTCTTTTTCTTTCAAATCCTTTCGATCTTCTTTATATTCGTCTACTGTAAGATACTCTATATCCACCGGATAAATTTCAGCATAGCAATCAATCTCAATATCTTTTTTACCAAGTATCCATTTAAACATTTTGCCTTTTGCCAAAGCATGCATAGTTCCTGAATTATAAATGAAATCTTCAGTGGAGTAGACACTGTCTGTAGTATTTTGGTAAATATAAGTTGACTGCATACGATTAATGTCCATTGTCATTCCAAATATTTTGAAGATCATTGGTGAAACAATATGATTTTCGTAGTTGGCAAGTTTATCGTATGAGACTATATAATTATTATCCGTTTTTCTATAGTGAGCATAGGTGGAGTATTTTCCCATTACGGAATCTGTTTTCGATCCTGATTTGATTTTATCCGTTTCTGGAAATGAATTGTAGGGTATTCCTACAAGTAAATCATAAAAAGTTAAAGAAGACACATTGTCTGAGTGAGCAGGTCTGGCCACACTGTCAAGGCCATCTGAATTAGCAAATCTGGCAAACCTTTTTACTGCACGGGGGTGCTTGGCTCTGTCACTACTCTTGAATCCTTTTACTTTCTTATCTTGATCATCATAATATGACACAAGCATATACTCTGCGTAGAGCTGCATAGTGTCTGAAGGAGTTGCACCAGAACAGAACTCCCGGGCATAACTGGTAATCTTGCGGATAGGACGTTCGTCAGCTTTGACAGTGATTTCAGACAGTTCGTATATCGCAGGCTGGAGCACGACGGTATCTGAAGCTGATGAAAATGTCACAGGTTCATATCCAATACACCTGACTGTCAAAGGAAAATCTTTATCTTTCAAGACATTGATTTTTCCATAAATATCTGTAATACCTAATATCAAACCTCGATTTGAAATCACAGTTGCTCCTTCCACGGGGGTGTGATTGCTCTCATCGACCACAACTACCTGGGTAGTTGAAAATGCGCATACTGATGTCAGAAGCCCTGCCAAAGCTAACTTAAGTCCTCTCATTTTCAAAAATTAACCATGTTTTTTTATTTTACTATCTCGAGATTATTATGATTTACTTTTGCTCCTGAAGAAGCATCGTGGCTCAAGCTATTGGCTTTTCCTGAAAGATCTATTTTTGCTCCGCTTGATGCAGTGGCATTGATTACTCCTCCAGAAATACCGGAAAGCTTTATGGATGACGCACTCGAAGCTTCAGCTGTGATAGCAGAAGACATAATAGAATTGATCGTTATTGATGCTGCGCTTGAGGATTCTGCATCGATATTCCCTTTCATTTTTGCTATTTCAATAGAGGCGGCACTTGACAAATTAGCATCAAGATTTCCGGAAAGTTCGGCTATATTTGCAGAAGCTGAACTTGAAAAACCTACGTCAAGTTTCTGGCAGAAGATCTTCGAAGCATTAAAAGATGATGCACTGCTGAGGTCAAGTTCAAATTCTCCATTCAATTTCAAATCTCCTTCAATCGTCACGTTAGCAGCTGATGAAAGATCCACTTCTTTTAATTCAGGACTTGAAACCTTTATTATAGTAGGTCCCTTAATTTTAACATTTTTATAGTTGTCTGTATTTGCATAATAAGCTTTAAGAGTATTGTCTTTTATTTCTACCTTAAGATACTTTTCTGCAGAAGGAGTGGTTGAGATATTAGCAACTCCTTTATTCGGACCCTGTACAAAGACAACTTTTATTGCCTGAGAGGCTTCAATCTCATTAAAATCAGTGATTTTAACAGTTTTCTCCACCGTGGGCTCTCCATCGTTACCATCAATGCAAACATTGGAGTTGGCAATACCATTGATTGAGCAGGCTGATAAAAGCAATGAAGCACATACAGCCAACCCGGTTGTTAATGTCGTTATATTCATAATCATTAAATTTTATGTTCTTTATTAATTAGACGCATAACTTTCGCAAATGTGACACTAATTGCAAATTTTTTTTCTTTCAGTGACACATAAGAGTATTATTTTTGTGTTGATAAGTACTTTGAATACATATCACGCAACTGATCAGGTGAGACTTCAAGCACTGCAAGTCGAGAGAAAAAAAGTTCGCTTTCTTCTCCCAATAGGGTATCTAATCGCATCTTTCTTATTATTTCAACTGCATTTTCAGCTACAAAAAATCCAAGTCCTCGCTTATTGAATATGACTCCTTGTCGCTCCAGGATTTCAAAAGCCCGCGCCGCTGTAGCCGGATTCACCTGCTGAGAAACGGCATATTCCCTCACACTTGGGATTCTTTCAAGCTTATGGTATTCATCAAGCAGAATACGGTCGCAAATTTGATCGGCAAGCCGAACATATATAGGTCTGTTATCTGATTGTATCATATTATTTAGTCATAAATCTTTGCACTATCTGTGTATTGCGGTATCTTATCCACGCAAATACCCAGCATGCGATATTAAGAAGAGCAAGTAAAGAGAGTCCTATCCATTTGAGCAGACTGATATGCATATCCCAGAATTGGAAGAATGTAAACCACGAAATATCTGCTGAAGAAAGGAATATCATAAATATTGCACCAATCCACTCAACTGCCATTAAGACAACCCAAGTCTTGATCCATGATAATTTCGGCCAAAGTGCACTGCCAAGAGCATAAAGAGAACACCCTAAGAGAGCCCATAGAATGAACGCTGATACTATAGTTCCCGAATTGTCAGATTTAAAGAAATCTTTAATGTCTTCAAATATTATGGAACCTCCCCCAAATCCAATTTGGCATATTGCCATTCCTATTAAGAAACCTAAAAAAAGGGTAATTGTGCCAACAACTAAATATGCCATAACCCTAAGTATAAATTTCTCTGCTCTTGAGGCTGGAATCATAAATGATGATATGCGCTTTATCTTGGAACTAAGATTATTGAATGTCAGCGATCCCAATACGGTAAGTCCTATACTGAAAATCCATACAGATATCATTAAATACGCCGATCCAAAAGACGATTGTTTCTCTTTTATTATGCTCTCAAAACCTGATTCTTTAAAGCTATTGATATCAATGATTGCAATAATGCTGATTAGAATAGCTAATGCTATGAAAAATCCAAAAGCGCCTACTGAAAGCTTAATATAGTTGCTTTTATTGACAGCAAGATCGGCTTTTATCAACGCCTTAAAGCGTTCCCATGAAAAGGATGTATTATCTTTTTTTGCTAATGTTTCCATGATTATCTGACAATTATAATTTAGCATTACGTGAATATATATAGTTGAAAAGAGCTTCAAGATTCACTTCAGTTTCTGGCTGATCAGGTGTGCGCATCTTCATAAAGGCGTATCCACCCATGACTGGTTCGCTCCAGATCACTCCATTTTCCGGAAGTACCGGAGCCAAACCAAAAATGAATTTTTCCTGAAGCGTGGCAATTGACTCATCAAGTTGAATGCCTGAATTATCCATGATTGTCACATGATCGAGAAGCTGATCAAGATCCCTGACCTGATGGGTAGAAATGATTATTGTACGCTCATCATTCATTGTCTTGACAACGGCCCTTCTGAACTCACTTTTCCCCGGAATGTCAAGTCCGTTGGTTGGTTCATCCATCAAAAGCACTGGAGTGTGACAGGCGAGGGCAAACGCTAAGAATGCCTTTTTCCTTTGTCCCATCGAGAGGGACCCAAGATGAATATCCGGCGACAAATTAAAGTGGAAGAGGGCTTCTTTGAGTGACTCTTCTGAGAAGTTAGGATAAAACGGTGCATAAGCCTTGACGTAAGCTTCGAATGAAATGGCAGGTATGTCAATTTCCTCTGGCACAAGGAATATTTGGCTGAGGAATTCAGGATTCCTGTCCCACGGGTTGAAGCCATTGACGTTCACAGTTCCTTCAGTCGGCTTAAGAAGTCCGGAGATTAGGTAGAGTAGCGTGCTTTTGCCTGCGCCATTAGCTCCAAGCAAACCTACGATCTTTCCGGAAGAGAGTTCCATGCTGAAGTCTGCTATGGAATCTCTCTTGCTTCCGGTATAGCGGTAGGAGACATTGTTAAGTGTAATCATAATCTTTATCTTTAATAACAACCATTAATATTTACTGTAGTGGTGTATTGGTGTAGTAATACACTGCAAAATTATGATAAATTTTTTATTTCACCAAATTTTTAAGTGTTTTTTTTGAAAAAAAATGCAACCCTTTATAAAACTTTGGATAAAATTGATAATTTTAGTAATTTTGTACTTATGAAAAGAATAGGAATATTAAGTGATACACATGGTTGCTGGGACGAAAGATTCGCAGAGCATTTCAAGGATTGTGATGAAGTGTGGCACGCCGGTGACATTGGTGACTTCACAATAGTCGAACGCCTACAGGATATTGTGCCTGTTGTCAGGGCAGTTTCAGGCAACATTGACCATGGAATGGTGCGCCGTAAGTGTCATGAACTCGAGATATTCGATGTGGAAGGAGTGAAAGTGCTTCTGACCCATATAGGCGGTTATCCCGGAAAATGGAGCAAAGGAATGAAAACTATGTTAAAGCAAAACGATATCAATCTTATGGTAGATGGACATTCACATATATTGAAAGTAATCTACGATAATGAACTTCAGTTGCTTCATATTAATCCGGGAGCGGCTGGAATATTTGGTTGGCATAGTGTCCGCACTTTGGTAAAACTCACGATTGATGGCACTGATATGCGCGATTGCGAAGTGATTGAGCTTGCTAAACAGAACATAAATAATAAGTAGCTCGCAAAAATTAATGATATGATAAATGAGAGAAAGTCTTGGGGCAGCGTGATTGCTGAGAAAAGGAGTTTAGCGTGCTAAGCTACTGATCGACAATGCCAGTATGTCTAAGATTAGCCGCCGTTTACATATCAAGACACTTGCAGCTGCTTGGTTAATATATGTCGTTTGATTTTTCTGAGCTACTTCATACTCAGAAATGAGTATTGTCGGTATGACTATTTTTTTGTAATTTTGCAGTAATTTAGAATTAGTCTATATAGCAAAATGAGATTAGTCGACCTCCAGCCGGGAGAAACCGGCGTGATAACGAAAATACTCGGACATGGTGCTTTCCGAAAAAGGGTAATGGAGATGGGATTTGTGCGTGGCAGGGAAGTGACATGCATGCTGAATGCTCCTCTCTTGGATCCAGTAAAGTATGCTTTGATGGATTATGAAGTGTCTCTTAGGCGAAATGAGGCTTCGATGATAGAAATCATGCCCTTGCAAGAATGGCATGACCACGAACCGGACGCTGATAAGGCAGAGAAAAAAGCAACTGCACAGCATGATGAAGATGCTTCCCATGCAGTAAGGCACGACAAGATTATAAATGTAGCTCTTCTTGGCAATCCGAATTGTGGCAAGACCTCACTTTTCAATATCGTCAGCGGTGCCAACGAGCATGTTGGCAACTATGCGGGGGTGACTGTCGACGCAAAGTCAGGACACCTTAATTATAAGGGGTATCGTATTAACATAGTGGATCTACCAGGCACATATTCACTCTCCGCCTACAGTCCTGAAGAGCAATATGTGGTAAGATATCTTAGAGATGAAACTCCGGATGTGATGATAAATGTGATCGTGGCATCAAATCTTGAGCGAAATCTTTATATGACTACCGAACTAATCGACATGAACCGTCCGATGGTGATTGCCCTGAATATGTATGATGAACTTGAGAAGTCTGGAGCTACACTTAAATATAAGGAATTGGGTGCAATGCTTGGTGTGCCGATCATTCCTACGGTGGCAGCAACAGGAAGGGGAGTGCATCAGCTTCTTGACACTGTCATCGAAGTGTATGAGATGAAGCATCCGGATACTCGCCATATACATGTAAAAATGAGTCCGGAAATTGAAGCTGGCGTTAATGTTCTAAGAGCAGATTTAAAGGCAGAGTCTAAGGTGCCGCTTCATTTTGCCAACCGATATCTTGCCATAAAACTTCTTGAAGGAGATCCTGAAGCCGAACTTCTGATCAAACAAATTCCTGATTATGAAAAGATAATTGAAGATCGCGATAGGGTAGCGGCAGAAATAAAGCTGGAGATCAATGAAGATGTGCAGACAGCTATTGCAGCAAATAAATATGGCTTTATTCAAGGTGCTCTTGCCGAGACACTTGAAGGAAACCTTGTGCATGATGAGAAGACCACTAAGATAATCGATGCTTTGGTCACTAATAAGCTCTTCGGATTTCCAATTTTCCTTGCTGCAATGTTCTTCATCTTTTGGTGTACCTTTGAACTCGGTTCATATCCTATGGAATGGATCGAAGACCTGGTGGCATGGATCTCCCAACTGACATCACGCTTTATGCCCGATGGTCCGCTTAAAGATCTGGTTCTTGATGGAATCATTGGAGGTGTAGGTGGTGTTATCGTATTCCTTCCCAATATTCTTATCCTATATTTCTTCATATCTTTTATGGAAGATTCAGGATATATGGCGAGAGTCGCATTCATTATGGATAAACTTATGCATAAAATGGGACTCCATGGAAAAAGTTTTATACCTCTTGTGACAGGTTTTGGATGCAACGTGCCGGCAATAATGTCTACTCGCATAATAGAAAGTAGTTCAAGCAGACTGATTACAATTCTTATTCTCCCATTTATGTCTTGCTCTGCAAGATTGCCTATTTATGTTCTTTTGGCAGGGGCCTTCTTCCCCCATCACGGTGCGTTGGTATTCTTCGGACTATATTTATTAGGTATCGTCGTGGCAATTCTCACTGCAAAGATGTTAAGGAAGTTCTGGTTTAAAGCAGATGAAACTCCGTTTGTCATGGAATTGCCACCTTATCGTGTGCCTACCTATAAAGCTGTTGTCCGTAGCATGTGGTCAAAGGCAAAGCAATATCTCCAGAAGATGGGAGGCCTGATCCTGGTTGCTTCTATAATTATTTGGGCCTTGTCTTATTTCCCTCGTTATTCCTTTGACGAAGTGCCAAAATCATATGTAGAGTCGACATTGGCTGAAATGCCCGCCAATGCAAGTGCTGACAAGTCGGAAGAAGAGATCAATGAGCTTGTGCTCCATTCTTATCAACAAGAGCATTCCATTCTTGGAAACATTGGTAAGTTTTGCGAGCCTATAGTCCGGCCGATGGAACTTGGATGGCAGTCTTGCGTCTCTCTTATAGCCGGCATGGCTGCAAAAGAGGTTGTCGTCTCTACAATGGGAGTGTTGTATGTTGGAGATGACGATGCCGACGCTCTTAGCGAGCGACTAAAGACTCCTTCGCCACTTACAGGAAAGACTCCTTTCACAACGGCTTCCGCCATAGCATTCCTTGTGTTTGTTTTGCTTTATTTCCCATGTATAGCCACCCTTACAGCTACCGTGAGGGAAACTGGCAGTTGGCGCTATGGTCTATTCTCACTCTTATATAACACTGCACTTGCATGGGTTTTAGCTGTAATTGCATTCAACATAGCTAATATATTTTAAAATGAATACAAAAAACGGCATAAAATGAAAAAAACCTTGGATGTTTAAGTTTTTTTTATTAATTTTGTGCCGTTTTTGAGCCGAATCATGTTTGTTTCGGTATCAAAACAGTGAAAAATAACCAATTAATTAATAAAACGTATGAATCGTTACGAAACCGTTTTCATTTTAACTCCCGTTTTGTCTGACGAACAGATGAAGGAAGCGGTAGAAAAATTCAAAGGCGTATTGACAGCGAACGGCGCTACAATCGTCAATGAAGAGGAATGGGGACTCCGCAAACTGGCTTATCCCATCCAGAAGAAATCAACAGGCTTCTACTGCCTTCTCGAATTCGAAGGCGCGCCTACTCTCGTTAAACAGCTTGAAATCGCATATCGTCGCGATGAGAAAGTGCTTCGTTTCCTCACTTTCCGTCTTGACAAGTATGCAGCTGAATATGCTGAGAAGCGTCGCAACCTGAGAGCAAACAAAGCAAGTGAAACCGCTGAGGCTCCGGCTGAAGCAGAAAACAAGGAGGCATAATCATGGCAGCAAACAGCGAAATCCGTTATCTTACTCCTCTTACAGTAGACACTCGTAAGAAAAAATACTGTCGTTTCAAACGCAGCGGTATCAAATATATCGACTACAAGGATCCTGAATTCCTCAAGAAGTTCCTCAACGAGCAGGGTAAGATCCTTCCCCGTCGTATCACCGGTACTTCTCTGAAGTTTCAGCGCCGTGTGGCTCAGGCAGTTAAGCGTGCCCGTCACCTCGCACTTCTTCCTTACGTGACTGACTTAATGAAATAATAACCATTTTAACGAAAGCTATATATGAAACTTATTCTCAAAGAAAACGTAGTCGAACTTGGCTACAAGGATGATGTAGTGGAAGTGAAGGATGGTTATGGTCGTAACTATCTGATTCCTCAGGGTAAGGCTGTCATCGCTTCTGATGCCAACCTCAAAGAACTTCAGGAAAACCTTCGTCAGCGCGCACATAAGATTGCTGCAATACTTGCAGAGGCTCAGAGCCAGGCAGACGCTATCAAAGACGTTAAGCTTGTCATTGAAGCTAAGACTGGTGCAAATGGCGTAATTTATGGTAGCGTAGGCGCAGCCCAGATTGCTGATGCTTTTGCTAAGCTCGGCCATAATGTCGACCGCAAGCTCATCTCATTGAAGAATCCTATCAAGATGGTAGGTGACTATGTATGCACTGTGAAATTCCACCGCGATGTAAATGCAGAAGTTCCTGTGTGTGTAGTAGCTGAAGCAGAAGAAGAGAAATAATTTCTAAATTCCTCTATAAAGTTCCATGCAAGTCCATTGCGTGGAACTTTTTTTTGCATATACGATTTTTTTTTGTTATCTTTGCCTTTTAAGAATAGATGCACTTTGGATAAAAAAGAAGTATGCAAATAAGATTTTGAAATATAATACAATAGCAAAATATATGAAATTTAATGTTCACGGAAAGACTCTTCAGCAGCAACTTTCAGCTGTCAGTAAGGTGGTAAATGCAAAAAATGCACTTTCCATTCTTGACAATTTCCTTCTTGAAGTAAGAGAAGACAACCTTTTCATCACCGGCTCTGACCAAGAGACCGTGATGACAGCAAGAATAGAGATAACTAATCAAGGGCTCGACGGCAAGATCGCTATTAATGCCAAAAGGTTGATGGATGTTGTGAAGGAAGTGTCAAATTTTCCGCTCACATTTGAAATCGAAGAGACTACAGGGACAGTTGACCTTATTTTCCCGGGTGGCCACTTTGAGTTTATGGGAGTTGATGCAGCCGAATATCCACAGAGTTTTGAGACCGATGATCTTTCTATAGAAATGGTCATTCCGGCCGAAGTGATCCAACGAGGTTTAGACTTCACTCTTTTTGCCATAAGCACCGAGACTATTCGCCCTATGATGACGGGAGTCTATTGGGACTTCCACGAAAAAGACATCACATTCGTGGGGTCTGACACTCATAAACTTGTGCGTTACATCAATACAAAATATCAACCAAATCGCGAGACCTCTTTTATTCTGCCGGGAAAACCTGCAGGCATATTGCGATCCTTGATTGGAAAAGATACAGAAAGCGTAAGGATACGCAAGGATGAGAAGAGCGCTATTTTCTCATTTGGAGACTTCCGTCTTGGATGTCGCTTTGTAAAAGGCAATTATCCAAACTATAATCGTGTTATTCCAAAGGATAATCCTAACGAACTGACGGTAGACCGTGTTGTGCTTTTGGCAGCAATGAAGCGAGTGTCCCTATTTGCGAGCAAGGCATCAAGTTTAGTAAAAATGAGCATGGACGAGAACGCTGTGAAACTGCAGTCTCAAGATCTTGACTATTCCACAAGAGCAGAGGAAAAGGTGGCTTGTTCCTATGAAGGAAATCCTCTTTCCATAGGCTTCAACAGTGTGTATATGCTTGAAGTTCTAAATAATCTCCCGGGAGAATCCATTATAGTCAAGCTTTCCGATCCGGGACGGCCCGGTCTTTTTATGCCCTTTGAGCAGGAAGAGGATGAAAATGTAGTAATGCTTCAGATGCCGATGCAAGTGATCGAATAAAAAGAAAGAATCATGCAATTAAATCTTATACGACCTATTATATTCTTTGATCTGGAGACGACTGGCACAAGTGTCACATCCGACAGGATCGTTGAGATATCAATCATCAAGGTTTTTCCAGACGGACATACAGAAGAGAAGACGCGTCGCATCAATCCGGAATGTCATATTCCTGAAGAAAGCACGGCAATACATCACATAAGCGATGAAGATGTAAAAGATGCTCCGACATTCAGGCAGATTGCAAAGTCTCTTCATGAACTCTTTTCCGACAGTGACATAGCCGGCTTCAACTCAAATAAGTTTGATGTGCCGTTGTTGATAGAGGAATTTGGAAGAGCCGGACTATCTTTTGATGTGGCTGGAAGAAATTTTGTTGATGTTCAAGGTATTTTCCATAAGATGGAACAACGCACACTTGTTGCGGCCTACCGCTTTTACTGCGGAAAGGAACTGACAGATGCGCACTCTGCCAACGCTGACACCAGGGCTACCTATGAAGTGCTTTTGAGTCAGCTTGAACGCTATCCTGAACTTAAGAACGATGTTAAGGCCCTCGCGGAATTCTCAAGTGGTGGCAGGAATGTTGATCTTGCCGGCCGAATGATTTATGACGACAACCATGAGCCAATCTTTAATTTTGGGAAAAACAAAGGCCGTAAGGTAAAGGATATAGTGCGTCATGAGCCGGGATTCATACAATGGATCATGCAAGGCGACTTCCCAAAAGAAACGAAAGACCAGTTGCGTAGGCTTCAATATGAATATCTAAAGAAATAAATATGCAGACCTTGAAAGGGAAACATATAGTATTGGGTATTTCAGGAGGCATAGCCGCCTATAAAAGTGCCTATCTTCTTCGCCTTTTCATAAAGGCAGGAGCTGAAGTTCAAGTGGTGATCACTCCAAATGGCAAAGAGTTTATCACACCGGCTACCCTCGCCGCATTAAGTGGCAAACCGGTAGTGTCAGAATTCTTTGCGGCCAATACAGGCGAATGGCATTCCCACGTAGATCTTGGTTTATGGTCAGATTTGATGGTTATTGCTCCGGCTACTGCCTCCACCATTGGAAAGATGGCAAATGGTATTGCTAACAACATGCTTATCACTACGTATCTGTCTGCCAAAAGCCATGTTATGGTTGCGCCTGCAATGGATCTTGATATGTGGGCACACCCATCTACCCAACGCAACATCTCATCACTCGAGCACGATGGGGTCGAGATCATCCAGCCCGCTTCTGGAGAGCTTGCAAGCCATTTGACAGGAAAGGGACGCATGGAAGAGCCGGAAAATATTTTAAGAAGGGTAGAACTATATTTCTCTCATAAGGAGAGTCTAAAAGGGAAAAAGATTCTTGTGACAGCTGGCCCTACTTATGAAGAAATTGACCCCGTAAGATTTATCGGCAACTATTCGAGTGGAAAAATGGGGTTTGCAATAGCGGAAGAGGCGGCTTCAAGGGGGGCAGAAGTCACTTTAGTGACAGGGCCTGTAGCATTGCAGACATCCGGTGCCAAAAATATATCAAGGATAGATGTCAGAAGTGCCAGGGAGATGCTTGCTGCTGCAGATAAAGCATTCGAAGAATGCGATGTTGCTATCCTTTCGGCAGCCGTAGCTGACTATGCTCCTGAGATATGTCACGATACTAAAATCAAGCGTGAAAAAACAGGCGACCTCACACTGCGACTTATCAAAAATCCGGATATAGCGGCTCATCTGGGAGCTAAAAAAGAAAATAAGATTCTGGTAGGGTTTGCTTTAGAGTCTGATCACGAGCACGAGAATGCGATCGAAAAATTAAATAGAAAGTCTCTTGATATGATTGTTCTCAACTCTCTTCAAAACCCACTTGCAGGATTCAATAAGAATACCAATCAGGTGACCATCATAAAGAAGGATGGCACAGAAACAGAATATCCTGCGAAGAGTAAGAGGGAAGTTGCTGCCGACATTATAGATGAACTTGAAGGATTGGAGGGATTTCTCCAGATAAATTGATGAAGGGAAAGAGAGTATTGAAATATTTATTGGCTCCTGTAGCCATGACTATATCTTCCGGGGCTTTTGCTCAGGAACTAAACTGCACTGTGGAAGTCAACGCGCAGAAAATCGAGGGTGGATCAAAGTCTGTATTCCAGACTCTTCAGGAGGCGATTACGGAATATATGAATGAGACCCGATTCTCAAACGCGACTTTCTCAAATAATGAGAAAATAGATTGCCGCCTATATCTGACAGTGAGTGAATACACCGATGATCGTATTACGGGTGATCTTCAGGTGCAGCTTTCACGTCCGGTATATAACTCTACTTATACTACCACACTGTTTAATTTTAAAGACAACAGGATAAGTTTTGAATATAGTGAAGGGGAGCCATTGATATTTAACTCTACGACAATTGACAACAATCTTACTGCGATACTCAATTATTATGCCTATCTTTTCTTAGCACTTGACTTCGACAGTTTTTCTCCTATGGGTGGAGAACCTTATTATGAAAGAGCCGCTTCAATTGTCCAAGCTGCTCAGAGTCTGGGAGAAATAGGATGGAAAGCTTTTGAAGACCCGAAGAATAGAAGCGGGGTTTTGACATCTTTCACCTCCCCGTCAACTTCATCCTATCGCCAAATGCTCTATGATTATCATAGAAAAGGGCTTGACGAGATGGTAACATCCCCCGATAAAGGTCGCGCGTCAATCACTTCATCCCTAAGTGCCATAGAAAATGTATATAAAGCTGACGCCATGTCAGCAGCTTTGTCAATCTTCAGGGACTCTAAATTAGATGAGCTCGTAAATGTCTATTCAAAAGCCCCTCAAACTGAACGCGAACTTGTGTATAAGTTGTTGCAGCCTATTTATCCCTCGGAAAACGAGCGTCTTGACAAAATAAAAAAGGGAGATGAGAATAATTAATTTTTTTAGAGTGAAAACCGTATGATCAGACAACTCTCAATTTATAACTACGCGCTGATTGACAGTGTAGAACTGAACCTAAACGAAGGATTGACGATTCTAACTGGAGAGACTGGTGCAGGTAAATCTGTCATGATGGGTGCTATTTCCCTTCTCATGGGAGAACGAGCCGATAGCAAGGTTCTCGCAAATCGAGAAGGAAAAGCTATCATTGAGGGTGTGTTTGATATGGTGGCAGAAGGTCTTAAAGAAATATTCGAATCCAACGATCTTGATTGGAACGATGGCCAGATTATTGTTCGTCGCGAAATTTCAGCTAATGGACGCAGCCGCGCATTCATCAACGACACACCGGTGACTCTTCCATTGCTGACTGAAGTTGCCGGAGGACTCGTGGATATTCATTCTCAGCACTCCAACCGACTCTTATCAAAACCTGACTATCAGTTAAGTGTCATCGATTCCATAGCAGACAATGCTGAAATGCTTGCCGACTATAAGAAGGATTTCGCAAGGTTCGTCGGCTTAAGAAACAAAATCAAGAAACTCCGCGACGTAATGGAGCGTAGCCGGGAAAACCAAGAATTACGTGCTTTTCAATTTGAACAGCTATCAAAGATCAATCCCAAGAAAGGAGAATTGGAAGAAGTTGAGAAAGACTACGACATCCTGTCTGATGCCGACGATCTTAGAAGCCGTATCAATCAGGCGGCATATCTGATTTCGATTTCCGACACTTCTGCTCTATCCATGATAGGAGATGCAGGAAACTGTATCGATGGAATTGACTTCACGCTTTTTGAAGGAGAAACAAATGATTCTCAGGCTGGACTTATGGAACGTCTACGGAATGTTTACATAGAGTTAAAAGACATCGGAGACTCTCTTTCAAGGATTGCTTCCGGTATAGAATCTGATCCGGTCAGGCTTGCTAAAGCGGATGCACGGTTAAAGGAACTTTATGACGCTGTAAAACGCTTCAAGATGGCTGACTATGAAGCTCTGGTGGCATTCTTTGAATCGCTTAAAAAAGAAAATGGCAGCGGATCTGAGAATATAGAAGAACTCAATGCTCTCGAATCTGAAGCTCGAAAACTTGGCGATACACTGAAGGAGAAAGCTGAGAAGATAAGTGTTTCAAGGGCAGCGGCAGCAAAAAGGTTTGAGGAGACTCTCACATCTGATGCCCGTCCACTGGGATTGAAAAACCTAAGGTTTAATGCAAGCATTACAAAGGGAAAACTCACTCCGGATGGAAAGGATACGGTGGAATTTCTTTGTGCATTCAATAAAAATCAACCACTGATGCCATTGTCGCAGACTGCATCGGGAGGAGAGATGGCTCGGCTCACTTTATGCATAAAAGCCATTACAGCTAATAAGCTTAAACTTCCTACAGTCATATTCGATGAGATTGATACCGGCGTGTCGGGCGACATTGCTGACAGAATGGGATCAATGATGGCCGACATTGCATCAGGTATGCAAGTTTTTGCTATCACTCATCTCCCTCAGGTAGCTGTGAAAGGAAATTCTCACCTTCTTGTTTACAAGCACGATGAAGGTGAGCGCACTGTGAGCCATGTAAAGACACTTGGTGTTGAAGAGCGTGTCAGGGAGATCGCCAGAATGCTTTCCGGTAAAGAAATCAATGAGGCTGCTCTTTCTAATGCCCGGGCGTTATTGAAAGGATAATGATATCTTTAAATTAGAAATTCGATATGGAAAAAAGTGATTATATATTCGGGTTAAGAGCAATAATAGAAGCAATAGAAGCTGGCAAAGACATCGACAAGATACTTGTTAAAACTGATTTTAACGGTGATTTAGCAAGAGAGCTCCTTGGAAAAGCAAAGTCTTATGGCATCTTGGTGAAACGAGTGCCTCAAGAAAAGCTCAACCGAATCACAATGAAAAATCATCAGGGTGCAATAGCGATTCTTGCAGCTGTGCCATATCAAAAACTTGATAATATCATACCATCACTTTATGAAGAAGGAAAGACGCCTTTGATTATTGTGCTTGATGGAGTGACGGATATCAGAAATTTTGGTGCAATTTCCCGTACTGCCTGCTGCGCAGGTGCGGATGCGATTGTGATTCCCTCTCATAATTCTGTGTCTATCACAGCAGATGCTATTAAGACATCTGCCGGTGCATTGTTCCATATTCCCGTATGTCGGGAAAGAAACACTCTTGATGCTGTAAGGCAACTCAAGGAAAATGGCTATAAAATAGTGGCGGCTACGGAAAAAGGAGCTGAAAACTATACCAAAATTAATTATACCGTGCCGGTGGCTATTGTGATGGGTGCCGAGGAGACTGGTATATCTGAAGAAGTTCTACGGCTTTCCGATGATTTGGCGGCAATTCCAATAATAGGGGAGATAAGCTCGCTCAATGTGTCGGTAGCAGCTGGAATTATGATTTATGAAGCCGTTAGGCAGAGAAATGAGGAATAAGGAGTTTTTTTCGCTAATTTTGTCGTATATTTTTGGATTAATCAAAGGAATATATTAACTTTGTAAATTATTTGATATATGCATTGACTCGAGTGTTGGTGTATACAATATTATAAATCAATAATTTATGATTAATAGAGTTCTCATAAGGATAAAAGTGGTGCAACTGCTTTATTCATATTTTCTTGTGCAAAACAATTTTTCAGTGCAATCTGCGCCATCTGCACCTACAAAAGAAAAACGTTTTGCATATACACTCTATCTGGACTATCTCTACTTGATGGTTTCTATAGCTAAGTCGCTCCATCAGCGCAGTAAAATATCAGCTCTCTACGATACTCGCTTTATCCAACGGCTTTTGGGCGACAACATAATGAAGTCTGTCATAAGCAAGAATTCGATAGGAAAATTTCCTCTTGAAAAATGCATTGATGATCTCTGCGATAGGATCAAGGAATCGGCTATCTACAAGAATTTCTTGAAAGATCCAAAGTCTGACTCAAAAATTTGGCCTGAACTTTTCCGTCATTTTATATCTACCGACCAAAAGATAAATTCTATTGTAGAAAAATATGAAAACTATTCTCCAAGAGGAATTGACAGGGCAAAGGAGTTGGTAGCTCAGACATTCCAAGAGTTTGCTTCGAGCCAAGACAATATATCAGATGGATTGGCCGACCTGAAATCAAGTTTAGAAAAAGCCAGGGAACTCTATTTTCGACTTCTGATGCTTCCGGTCGATATCACATATCAAAGGGAGGTGGATCTTGATGAGCGACGCCATCGCTATTTGAGAAGAGAGGAAGATATGAATCCTAATCCAAAATTCATTGACAACGAACTTGTAAAGCTTATCAAAGACGATGATGAGATTCAAGAGTTCATCAAGAAAAGCAAGATTTCATGGCTGGAGCAGGATCGGGATCTTATCAGACATCTGCTTAAGAAAATCACGGAGTCGGACTTATACAAGGAGTATATGGAAGATCCGATGAGCGATCTTCATGCGGATTGTGAATTCTGGAAGAAAGCCATGAGAAACATCATTCTCTCTGATCCAGAGTTTTTGGAACGACTTGAGACAATGTCTGTGTTCTGGAATGATGATCTTGAAATCATGGGCGAATTTGTACTGAAGACATTCCGGCGGTTTGAAGAGCAGAAATCTGATCCTGAAAGCAAGATTAAGGAGCCTGTGCTTCCTATGTATAAGGACAATGAAGACTCCAAATTCGGTAAAGAATTGTTCGAAGCTACCGTCAAAAAAGGGGCAGTATATAGAGGATATATAGATGAAGCTTTGAATAAGCAACATTGGGAATCAGATCGTCTGGCATATATGGATGTCGTGATTATGGAGACGGCACTTGCAGAAATCATGAATTTTCCCAAAATTCCAATTCAGGCTTCCCTAAATGAATATATCGAAATCGCCAAAAGCTATTCCTCAGTAAAGAGCGGTTCTTTTATCAATGGACTTCTTGCTACTGTCATTACAAATCTCAAAGAATCAGGAAAATTAAGGAAATAATCTATAAAATCTAAAGATATGAATTCAATTCTTCTTCAGCAAGCAGCCGGAGGCGGAGGCCTCAGCGGAATGCTTATGATTGTGGCTATGATCGTGATTTTCTATTTCTTCATGATCCGTCCCCAACAGAAAAAACAGAAAGAAATCAAGAAGGCCCGCGAGGCTATGAAAAACGGCGACCGAGTTGTTACTGCTGGTGGAATCCATGGTAAACTCAAGGATATATCCGATACTACAGTAATGATTGAAGTGGCACCCGGAATGCAGATAAAAGTTGATAAGAGCTCAGTGTTCCCTGCAGGTGTGGAAAATCCCAACACTCAGCAATAAGCACCTGAAATCTTTTTTTCGGGGTCTGCATGCAGAAAAATTTTATAAATACGATAGAGGAATGGTGTAGGATACTCCGGAAGTCTTCAAGATTCCGGAGTATGCTGACGTTCGCAGTATTTATAGGAATAGCTGCAATGTTTTGGCTCATACTCACTCTTAATGACTCTGTGCAGGATGGCTGTATTGTAAATATCAAGATCAGCAATAAGCCGGATTCTATCACTTTCATATCAGATGTCCCAAAGACAATACATGTGGAAGTTAAAGATAAGGGATCAAGTCTCATGCGAACTATGTGGATGAAGACTCCAACCTTGACTCTCAATTTCCATGAATTGGCGGAACATGGCCAGATGATTTGCTCACGTTCCGACATGATGTCTGCATTGAAAGAGACATTCGGCAGTAGTGCTACGATTCTCTCTACAAGCTTGGACTCATTGAGATTGATATATACTGACAATCCCGGTAAAGCTATTCCGGTAGTAGCTGAAGTTAAGGCAAGTGCAAGAGCCGGATATATTGTCTATGGTCACCCGGTATCCGATCCCCCAAGAGTGACGGCATATGGTCCGAGGGAAATTATCGATACTCTTCACAGGGTAATGACAAAGTCATACGTCGAACAAGACCTTTCGGAGACAAAAAGTTTCATATCTGAATTGAAGAATATTCCTGGAGTGAGACTTATACCTGGAAGCGTAAATGTCAAGGTCAATGTCGAGCCCCTCGTTGCAAAGGAAGATATGGTGACAGTGGTGGCTGAGAATGTGCCTCATGATGAAAACCTTCTTCTTTTTCCCTCTAATGTTAGGGTGAGCTACTTTGTCCCGATGAGTGAGTTTTCCAATGATAAGAAGGGTGTGAGGGTGGTCGTTGACTATAATGACCTTGCAGAACATCGTGGCGAACGCCTCCCGTTACGTATAGAGCCAATCAAAGGGATAGCGGCAGTTAACCCAAGACTTCATTCTGATTCAGTTGAATATACACTTGTCAGATGATTACTTATGAATAATTTTTAAATCAGTAATATTATGCTTAAAGACATACTTTCCATTACAGGAAAACCCGGACTCTACAAAATCATCACTCCGGGAAAAAGAACACTTCTTGTAGAAGACATTGTGAGCAAAAAAAGATTCCCACTTGGCGCACGCGACAGAGTGGTCTGTCTGGGCGACATCGCAATGTACACAGTCGGAGAAGATCTCCCTCTCGACAAGATACTTGACCGTGTATACGCGGTGGAAGAAGGCAAGAAAATCGATGTAAAGGCTATGGATACCGATATGCTCCGCGAGGAATTTGCAAAGGCAGTGGAGGATTTCGACCGAGATAGGGTATACCCATCAGATATAAAGAAACTTTTCAACTGGTACAATCTTCTTGTTTCTGAAGGCTATACAAAATTCACAGAAGAAGTGGCTTCAGAAGATGAGGCAACTGAGACAGCAGAGACAGAATAATAAACATAACTATAACTAAACTCTTTATTTATGAAGAAAATACTACTTATCACAGGAGTTTCGGCTATCAGTCTTGCAGCTTTTGCTGCTGACGTTCAAGATCCTGTAAAGTTAGATGATGCTTTCATCCAGAAATTATCTCCCAACGGCAAGTATGCTGTGTCCAATATCACGCCGGATGATCTTCGCATCTTTAATCTTGAGACTGGCGAAGTATTCTCTTATTCCAGAGAATCGGAGTATTCTGAAGAGCAATATTATTTCGGTATTGGCCAGTGCATAAGCAACAATGGCATCTTTGTCGGAGGACAGACTGATGCAAGTGCTGAATATTGGAAAAATGGCGAGTGGCATTTGCTGAATACGGCTGGACGTAACAGTTTCTCAAATTCTGCCAATGCTATTTCCAACGATGGAAGCCGTATTTGTGGCATGGTCGGGTGTAATTATACAGAAGGGGATGATACCCTTATGGTCATTCCATGTATTTGGAATGCAGAAGGTGATGGTTATGGAGAGCCAATCCTGCTTCCTTATCCAAAGTATGACATCGCAGGCCGAGTGCCGATGTTTGTAAAGGCTATTGATATTTCAGGCGATGGAAAGATTGTCATCGGTGAGATCAAAGATGCAAGAGGAGCCTTCAGTTATCCGATCATATATAAAGAAGACGAGGAAGGAAATTGGAGCTATGAGATTCCACATGAGGATCTTATTATGCCTGAAGGTTTTGAATTGCCTGAATATCCCGGCGAATTTAAAGAAAACCAACCCAGTTATGAGGATTATATGACTCCTCAACAGTCTCAGGCTTATAATGACGCTGTCACGGACTACTATAATTTAAACGATTGGACTCTTCCTTTCCCGGAATTGGCAGATTATATGACTCCTGAAAATGCAGATGAATACGCAAAGGCTATGGCTGAATATGATGAGAAGTATGCAGCTTGGGAAGAAAAATGGATGGCTTATGTTGAGGCTTATGATGAAATTACAGATCATGCTCCTTCATATCAGGAAAACTCCGTTCGTATTTCCAATGATGGCCTTACTTATGGTTGCACCATTGCTAAGGGTGGTGGCTTCTGGAGCATGACTCCCGCTACATATCATGTATGGGTATTCGATATGAATTCCGACAACATTGTCAAGTATGACCAGAAGGATGACCTTTGCCTGACTTACCTCGCTAACGGAGGTATCGGCGTGTCATCTACCCCTGTAAGCAGCTATTCACCCAGTAATTCAAATATTCTTAAGGATGGGGAAGTGACCGGAATGTATGAATGGATGAATTCAACGGTGCCTGCTTATGGTTCTTGGATGAAGGAAAATATGGAATTTGAATATATAGGCTATGATGAAGAGACCTGGGATCCGGTATTGGTAAAAGAATTCATTACCGGACATGCTACTTCCACTCCTGACCTTTCTGTAATGGCTCTTTCCGTTAACAACATAGGTTTCCCTGAAGATGAAGATGCATGGGATGATCCTGAATTCAATCCGATTGTAGGATATGGATATATTTACAATATGAAAGCTGGAACTTCTGTCGAGACTCTTCGCCCCGCAACTGAAGAAAAAACCATCTATGATCTTTCCGGTCGCAAGTTGAAGAATGCTTCTGCTCCTGGCATCTATATCATAAATGGTGAAAAGAAAGTGATTAAATAATCAAAAGTACATAAATGTAATGATAAGCGGTTCGGAAATTCCGGACCGCTTCTTCTTTAAATGGACCGCTTCTTCTTTAAATAATGTTAATCGTTAATCCTGGAGAACCCCGATTTGTTTTATTTTTGGCACGGTAATTGATATATACCGTATAGAACAAGAAAAACTCAAATATAACATAAATAAGATATAGAAATGGCTAACGGAAAAATTGGGGTTACAACTGAAAATATTTTCCCCGTAATCAAAAAGTTTCTTTACAGCGATCATGAGATATTCCTCCGCGAGCTTGTAAGCAACGCGGTGG